>QHXM01000312.1 GCA_003222945.1 Acidobacteriota bacterium
GGCCATAAGAAACGCGCCAACGCCTTTGGGATCGTTCGTCACAACCTTCTCGCTCAAGTAATACTGATAGCTTCCGTCGCGGTAAGGATTGCCGCCAAGACCTGCGACGCTGACAGTGCCTTTCAGATTCACCTGCCCGCTTCGTTCAGTTTCAATAAACTGTTTCTGTATTCCTTCGTAACCTCGCTGTGCGACCTTTAGATAAGAGTCCGGCAAGTAGCCCTTACGAACAGCTTTCGCTAAAGCATAAACGAACATTGATGAGGCCGAAGCTTCCAGGTAATTTCCTTCCGCTCCGCCTTTATCCAGCACTTCGTACCAGAGGCCGGATTTCGTGTCTTGAAATTTCTCAATTGCGGAAGCCAAGCGTTTCAATATCGAAAGCAACTCATTTCTCTTTGGATGATCTTTAGGAAAATAATCGAGCACATCAACAATCGCCATCGCGTACCAGCCCATAGCCCTGCCCCAGAAGTTCGGTGAATGCCCTGTCGCGGGATCAGCCCAACGTTGCTTTCCAGATTCGTCCCAGCCGTGATAGAGCAGTCCTGTCTTCGAGTCTCTTGCATGACGTTCCATCAGTATGAACTGGTTCGCAATGTCGTCGAAGTCCGCGTCTTCATGAAACGTCGCGGCGTACTCTGCATAGAAAGGCTCTCCCATGTAGAGGCCGTCGAGCCACATCTGCGAAGGATAAATCTTCTTATGCCAGAAGCCGCCTTCCGAAGTGCGCGGGTGAGTCTTCAACTGCTCGCGCAAAGTATCAGCAGCTTTCTTGTACTTCTCCTTTTCAGTCACCTTGTAAAGCAGAAGCAGGATTCTACCGTTAAGTATATTGTCCAGGTTGTAGTCATCGAGTTTGTAGGTGCGAATCGTTCCATCGTCATTTACAAAATGGTCAATGGCCTGCTGTATGAACTTGAAATAGTGGCCGTCGGCGGTTCTTTCCCAAACTCCTTCCAGCCCGCGCATCAACACGCCCTGATCGTAATTCCATTTATCAAGTTTCGCGGTCTCGTTTCCCGCAGAATCTTTCCAGAGCGTCATTGCGGTTGCAGCCATGCGCTCGGACAGCGCTTGAGTCTGCGCCTGCGCGAACTTCGCTCCCGTGATTAACAGAAGAGAGAAGAGAACTATTTGAAAAGCGCTTTTCATAGAAACTCCTCGCATAATCTTTTAGACGATCTGCTTTCATCCAATGCTGAGCGAGCGAATCCAGGCAAGCACGCGCTCGTCGTCAACAGGCAGACCGATAGTTACGCTCAAAAGTGAATAGGTTATATCAAACCGGGAAGATAAAACTTACCAGAGGTTACGCAGGTGTCAAGGCGTCAAGCCCGAACATACATTTTACGCACTTCTTCAGCGGAAGCGGTCCATGTGCTCTTTGGCGTAGCTCTCGACGGCGCTCTTGATGGCCTTGAATATAGACTTGTACTCGCCGTCTTCTGGACACCTTTCGCGTAAAAAGCTGAGGGCATAGCTTTCGGCCCACAACTCTCTATCCTGACCGATTTCAACGGGCGTCCCCTTCATCTGCTTCGCCAACTCTAAAAGCTTAGGGTCGCTAGTGTTTCTGCCGTTGCTCAGCAATATGTGGTTGTAGATGGGAATCAACTTGTTCTGTAGTTGAAAGAGCCGCGCGTCCGCCGTGCCTACTTGAATGACGTGACCGAACTCGTGCGCAAGCTTTGTAGCAGCCAGAATGCTTCCGCTGATCGGAGGGAATGGCTCTGTGTGTGCCAGAGAGCTTGTGACGGGATAATTAAAGGGGCTTGGGAAACCTTCGTCCGCCTGATCGCCCAGCGTAATCGTAGCCGCAATCAGTTGGCCGCTATCGTTCCAGCGATACTGATCTGTTCCTGCGCCGCGACCTGCTTCCTCCGACATGATGATCGTCAGAGTAAAGTTGCTGCTGTGCGCGTACTTCTCCCACTGCTCCTGTCCCACCTTTGTCGAAAGATACTCAGCCTTCCACTTCTGATACTTCTTTTGAAATCGCTCAGAGACAACCTCTTTGATGTGATTACCGCCTGCCGCATGAGGCGCATCCGAACCTGCGCTCGCTCCTACTCCGCCTCCTGCGTGCGTAGTTGCAGGCTCAACGACAGGCATGAGAAGAGTCGTGATGATAAATGCGCAGACCGGGAGAATGCTGAGCACTCTCGTTTTTGATAGCCTTACAGTCAAGGGGATGGACAATCGAGTCTGCGAAATCTCTTTCTTCTTTCGCTTAAGTATTGTGAACATCATAGAAGCTCTCCAGCAATTGGGGTTACAGAGTCTCTGACTTTGAGATGATAGTTGAACCTTGTGCGCTTCCGGCCTCTTGGGTCGCGGGAGCATTTAATCCTAAAGGGAACGCGCCAACACACAAGGTGTGCGACAAGCTGAAATGAACGCGCAATATTTAACAGAAGTTTTCTTCTGGTTTGAACGAGTGATTTACAGATAGAGCGCCTCGAGGGGATTAGCCCGAAGGCTCAGCTACATTCAGGTCTTCGGAGTTACCTCTGGATTAAGCATCAGTCGATGCAGAAGACCGTCGCGGTCGTGCATTGTTGCACTTCTTGATTGTCTTGTCACTAAATTATTCTCTCTTCGGAAATGAGCGCACGCACACCTAAACGGCACGCACGAACTTCTGCCGGTTTTGCCTCGACCGAAATGTCCCGCGACTCTCTGAAATCTCTTTGCGGAATCAGGGCGTAAATTCCCGCTTATCATGAAATGGTAATACCATTTACGATGCCGCAAAAATAATCTGTTCGACAAAGCATGAGAAAACGGTTAATATGTGCTCTGACTTAAGGGGTTGGTGTCGGGTCGCAGAATTGTACGGCACCGCTCATTTCTCCTTCTGTGGTCAAGATATTTCCTCAGACAACACAAAAGGTATGACCGATTCAGAAAAAAGAATATCGAAACCTATTGACTCAGAACGTCGCGGGACGACTTCCGAAGAAGTTATCTCGCGGCTGAGAGAGATGATACATGGCGGCGAACTCAGACCGGGCGACCGTCTGCCCCCCGAACGCGATTTTGCAAAGATGCTGGGAGTCAGCCGACCCACTCTGCGCGCAGGGATTCGCTCGCTCTCCGCAATGGGTGTGTTGAAGTCGCGCCAGGGCGCTGGAACTTTCGTTGTCAAAACCGACGAGCAACCTACGCTCGACATAAGCCCTTTGCATTTGATGGCGTCGCTGCACGGCTTCACTGCGGATGAGATGTTTGAGGCGCGTCTTGCGCTTGAGATGTCGGTCGCGGGCTTCGCCGCAGAGCGCGCCACGGGCGACCACATGGCGACGATGTCAGAAGAGATAACAGGAATGTTCGCCTCGCTCGACGACCCTGAGCAGTTTCTTATACACGACGTTCAATTCCATCAGGCAGTGGCAGCCGCATCCGGTAACAGAATACTGACGGCGCTCGTGAACATGGTGTCGAAGCTTCTCTTCGACGTGCGTATCAAGACCGTTAAGCGCGCAACGGACTTGAAGCAGTCCGCAGAGATGCACCGCTCAATCTACAACGCTATACGAAAGCACGACGTGGAAGCGGCGCGCGAGGCCATGCGTGTTCACCTGATAAATGCCAAGCGCGGCTGGGAGTTGGAAGAGGCAGTGGGTGTCGGAAGCATATCGCCACCCTCTGATGGTAACGGCAACGGCGGCCACGCAAGTTCCAAAACGTAGTAAGCCGGACAAAGCAGATGCGCCACTCGTAGCTACTTCAATTCGCCTGCGCCATCACAACTTATCAAGCGCGCGCCGTCCTTACGATCTCAACGAACTGGCGCGCTCGTTCAGTAATAAGATCAGCACGTCCTTCGCCGAGCGCCTTCGTGTCCACAAGGTCTGCGCCCACGCCTAGCGCGCTCGCGCCAGCGCGTATAAAGTCCGCAGCAGTTTTCAGTGACACGCCGCCCGTCGGCACGAGTTCTATCTGCGGCAGCGGCGCTTTCAAAGATTTAATGTAATTAGCGCCGCCCATTGCTCCCGCCGGAAACACCTTTACGAAATCTGCGCCAGCCGTCCATGCCTGCACAACTTCAGTCGGCGTCAGCGCGCCGGGCATAACCGCGATGCTGTACCTGTGGCAGCACGAGATCGTGTCCAGATTGAGTGCGGGACTTACGATAAACTGCGCACCCGCTAGAATGCACGCGCGAGCGGTCTCCGCGTCCAGAACGGTGCCAGCACCGACAATCACATCGTCGCCGTAAGAAGCCCTCACACGTTCGAGGACGCTCAGGGCGCGTGGCACAGTCATTGTGATTTCTAAAATCGGAATGCCGCCCGCCTTGATCGCTTCTATGGCCTCGAACGCCTCATCCGCCGAAGACGCGCGCACGACGGGCACAATGCCGACCTCTCTGATGCGACTTAACACATATTCTTTATTCATTGTAAGCTTCACCGCCACCTCTTTATCTCTCTACGCGAGCGCCGCCGCCCTTCATCACGTGCTCGACCTCAGCAAGAGTCGCCATAGTTGTATCTCCCGGAGTCGTCATGGCTAGAGCGCCGTGCGCCGCGCCGCACTCGACAGCATACTGCGCGCCCTTGTCCGTCAGGAAACCGTAGATCAAGCCGGAAGCGAAGGAGTCGCCGCCGCCCACGCGGTCAAAGATTTCCAGATTCTCGCGCGCCGCCGACTTGTAGAATTCACCGTCGGCATAACAGACAGCGCCCCAGTCGTTGATGCTCGCAGTCTTCGCATTGCGCAAGGTAGTTGCCACCACCTGAAAGTTAGGATACTCCGCAACAGCGCGCTCGATCATGCGCCTGAAATTTTCTATATCCAGTTTAGAGTGATGCTCGTCCAGCCCCTCTACCTCGAAACCGAGCGCCGCTGTAAAATCCTCCTCGTTACCGATCATCACGTCAACGTAGCGCGCTAACTCGCGGTTGACTTCGCGCGCACGCTCGCGCCCCCCGATTGATTTCCAGAGCGAAGGCCGGTAGTTCAAATCATAAGAGATAACTGTGCCGTGCTGCCTGGCAGCCTCCATCGCTTCGCGCGCGACCTGCGGCGTGGTTTCCGATAGTGCGGCGAAGATGCCGCCCGTGTGAAACAAACGCGCTCCCTCTTTGCCGAAAATCTCATCCCAATCAATATCGCCAGCTTTGAGTTGCGAGACAGCCGTGTGCCCGCGATCAGAGCAGCCGAGCGCGGCGCGCACACCGAACCCGCGCTCTGTGAAGTTCAATCCGTTGCGAACGGTGCGGCCAACGCCGTCGTACTTGACCCAACGCACGTGCGATTGGTCCACACCGCCCTGATAGATTAAGTCCTCTACCAATCTTCCAACAGGATTATCCGCGAGCGCTGTGACAACTGCGGTCTCCATCCCGAAGCAACGCTTAAGCCCACGCGCAACGTTATACTCGCCGCCGCCTTCCCACACACGGAAGGTGCGAGTCGTGTGAATCCGTTCATCGCCCGGATCGAGCCTGAGCATCACTTCGCCCAGACTCACACAATCCCAGCGACACCCCGACTTCGGCTTAATCTTCAACGAGAGAGACTGCCTCCTGCATCAATTGTGCTCTCAAATCTGCAAACTCTTCATCAGAAAATCTTGACTGAGTCGAGTTGAAGACTGGTTGATAAAGGTAATACCAATTAGATAGATGAGTAACGTGTAGCATCGCGCTCAAATCTTTGTCAAGCATCAAGGGATTTCAGAATAGAGCAATTTAGGGCTTACTTGTCTAACTCAAGAGTTGTATGGTAAAAGCAGTCTAAAAGCTGATTGGTTATACCACTATAGGTTTGAGTGAGCGTTTCAAGGAGGAAGAAGTGTCTGCTCCAGTCCCGCAGAGTATCAAGCGTCGCGTCGTAGGCAATAACGTCTGGCTCGGCCATGAAGAACCGGACGGCCAAGAACTACTAGCGCGTCTTTCGGTCCAGAAAATCAATCCTGATGTTAAGGAGTCGGAAGAACTGGTCGGTCGCGCCATGCTTGAAGAGATAGAGGAGACCGCGCGCCGAAAGCAGAGCGACCTTGTCATCATCCTCTTAGGCGGTCGCGGCGCGCAGGCTCTTCATCGCCAGCTAGGCGAACTTGCCGGAACTGATAAGGCAGACGACCTGCTTTCTCGTCTTCATGTTTTCACACAGGACGCGCTCGCGCCAATGCGAATGGATAATGGCTTGAGCTTCGTGCGCGATTTCGAGCGGCTTTTGGGCGATGACTTCTTCAGAAAAGTTAAAAGCTTCACTTCGATGCGGACGGATACGGACAATCTTGAAGAGGAGTTGACGCGCTACATTGAGAAGCTTGAATCGCTCGGAGGCATTGACATCTTCTTTCTGGGTCTAGGTCCAGAGCCGAACGCGGCTTCGCATCTCGCTTACATCAAACCAGGCTCAGGCGCTAATGCAGAAGATGTCGCAGGGTTAATTCCAATCTCTTCGAGTATCCTTGAGCACCACATCAGCAAGTTCAAAGCTGGCGGAAGCCGTGTGACTGAAACGGACGAGGCGGAGTGTCGAGCAGCGACGCACATATTAACGCTCGGACCAGCCGCAATCCTTCGTGCGCGCCGCGTAGTGCAGTCAATCGTTGACGCCAGCACAGCGCCAGCCAAGCGCGGCAGCTTCCGCCGCGTGCTTGAAACCGAGATAGCTTCTGACCCACATGAGCGCGCACAGCAGTTAGACGAAAATCCAGGTCTCTGGACGCGCTTGCACCCGAACCTTCGTTCGCTAGTGCTGCCCGACGTGCTTGAGGCTGAAAGCTTAGTGTGATGGTAGCCATTAACGTAGGCGCTCAGATGGAGCGCATGAGATCATGAAAGGGAATCAACAATGAGCCAGCAGATACAGACGCACGAGATTAGCCCGGAGACCTGCTTTGTCCCGGCGACGCACAAGGGCAAGGGACGCCGCACAGCAGTTGAGCCGGGCAGAACGGCTGCGCGCTATTTGCATTACGGACGCATCACGCTCGATGCAGGCGACGAGGCCGTAGCATTCGATAATAAAGATCACGAGACGGGACTCGTCTGCCTGAACGGCGCGGCTCAAGTTTCAGTTGCTGGCGAGACTTATGAACTAGGTCGCTACGACGCTCTCTACATCCCGCGCGACTCGCGTATAGAAGTCCGCGCGAAAGGCGATGCGGGTTGCGACCTTGCTGAAGTGTCCGCGCCTGTTGACGGTCGCTATCCTGTGCAGGTGGTCCGCTTCGCAGACGTGCGAGAGAATCCAAAGCTGCACATCATAGCCGGTAAGCCTCCGGCTGAACGTGACATGAATGTTCTGATCGGTAGCAACGTACAAGCGGGGCGCATTATGTTCGGCGTAACGTTCTCGCGCCCCGGCAACTGGACTAGCTGGCCGCCGCACGAACACTCGCGTATGCTCGAAGAGGCGTATCTTTACATAGACATGCCCGCGCCCACTTTCGGCGTGCAGTTCGTTTACACTGACCCTGAGAATCCTGAGTTGATTCAGGTCGTGCGCGAAGGCGACGTTGTGCTGATGCCGAAAGGTTATCATCCGAACGTTGCAGCACCCGGCGGGCAGATAAATTTTTTGTGGATGATGGCCGCGATACGCGAAGGCGAAGACAGAAAGTACGGAGTCGTAAATGTTCAACCGGACTTTGCCGCAAGCGGATCGGGTTTAGAATCCGTGAAAGACTGATTGGAATTTTAGATTTTGGATTCCGCCCTCAACTGTCAATAGCTTGCATAAGCGGAGACTGAGAGCCAGCCAATTCAAATCTAAAATCTAAAATCTGAAATCCGATGATTCTGGATAAGTTCAAATTAGATGATCGTGTAGCTCTCGTGACGGGAGCGAGCGCAGGACTCGGTGCTGCTATCGCTGTTGCTCTCGCCGAAGCAGGGGCGAATGTGGCGGTGCACGGTAACTCGCGCACGCCCGACGCGACATGCGAG
>QHXM01000313.1 GCA_003222945.1 Acidobacteriota bacterium
AGCAGCAAACAAGCGATTACTATTTCTATTCCCATATAAAAGCCGTGAATCGTGAATCGTAAATCGTGAATAGAAAATAGCCTCTATTTACGATTTACGATTTACGAATTATATTCCAAGTCTGCGGCGAAGGCTGAGTTCCAAACGATTCATTTCGCCCTTATCCGTCTCGTGATCGTAGCCGCATAGATGAAGAAGGCCGTGCAAGATTAGTTGCTCTACTTCCGTTTCAAACCTTAGATTGTGTTCGTTGGCCTGTCGCCGAGCCTGCTCAACCGAAATCACAACGTCGCCTAAGCTCGCACCTTCCAACTTCTCAAACTCATCCTGCTCGGCAGGAAACGATAGCACATCAGTCGTCTCCCCCTTACCACGCCAGCGACTATTAAGCACGCGCATCTGTCGGTCAGAGACGAAAGCAACGGTCACACCCGCTCCATTCGCAGGCACAACCTTCAACACCCTCTCTGTAAACGCCCGCCACCCTTCACAATCCAGCGTGACCTTACGTTGGCGGTTCACGACCTCAATCATCTTCTTCTACAAGCAACATTTCACTCCGCGCTAGCTAAGTTTGAACCTGCGCGAGCCATATAACGCCCCGCGCAAGTCATCTTTCGCGCCCCGCAAGCCAATTTTCGCGCCCTGCTAACAAATTCTCACACCTCGCCAGTCAATTCTCACACCTTGCAAGCTAATTTTTATGCCCCGCAGGTAAATTCTCACACTCTGCCAGTAAATTCTCGCGCTCCGCCAATCAATTTTCGCTCCGCGCAAGTAAAATATCGCGCCCCGCAAGCCAATTTTCGCTCACGCCAGCTATTTTTCACCGTGCGTAAGTAATATTTACGCCTCGATTTGCTATTTGTGCATCTGAATCTGCTATCTATACAGCCCGACACGCCATCTCTACAGCGCAACGAGCCATGTTTACGCCCCTATATGCTATCTGCACGGCCTGATTTGAAGTATTGAAGGGGCTGACACCTTAAATATTGCTCTTGCTGGAATGCGCTTCGTAAGCCTTGATAATCATCTGCACGAGGCTGTGACGCACGACATCTTTTTCTGTGAAGTAGATGAACTCTATGCCTTCTATGTTTGATAGCACGCGCTCGGCTTCAATCAATCCGCTGCGCTTTCCCGTTGGAAGATCAATCTGCGTCACGTCGCCTGTGATGACGGCCTTTGAGCCAAAACCTATGCGCGTCAGAAACATCTTCATCTGCTCGCTCGTTGTGTTCTGTGCTTCGTCCAGGATGATGAAAGCATTTCCAAGCGTCCTTCCTCTCATGAAAGCCAGTGGCGCAACTTCAATGACGCGCTTTTCTAAGAGCCTTGTTACGCGCTCGAAGTCAATCAGATCAAATAGCGCATCGTAGAGTGGTCTCAAATAGGGATCAACTTTGTCCTGCAAATCACCGGGCAAAAATCCAAGCTTCTCGCCAGCTTCAACCGCAGGACGCGCTAGCACGATTCGCTCAACCTCTTTCTGCATCAACGCCTGCACAGCCATTGCCACCGCAATATACGTTTTTCCTGTGCCAGCCACACCTATACCGAAGACAACATCTTTATCACGAATCGCCTCGATATAACGGCGCTGGTTCGCGGACTTTGGCGCAACCTGTTTTTTGCCAGCGGGGTTGAAGCGCGCTTTCGTGAAATAGTCGCGCAAAGAATACGCGCGGTCTTCTGCAATCTGTGCGAAGGCTTCTCTGAGTTCGCGGTCCGTGAAGGTCTTCCCTTCTGTGAAAAGCTCTGCGAAGTCTTCGAGGATGCGTTCGACCGTCTCTACATCTTTTGGGTCGCCGTCAACTGTCAAATCCTGGCCGCGCGCGTTGATGCGAACGTCCAACAGGGATTCAAGGTATTTGATGTTCTGGTCGTGTACGCCGAAGAGCGTCTCAAGGCCTCTGGGTGGAAGTTCTATCTTCTTCAAAAGGTGCAAAAATCTCCTTGTCGGGGGTGAATGTCGCGCAGCGCGCAGGCCGGTTTGAGAGGTCTGGAAGAGTTCAGTTGCATATCTATCAACATGCTTCGGACGCTACTACATGCAAAGCAGGAGTGTCAATGCGATTGTGAACATGAGAAACAGCCGTTTCGCATCCAGTGCTCGCCTTGACACTCAAGGTGTGCGACACCTATACTTTGCCCTTTGCGCTGGTAGTCGAAAAAGCTGACTATCGAAACTATTGCAAACTAAACATTAGAGAATAACGTTTACGGGGAGAGAGATTCAGAGAGTTATGCCAAACCATAAATCAGCAGAGAAGCGTATGCGCCAGAACGAGAAGCGCCGGGAGATTAACCGCAGCAACCGTGGGAAACTTCGCACTTCGATCAAGAAGCTGCGCACTGCTTTGAGCGGCGGCGACGCAAACACAGTTCAGGAGCTATTGCCGGAGACGATTTCGACAATTGATAAAGCGATTCAGAAGGGCGTTCTTCATCGCAACGCAGCAGCGCGCTACAAATCCAGATTGACCGCGCGCGTTAATCAAACAGGCGCGAAGTAAGCGGAAGCTTTACAGAAAATTTTAACTAGCGAGGCGGGCCGAGATGATTCCGGTCCGCCTCGCTTTTTATCTTCCGAGAGTGTTAGGAGAATTCTCATGTCTGACTCGAATGATTACTACAGGGGCGCGGATGAGATTGAAGCGGTTGTACGCGGCTTTGAATTCTGCACGACGCAACCACAGGACTTCAACCATCGCTCGCATCTGACGGTAGCGTTCGCATACCTGCATCTTTCGCAATTGTCGGTCGCGGAAACGTTGGAGCGTATGCGAGCCGCTCTTTATCGCTTTTTGGATCACAACCACGTTGACCGCTTGAAATATAACGAGACGATTACGCTCTTTTGGATCAAGCTGATTCGCAGCTTCCTTGACCGCGCGGACATTACGCGCTCAGTCAATGACATCGCTAACGAGATGATTGAAGTTTACGGCAATTCACAACTCATCTTTGAATACTACAGCAAGCAGATTCTTTCTTCGGAGGAAGCTAGAAAGATGTGGATAGAGCCGGATGTGAAGCCGCTCAATTTTTGAGATGGGAATTAACCACAGAGGACCGGAGAGGAACACAGAGGAAGATTTAGAAATTAGAAATCTCAAATATGCTATTTCAAACTTGTAATCTGTTATTTCAAATCCCTATAAAAATCCTTTGTGCCCTCTGTGTCCTCTGTGGTTAATTCTTCCGTCAAAGTTTACCTGGATAATTCACAGATGAGAATCTCTAATTGCAGGCGCGGAGTTGCCTGCGAGGTTTTGATTGCCAAGTCTGCGGCGGCGATGCGTTCGATGCTGCGCGCGAGTTGATATGCGTCGCTGCGGCGCGCTGTGGCTAAGAATTCCTCACGCCGACCGAAAATTCCAACCTGACGATAGACTTCGTTATTGGGCGCACCCTTAGACATCAACTCTTTGGCGAGCGCGAGCCGGTGATAGTTGCTCGCAATCAGACCGATCAACATCACAGGCTCTGCGCCGTCGTCCAAAAGACGACGAAGAGTCTGCAAGGCTCGCTTGCGGTTTCGCGCTACTAGATGATCCGTTAATTCAAAGTTTGACAACTCGCGCGAGCGCCCCACCAGCGCGTCAACCATCTCCATCGTTATAAATCCTGTGTCGAGCACTGCTGTCGCAAGCTTTTCAAGCTCGTTTGAGAGCGTGCGAACGTCGCTTCCGACTAACGCTACGATCTGGTGCAGAGTTCTTTCGTCAGTTTGTACTTTCAAATCCCTTAGACGCCTCTTAGCCCAATCCGCAAGCTCCTCATCCTTGAGCGGCGCAAACTCTACGCTTGCGCAAACGTCCATAAGCATCTTGCTCAACTTGCGTCGTTTGTCCAGATCGTCTGCGACGAAGATGACGACGGACGTTTCTGCGGGTCGCGTGACGTAGCGCATCAGGGCTTCTTCATCTGCCTCGCGCAAGCGACCGAAATCCCGTATCTCGACGACGCGGCGCGCGGACATCATAGGCAACTGGCAGCTTACGGCAATCGCCTGCTGAACGTCTGTCGTCGTGAGACTGAAGCTCGATTCGTTGAACTCGCGCAAGGGCGAGTCCTTCAGGCTAGCGTCCGTGATTGCGTGCGCAGCCAGGTCGCGCAGGTAACTCTCTTCGCCGAAGAGAAGATAGAGCGGAAGAATCGTGCCCTGCTTCAGAGCGCGATGTAAATCCTGTCTTGAGAGCAGGCTCATTTCTCGTTCGTGACGCCAAAGCCGTTGATTAGAGTTGAGACAACACTTTCTGCGAAGCTGCGTGCGATGCGCCCTATCGCAGGGTCTTCCTCGTTGAAGAATGAGCGCGGGTCGTCCGCAAACTCGAACTCGCCGCGAAAGACGTAGTTCTGGTTGTCGTAGAGTACGCGGTTCTCGACCTGATCGCGCACGGTAACGGCGGCTGTGACCGTGACCTCGAAGACGCGAGCGCGCCCGCGAGCATCCAGCAGCACGCCCCCGAAGTTGAAACTCTTGATGACGCCGTCAATTACGGCATCAGCGCCTTCGCGCTCCGCTTGAACTCGAAGCCCGCGACCTCTACGAACAATTTCGTTGATGACGGCCTCCGTAAAGCGGTGCTCTATCTTGTAGCGCAGCGCCTGATTCTGAAACGCTGGAACGGCGATTGTGCGTATCCGCGCAGGCAGTTGGTTTTTCGTCACAGGCTTGTAGCACTCTGTGAAGCCTGAGACTAAAACGAGTGTGGAAAGAAGCGCGATTGCGCGCAAGACTCTTTTGGCAAACGACATCTTTTTCTCCGCTACGGAACTTTTCAGAAGGGATTGCAGATAATATGAATCAATCACAGAGCATGTCAAACCGCTCGTCTCTAACGCGCCGCATCCTTGATCGCATCTACAACTCGCACAGTCTCGACGGCGGCTTTCACATCATGCACGCGGACTATGTGAGCGCCGCGAAGCGCGGCGGCAGCGACCGAAGCCATCGTGCCGAAGACGCGCTTGTTGACGGGCGCGCCGCTCAGTATGTGTCCTATGAAAGACTTGCGCGACGTGCCTATGACGATTGGGAAATCAGGAAACCTGGCAATGAGTTGATCAAGCTTTGCAATGAGTTCGATGTTCTGTTCTTTGGTCTTGCTGAAACCTATGCCTGGGTCCAGCACAATCTTGTCGCGCTTAACGCCACGCATCTCTGCCTCTGCGATTGCGCGCCGCCAGTCTCGCGCGACTTCAGAGATTATGTCTTTGACAGGCTCCTGCTGGTGCATAGTCTCGAAAGTGCCGCGCGAGTGCATCAGGATTAGACCGGCATCATAATGAGCCGCCGTCTCTGCGATTAAAGGATCAAAGCGCAAGCCTGAGATATCGTTGACGATCTCAACCCCTGCCTTCAGAGCGACACGTGCGACCGCTGCTTTGGTCGTGTCAATCGAGTAAGGCACATCATTGTGCAGCAGTATCATCACATTTAGATACTTTTCGGTCCGGCGAATCTCTTCCTCTTCTGAAATCTGGTTTGCGCCCGGGCGTGTTGACTCGCCGCCGACATCTATTATGTCCACGCCATCTTCGATCATCGTCTCTACGTGATCCCAGGCGCGCTTGCGCGTAAACCATCGCCCGCCTGCACTGAAATCAGGACGATTACCTTCGCTGAAACTGTCCGGCGTGAGATTGATAATGCCCATCACGAGCGTGCGCTTGCCTATAGTGAGCGTGTGCTTAGGGAGTTTCCACTCGCGTTTCATGAGGCAAAAGTAAACTAAAGAAGGCAAAAGGTAAAAGTAAAAAGGGAAGATAAGCATTTCGCTCTTCTTCCCTTTTGCCTTTTACCTTTTTACTTTTGCCTTACGCCGTCGCAGGGTTGCTGCCCGTTATAGGCGGCAGTATAGGCTTCAAAGGTTTCGTCGCAGGCTCTTTAAGCTGCGGCTTCTCATCATCTTTGGTCGCCGGTGGCTGATCGTCGTCGAGCGGGAGTCCCGCAACGATGCGGCGAATCTGCACGCCGTCGAGTGATTCGCGCTCCAGAAGAGTTTCAGATAGCCGGACCATCGTGTCGCGGTTCTCTTCTATGATCCTCTTGGCCCGCTCATACTGGTCGGAGATTATCTTCTTCACTTCCTGATCGATCTTGATAGCAGTGTCTTCGGAGAAATCTCTGTGCTGAGCAATCTCTCGGCCTAAGAATATCTGCTCCTCCTTCTTGCCGAAGGTCAAAGGCCCAAGCTCACTCATGCCGTACTCGCAGACCATCGCTCGCGCTAACTCAGTCGCACGCTCTATGTCATTCGATGCGCCCGTAGTGATGCTGCCTAAGAATGTATCTTCAGCGATGCGCCCGCCCATCAAGATAGCAATCTGTCCCAAGAGATATTCTTTGGAGTAGTTGTGACGGTCGCCTTCAGGCAACTGCTGTGTTACGCCAAGAGCCATACCGCGCGGAATGATCGTGACTTTATGAACAGGGTCAGCGTTCGGAACTTTCAATCCTACGAGCGTGTGGCCCGCTTCGTGATAAGCAGTGATGCGCTTCTCCTCGTTCGAGATGACCATTGATTTGCGCTCAGCGCCCATCAGGACCTTGTCCTTTGCCAACTCAAAATCCGGCATCATGACGACCTTCTTGTTGTAGCGCGCGGCGTTCAACGCGGCCTCGTTCACAAGGTTCGCAAGGTCCGCACCTGTAAAGCCGGGCGTGCCGCGAGCTATAACAGAGATGTCAACATCCTCGCCCAGAGGAATCTTTCGGGTATGAACTTTCAATATCCCTTCGCGCCCGCGAACGTCCGGGCGAGAGACCACTACGCGACGATCAAAGCGTCCGGGACGAAGAAGCGCAGGGTCTAGCACATCGGGTCTGTTCGTAGAAGCGATAAGGATGACGCCGTCGTTCGACTCGAACCCGTCCATCTCAACCAGCAACTGATTCAAGGTCTGCTCGCGCTCGTCATGGCCTCCGCCAAGTCCTGCGCCACGGTGACGCCCCACAGCATCAATCTCGCCAATGAAGATTATGCACGGAGCATTCTTCTTGCCTTGCTCGAACAGATCACGCACGCGCGATGCGCCGACGCCCACGAACATCTCCACGAAATCAGAACCTGAGATGGAGAAGAATGGAACGTTCGCTTCGCCAGCGATGGCACGAGCCAGAAGCGTCTTGCCCGTTCCCGGCGGTCCCATCATCAGAACGCCTTTCGGAATTCGCCCGCCGAGTTTTTGAAACTTCTGCGGCTCTTTGAGGAATTCTATAATCTCCTGCAACTCCTCTTTCGCTTCCTCTACTCCTGCGACATCCTTGAACGTCACGCGCTTCTGCTGGTTGTTCAGAAGTTTCGCGCGAGACTTGCCGAATGAGAGAGCCTTGTTGCCGCCAGACTGCATCTGACGGAGCATGAAAATCCAGATGCCCACGATGAAGAGAATCGGCGCCCAGCTAAGTAGCACGCCCCAGAGCATACCGTTGCCGCCGGTCTCCTCCTCAACCTTATCAACTTTCGGCTTGCCGTTCGCATCCTTCTCGGAAGCGACCTTCATCAAGTCCGCTTTCAGAAATTCATTAGCGAGCGGAACGACAAACTCGTTTCCGCTCTTGTCAGTCGCGGCGACCTCCTGCTGCTTAAACACAGCCTGTTTCAGTTCGCCGTTCTGTATCTTCGTCTGGAAAGTGGCTAGATCAATCTTCGTTGCGCCCTTGCCTTGCGGATTGGCAAAGAACTTATAGAGCAGAAGCGCCCCGACCACTATGAACATCCAGAAGATTATTTGTCTTGCCGTAGAACTCAAAATTTTCCCAAGCCTCCGACGCCGATGATACTACGTTTCGGCATCCTTTGTCGCTTCCGCCTGCCTCTTTATTTCAGCGCCGTAAGCGGAAGCTCTGACCTGAACCTTTCGGCGCACGTTTTAAGATGCCACACGCTCGCCCCGCGTTGCGCTTTTCACGACATACGTCCGAAACCTTCCCGAAATTCTCAGTCTTTCTTCACGTCTCCCGGCCCCTCGTGCGCAAACGTAGCAAGGTAGGGAAGCCCGCGCCAGCGGTCCTGAACTTCTACAAGCAGAACGTCGCGGCGCGAAAGATCAACCTGTGTGCTAAAGGATATGTCCTGAACGCCGCCTATGGATTGATGATCGTAGCGAAGGAAGGCCGTGCGCGTAAGATGATTGATTGCGCGCAAGAGGTCTGCAAGAAAGATGAAGCTGTCGTCGAGCACGCCCAGGATCGTAAAGTCCTGCCCTTCGTAAGCCTGCGTGATGTCCCAGGCAAGCTCTTTAACTCTCTCGGCTATCTCAGCCGCGCTCTTTACCTCTACTATCTCGTCCGCCATTCGGGTCTTCACGCTTTCAACAAAAAGGGCCTACAAAATGGAAAACCGCCTGGCACGGTGGCCTGTGGCGGCAAGTCAAAATCAATTGTAGGAGAGCCGCGTCACCTTTTCAACTGATTTCAGTCGGAAAGAATTAACCACAGAGGACCGTAGAGGAACACAGAGGATTTATAGAGAGAGATGGAAATCTCAGATTAGTAATTTGAAACCTCAAATCTGCTATCTCTAATTTCTAATCTGCCTCTGTGCCCTCTGTGGTTAATTCTTTACGTGCAAACGGAGAAATCCTCGCCTGCGCTCGACGAAGCTTCCGCCCGGCAATTCCGCCACGCGCCCGCCGCGCGTCCCCGCGAGCAACTTTTCAACGCCCAGGAGGTGAACCAACTCCAACCTTCTCAAATCGCCGCGCCCGCGCGAGAGCCACAAACGCAAAGCTCGCCTGCGATGCGCAAGCGGCGCGTTCATTAGAACATTTACGTCGAGCGAGCAAGCGTCCCGTGACCCTCTCTTCTCTTCATTCTCTTCGCTCGCCATCTTCAACAACTCTTCAGCCGCAGCATTCAGAAAAGTTGAATCCGCGCGCAGGATTTCAGCCGTGCGCGAGAGCGATTCCACCATCTTCGGATTAAATGTCTCCATGAGCGGAAGCAA
>QHXM01000314.1 GCA_003222945.1 Acidobacteriota bacterium
AATCGGCGCTCCCACCTTCGGACAGAAAGTTCATAGGCACCATCGAAAACTGCAAACTTGCGCCGCCCTGAAGAAAGAGCACGTGATAATTTTCGGGCAAGCCAAGAAGCTCTCGAAGCCCTCGCTCCGCGCTCCCTATGATCTCATCAAACGTCTTAGAGCGATGGCTAATCTCCATCACAGACATCCCCACACCCGGCAAACTCACAAGCTCGCGCTGAGCCTGCTCAAGAACAGGCAGCGGCAACACAGCCGGACCAGCGCTGAAGTTAAAAATGCGTTCTGTCATAAAATTTTCTCCGAAAATTTTGGTGACGGGTGTCAGTTGTCGAGTGACAGTAAAAAGCTTTACCAGCCCCCGACACCTGACACCCGTTACCTGTTTTCACCGTACTTCGGTCTCATAGCTTTACCAGCGATGCGCGCGACGAGCCATCGCGGGACAAGACGCTCGGTTTCAGTCGTCAAATAATTAGCCCAGCCGGAAACTATGTGACTCTTGCCGCGCTTTAAACCTTTCAAAGCTGTGTCAACGACCTGTTCGGGCGTTTGCATTGCTCGCATAGGCGGCTTGTCTGTGTTCGCAGCCGCGAAAAAGTTTGTCTGCGTGACACCCGGACAGAGCGCCATCACGTGAACATTATACGCGCGGTTCTCGTCCCACAAGGCTTCCGAGAAAGAGAGCACGAAGGCTTTCGTAGCAGCGTAAACGGCCATGTAAGGCACACCCTGAAATGCTGCCGTCGAAGCGACGTTGATGATCGTGCCGCTTTTTCGCTCGCGCATCTGCGGCAAGTAGTAATGCGTGAGCGCGACCAGCGCCTTGATGTTCAGATCAATCATCTTCATGTCGCGCTCAATATCAAACGCCGTGAAATCTCCCATCGAGCCGAAGCCAGCGTTATTAATCAGCATCTCAACTTCAAGCCCTCGCCGCTTCGTCTCTTCAAACAATCGTGCAGCCGCATCCGTTTCCGCCAAATCCATCGCAACGTACTGCGCGCTTATATCATTCGCCCTTCCCAACTCATTGCATACACTCGCCAGCTTATCCTCCGTGCGCGCCACCAGCAGAACATTCTCGCCCTGCGCCGCAAGTCGCCGCGCGAACGCTTCGCCTATTCCGCTCGATGCGCCTGTGATGAGTGTGGTTTTCATAAAAGCAGAATACAGAAGTCAGGAGTCAGAACTCAAAAGAAATTGTTGCATGGCCTTTCTCTGAACTTCATGCTCTGCCATTAGGTTTTAACTTCCAGTAAGTCAAGTTCAATGATGTCTGGGTTCTCTGCTCTTAATCTCTCAAGTGTCTCTTGCGGCGGTGCGGCTTCTAGGTTGATGCGGGCGACGGCGGCCTCTGAGCCTTCGAAGATTATGTTCTCCATCTCCTGCACGTTGATGTTAGCGTTTCGTATTGCATCCAGGACTTGCGCGAGCACGCCGGGGCGGTCCTGATGGCGGACCACCAGGGTGTGCGTGGCGGGCGTGCGCTCTGCAAGGTTGACGACGTTCGGGACGCGGCCTGTCTCTTTGAAGGATTGAATGATGCGGACCGTTTCTGCCGCAATAGCCTCCTGCGCCTGATCCGTCGAAGCGCCAATGTGGTGCGTGCCGTAAAGGTTCGGCTCTTTCACAATCTCGTCTGTGAACTCTCCGGTCGCAGACGTTGGCTCTGCGGCGAAAACGTCCAACCCTGCGCGAATATTGCGAGTCTTCAGAGCTTGCTGGAGCGCCGCTTGATCCACGACCTCGCCGCGCGATGTGTTGATGAAGATTGCGCCCTCCTTCATCGAATTGAAAATGTCCGCGCCGACGAGAGAGCGCGTTTCGGGTTTTAGCGCAAGATGCACGCTGACGACATCTGCGATGCGAGCAACTGCCTGCGGAGTGTCAAGGCGTTCGACGCCCAGACTGCTCGCGCGCTCAGGCGTGAGGCTGCGACTCCATGCGACGACCGACATGCCGAAGGCGCGTGCGCGCGGAATCATCTCTTGCCCAATCTTTCCCGTCCCGATCAATCCAAGCGTGCGACCGTAGAGACCGCGCGCTTTGGAAAACTCTTTCTTATTCCACTCGCCGCGACGAAGCGCAATGACGTTATCCGCTATGCGACGGTCGAGCGCAAGAATCAGTGCGAAGGCAAGCTCGGCGACGGCTATGGAGTTTTTGCCTGGACAGTTTGAGACATAGATGCCGCGACGCGATGCAGCCGCAACGTCAATCGTGTTGTAGCCCGCACCTGCGCGCACGACCAACTTCAAAGAGCCTGCTGCGAGCGCAGCCTCCGTCACTTTAGTCGAGCGTACGACAAGCACATCAGGTTTGAGCGTTCGTATAGCTTCAACCAGCGCCTCGTCCTTCAAATCAGGCTGAAACGTCACGTCGCAACCAATCGAAGCTAATCCATCGCGCCCCGACTGCTCGAATTTGTCAGCTATCAGTACTTTCATAGTTGTCAGTTGTCAGTTGCTAGTCGTCAGTTGTTCGCTCGTTGCAACGGACAACTGACGACTGGCAACTGACCAAGCTCAAATATTGTGAATCAAAATTCCGTCTCTAAGTTTCGGCTCGAACCAGGTGGACTTGGGCGGCATGATGCTGCCTGCGTCGGAGACTTTGATTAAGTCTTCGATTGATGTCGGGTAGAGCGAGAAAGCTACTGCGGCCTTGCCTTCATCAACGAGTCGTTCGAGTTCTTTCGTGCCTCGGATGCCGCCTATGAAATCTATGCGCTTGTCTGTGCGAACGTCCTTGATGCCCAGGATTGGGTCGAGCAGTTGATCTTGAAGGATGCTCACGTCAAGCGTTGCGACCGCGTCATCGGTTTGTGGCAGAGGGTCTTTGAGCGTCAGACCGAACCAGCGTTTGGCGAAGTACATGCTCCACTGACCGGGCTGCGCTGGAGTTGGCTGAGCATCTTCGGTCACGTTGAATTTTGTCTTGACCTTCAGGAAAAATTCGCCCGGCGACATGCCTCCCAAATCTCGCACGATGCGGTTGTAGGGGAGTATCTGCAATTGATCGTCCGGGAAAATTACAGCTAAGAAAAAGTTGTACTCTTCGTCGCCCGTGTGGCCGAAGCTGCGGTCCATTCTCTCGGCGCGTGCGCGGCTGGCGCTTGCGGCGCGATGATGGCCGTCGGCTATGTAAAGATAGGGCACGTAGCGGAAGGCTTGAACGAAGCGGACAGGATCGGGCGCGTGCCAGACGGTGTGCTTGATTCCATCGTCGGCAGTGAAATCGTAGATCGGCTCTGTGTATGTGGTCTCCAACACCATCGTGTCTATGTCTGCATTCGCGCGATAGGTTAGAAAGACAGGCCCTGTCTGTGAGTTCAAAGTCAGGATGTGGCGCGTGCGGTCATCCTCCTTATCGCGGCGCGTGCGCTCGTGTTTGCGAATCATGTCGTTGTCGTATTCTTCAACTGAGCAGCAGGCGACAACGCCTATCTGTTCATGCTCGCCCATAGTCAATTGATATAGATAGACGCTCGGAGTCTCTTCCTCTTTGAGCGGACATTCATTGATTAGCTTCTCGAAATTCTCTGCCGCCTTGCGATAGACAGCGTCCGAGTAGATGTCCGTGCCTTCAGGCAGATCAATCTCAGGGCGCGAGACGTGCAGGAAGCTCAGGGGATTTCCTGCGGCGAGCGAGCGCGCCTCTTCCGTGCTGACGACATCGTAAGGCGGACTCGCAACTTCCGTGACTCTTTCGGCTGGCGGACGCAGAGCGCGAAAAGGATGGATGATAGCCACTGTTGCGTGTCTCTCCTTAAAATAGTAATCAGTTTTCAGTCTTCAGTTTTCAGCTAAGCGTGCAAGACTTAGCTGAAAACTGAAGACTGAAAACTAAAAACTGATAGCTTAGCGTGTAAGACTATCCGCTTCGATAGCGCTTGGGCAAGCCCGCAGAAGCTTTTTAGCGAAGTGAAGGGCGGCCTTGCTTTGGCAGCCAGTCGAGTGCATATAATCTCAAATCCATTTGATGTAAGGAGTCGAGCTATGTCTGATCTGGCTAGTCGTGAATGCGTGCCGTGTCGCGGCGGAGTGCCGCCAATGCGCGACGATGAGATAAAGAAATTTTTAGATGAGCTTCAAGGATGGGAAGTCGAACGTTCTCATCATCTGAGAAAAGTTTATGAGTTTAAGAATTTTCGAGAGGCGCTCTCGTTCGTAAATCGCGTAGGCGAGTTGGCGGAAGAGCAGGGGCATCACCCGGACATCTCGTTCGGCTGGGGACGCGCCGAAATCACAATCTGGACGCACAAGATTGATGGCCTCACTGAAAGCGATTTTATTCTGGCGGCGAAGATTGATCGGTTGTGAGAGATAAGAGAAAGCATCTCATTGCTTCGTTGCATGAACAATCAAAGTATTACCGCCTAACAGAATTTCATCTGATTGAAGCGCCATCGTCCAGCGCTCGCGCCGCTTGCGCTCAGTCGTCAATCTTCCAAGAAGGCGAATCAATGCGACAGCAGGCCAGTGGGCCCATTGATGCCGCTTAGGTTTGTCGCGGTAGAGGCGCTCAATCTCGAAGCCGTACTTTTCCAGACTGTAGCGAAGCTCTGAATAAGAGATTGGGTTGACGTGAAGGGCAATCTCTTCCATCTCACCAACGTCCGCGCGCAGATTCTCAAGGCTCTCGCGCTAGATCGGCTTGAAGTGCGAGGTGTAGCCGTAGAGAAGTCATTTGAATCGCTCCTCTATGTTTAGAATGTTCGGCGTTGAGATTATAAGATGGCCGCCCGCTCGAAGCAGGCGAGCGAATTCGCGTATTGCCTGCTGCGGATTTTCTATGTGCTCGATTCCTTCCACGCAGGTGATGTAATCGAACTCGCCTGTCTCATAAGGCAGTTGAGCGTTCAAATCTCCGCGCTTGATTTCGACTGCGCGCACGCGAAATATTTCCGGGTAAAGATCGCAGCAGCGAACATCGAAGCCGAGTTTAAGAAGCCGAGAGGCTAACGCACCTTCGCCCGCAGGAACGTCCAGCAGAGTGCCGCGAGGCAATGGACCGAGAATCTGCGCAACCGTTTCGTGAATCGCTTCGTGCGCGAGCGGGATAGGATTGCGCTCCATCGCTGCCGCTTCTGTCTGATTGTCTGATTGAGCTTTCTGCATCTACTCTAAAATATCATTCAACGCTTCACGATAAACCTGCTCAGTGCTTGTGACCATTCGTTCGAGACTGAAGCGCTCACGCGCCGCCACACGTGCTCCTTCACTCAACCGCGCACGCTCCCGCTCATCTTCAATTAGCACACGCAGAGCTTCCGCCAACGCTTCCACATCGCCAACCGGCACGAGCTTTCCCGTCTCGCCGCTCTCCATAATCTCCTGAGCGCCGCCCGTCGCGGTCGCAACGACTGTCGCGCCTGACGCCATCGCTTCAACGATTGCCAGGCCGAACGGCTCTGTGCGCGACGAGGAGACGAAGAGATCAATCGCATGAAGAAAGGGAGCGACATCCTTGAGCCAGCCCAAAAGGTGAACCCGACTTTCGAGGCCAAGCTCTCGGATGAGCCGTTCAAGATGCGCGCGATAACGTTTATCAGGCGAGGCATCATCACCTGCAATCAGAAAATCAACGTCTGCGAACTCTCTTGTAACTAATGAAGCCGCGCGCACCAAATCCTCCTGCCCCTTGTGCTCTCGCAACTCTCCTGTGATTCCTACAAGAAGCCGCGCGCGTGACGGAAGGTTGCGACGATACGCCTCACGATCAAACTCGCGCCCGATGCTCTCGAATCTCTCTACGTCAATTCCATTTGAGACGAGCCGAACTTTGCGCGCCGCGAAAATCTTCTGTGACAGAAGCGAACGCTCAACGGCCTTTGAGACTGCTATGACGCGCGAAACTTTTGAGAGCGTCATAGTGTGCAGGCGGTTCAAAGAATATTCAAGATGGCGAGTTAGTACGAGTCGAGCGCCCTTGCTCTTTCTCACGGCGAGCGCGGCCAGCGGATAATCTCGCGCAAGGTGAGCGTGAACAATCTCGACGTGATGCTCTCGAACAAGGCGCGCAAGTTTCAATGCTGCGCGAAGATCAAGTGCGTTTCGCAAACGAACGCTCTTGATGTTCTGCGAAGGCAAAGCGGAAAGCTCGTTAAAGAGTGGAGAGTCGGGCGCGAGCGCCGCGTAAACATCGTGGCCTCTCCCGGCGAGGGCATTCGCAAGGTCGGCCAGATGCCTTTCGCCTCCGCCAAAGGAGCGCGCAGAGCTTACCTGTAGAATTCTCATCCCTGACGGCGCGCGGCGCAGTAGAAGTCAAGAATGCTTGCCGCGCGTGAGCCTTCCAGAAGTTTGCGATAGACCTGCTCCAGAAAAGAGCTTTGATGACTCTTTTTCCAAACAGGCGTCTCCCAGTAGAGAACGCTCAAACCTGCTTGCTCGACGAGCTTTGTCAAAGTCTCAGGTGAGAAGAACCAGAGGTGATGAAGCGCCGCGTAATGACGCCAGCGTTTCTGCTTCAAGTGCAAGCGGCTCTGCGCGTTCTTCAACCGCGCGCTCAAGCCCGCGATGTTCGGCACACTGATGAAAATGATTCCGCCGGGCGCTAAAAGCTTGCGCGCAGCCGCAAGCTCCAGAAGCGGGTTCTGCGTGTGTTCCAGCACGTGATTGAAACGTATAACGTCAAAACGCACTTCGTTGAAATCAATCAACGGCAACTGCCCTTCCCATAGAGGACAATTCATCTTGCGCGCGCCCGAAGCCAGGCGAATGTCCGTGCCCGCGACCTGCCAGCCTTCATATCGCGCGTAACGAAGGAACGAGCCGTCGCCGCACCCAACATCCAGGATTGTCCCGCGCCGCTCCTTGCGCAGCCTCAGCAGATTTGCAAGCTGTCGCGCGAATTGATAACGGTCTGCGCTCTTTGACTCATCGGCAGTTTCCGTTTCTGCAAAGTAAGTTTCGTTATAAACGTTCTCGGTCAACTGCTCTACGACGGGGCGCGGGCTTAAAAACTGCAACCCGCACGACGGGCAACTGCAAAGTTGAAAGCCCTGATAATCCACCGCGAAGGGAAGCGGTGCGACGTGACAGAGCGGGCACTTGACCTCCTCTAATTGATTAAGCACGGCGCGCACAACCGTGTCCGAAGTGCCGAAGAGTTTTGAAGGCTGAGGCGCTAAACCGATTTCGTTATCTTTCTTCATCCGAAGTCTCTGTTTCACTTTCGCGCGGATGTGCATTATCCACGCGCTATGGGAGATTCATCGTAGCGCGCGAGCAAGTCTGCCGGTCCGTCGAAAATTGATATACAGCCCGCCGCTGTCAGTTCCTCTTCGGGAAAGCCGCCGCAGAGTACGCCAATGGTCCGCAAGCTTAGTTTGCCTGCGGCCTCAGCATCATAAGGCGTGTCGCCTACGACGATTGCTTCACTCGCGCTAAGGTCGCCCAAATGTTTGAGCGCGGCCTCGAAGATGTCCGGGTGCGGCTTTGTTTTGTCCGCGTCGTCTGCTGAAGTCTCTTCTTCCACGAGGTCTTCTATGTCGGCGAGTCTTTTGTAAATCTTCAACTCTTCCTCTTTCGCAGATGAAGCGAGAGACAGCGCCTTGCCGTCCTCTTTGATCCTCAAAAAGAGTTCGCGCACTTTCGGGAAGGGACGGACGCGCGGCAAGTATTCGCGCTTGTAAAGACGACCGCGATACTCTTCCATCTCTTCACCAAACTCGTTGAGTTCTTCTTTCGAGAAGAAGACGGGCATTAATTGATCGCCGCCCTTGCCTATCTGGTGTCGCACCTCTTCAAATGGAATCTTTTTCCCGAAGTGCTCGAACGCCTCGACCCACGCGCGCGCGTGCAGGTCAACTGAATCAATGAGCGTTCCATCAATGTCGAAGATAACGGCCTTTATCATCTGCCCCTCCCGAGTTCGAGTCTGAAGTCTGGAGTCTAGAGTCTTGAGTCTAAAAAAATCAAACGGTCATTCGATAAATATCGAACTGACTGTGAGACTCCAGACTTTTTACAAGTGTCGGCTTTTGAAGGCTAAACACTTCTCTCTTGTTTTGCTTTGATACGCAAGCGTCTTCAGAAGAGAGTCAATTATTTTAAGGAGTGACAATCGTTATGGCTAACAAAGCTACATTGGTCACGGGGCTTTTCAAATCACGCGCGGCGGCTGAAGCTGCCGTTGATGCGTTAATCAAACGCGGCTATACGCGCGACGAGATCAGCGTCCTGATGTCTGACGCAACCAGAAGCAAAGAGTTCGCCGTCGAGACTCGTTCGCACGCAGCCGACGGCGCTGGCATAGGAGGCGCTGTCGGAGGAACAATCGGCGCAGTGCTCGCTGCAATCGTCGCAGTCGGAACATCAATCGCAATTCCGGGACTCGGTCTGGTCGTTGCCGGACCGATTGCAGCGGCGCTGGCGGGCGCAGGCGCTGGCGCAGCGACGGGCGGCATCATTGGCGCGCTCATAGGCGCAGGCATACCCGAACATCGCGCCAGAGTCTACGACGCAGGGATTCGCGGCGGCGGCATTCTCTTAGGCGTCGAATCCAGAAGCGACGATGATGCGGACAACCTGCAAAAGTTTCTTGAAGACTTGGGAGCAGAGCACGTGAGACAAGAATAGAACTGTCTGGAGTCCAGAGTCTCAGAGTCTGGAGTCAACTTGTCAAAAGCATTT
Source organism: Acidobacteriota bacterium (assembly GCA_003222945.1). Classification (GTDB taxonomy): domain Bacteria; phylum Acidobacteriota; class Blastocatellia; order Pyrinomonadales; family Pyrinomonadaceae; genus QHXM01. The sequence goes on from QHXM01000314.1 coordinate 8,637, forward strand.
TCAGCCTTTGACTTCAAACTTCAGACTCCAGACTTCTTGAGAGGTTCGTCATGGAGAGAACTGAAAAGTCTATAGAGATCAATGCGCCGGTCAAAGTTGTGTTTGACCTATACAGCGATTTCGAAAAGTGGCCGGAGTGGATGAAGCACATCAAAGAGGTTCGCAGGACGGGCGAGAACTACACAAAATGGGCGGCGGACGCTCCCTTGGGAATGAATGTGGAGTGGGAATCTGAGACGACCGAGTGTGAGCCTAACCGAAAGATAGCATGGCGAACCGTGCGCGGCGACGTTGATATGCAAGGCGAGGTGACGTTTGAAAAGAAGGGGCGCGATAAGACTTCCATGCATGTGGCGCTCTCGTATAAACCACCCGCAGGACATCTAGGCGTGCTCGTGGCAAAACTTTTCGGCAACGATCCTGAGAAGGAGATTGATGAGGAGCTAAAACGATTCGCGCGCCTTGCCGAAGAGCGAGCCGAGAATCGCTCTCGCCGCAGCAAGAAAGGAAGCCCGGACGAAACTCGACCTAAAGCCAAGCGAAGAGCAGCGTAAATGAAAAGCAGGACTCGGGGAGAGTCAGGATAAAAGTTTTTCGCTCTTTCATTCTGAGTCCTGAATTCTGTATTTTTGACTACTCTGCTTTTCTGCTATCTCTTGATAGCGTCGCCCGCATCCTCCAGGGCTTCGCCGACTTTACGTTTGGCTTTTCCGTAGCCTTCCTCAAGATGACCGCCAGCGCGTTCTGCCGCTCCTTTGGTCTCCATGTCACGGTCGTCAACGGCGCGACCGACGTTCTCTTTGACAGTGCCTTTGGCCTGATCGAATTTGCCTTTCACTTCATCTCTGTTCGGCATTCCCATGACTTAAAATCCTCCCTTACTTCTTTGTGGCTTTTGAAATAAAGAGCGCGAGGTTGCCGCTTTCTATCTCGGCTCATATCAGTTTTCGTATTCGTGAACGGCAACCGATATGCCAGCAGGAGGGTTCAGGCGTTTTCATCCGAGCAAAGTGTTGAAGGGTAAAGGATGAGGCAGAAGACAAATGTGATTGAGTTGTTCTGTCTGAAAATTTATGCAGGTATGTTTCCGTACAAGTCTGATGATGGAATGCTTTGTCTTCGGACAATTGAAAAGCAAGGATGAGGGCGGCAACGATGAAGGATGAAGAAAAGAGCGGACGTTCAATCGCTCGCTTTCATCGTTGCCGCCCTCATCCTTCACCCTTGCTGTTCATCCTTCCTACTTGTCTTTCATAGATCGGCAACCTCACCTCGAAGCGCGTGCCTAATCCCGGTTCGCTGACGACCATTATCTGTCCTTTGTGGCGCGTGATGATTCCGTGTGAGGCTGAGAGGCCAAGCCCCGTGCCTTTCTCACCTTTCGTTGTATAGAAAGGCTCGAAGATGCGCTCCGTCACTTCCGTAGGCATACCTATGCCTGTGTCCGCGACCCAGAAGCAGGCACTTTCCAACTCTGCCCTTGTGCCTATCTCTATGTCGCCGCCATCGGGTATAGCGTCCACGGCGTTGAAGAGAAGATTGAGAACGACCTCGCGCAACTCCGCCTTCTCGCCCATTACATAGACAGAGCCTTTGTTCTCAATATTCACGTTGATGCCGCCCATGCGACCACCCGACTTGCTCTGCCATTTCGGCTTCGCAATCTCAACGCTTGAATCAATCAACTCGGCCAGATCGAGAGGTACGAACTCTTTCGTAGAATCGCGCCGCGCGAAATCAAGTATGCGACGAAGCGTCTTCGAGCCGTCCGCGACGGCCTGCACGATAACTTCCAGACTCTTCGACGTGGCTTCGTCCGACGCGCGACGTTGCAGAAGTTGTGCGCGCCCGTGTATGACAGCGAGCGCGTTGTTAAGATTGTGAGCCACGCCTGCGGCCAACTCGCCCACTGCGCGCAGCTTGTCCGACTGAGCCATGCGCTCGTTTTCGCGGCGGCGCTCCGTCACGTCGCGCAAAAAAACGAGCGCGCCTGCAACCACCCCGTCTTTCCAGAGCGGCGAGGCGTGCGCTTCCGTGTAGCGCACCACTTCGTCTGCGCGCACGGCTTGAATCTCGTTCTCCGTGTCTTCGCCCGCGAGCGTTCTTTGAATGTTCGCGCTCGCAACATCCCTCGATTCGTCAGAAACAATCTCCGCGAAGTGCCTGCCTAAAAGTGCTGTCGGCATCAGGCCGTTTGCTACTTCGGCGCGCTCGTTCATCCAGGTGATGCGCCCCTGCGAGTCCAGCGCGTAGATTTCATCTGGAACTAAATCCGCAAGGCTCGCCATGAATGATTTGTGCTCGAAGGCTTCAGCCTCGGCGCGGCGCAACTCCGAGATGTCGCGCGCAACGACGAGCGTGCTGCCTGTTAGTGTGCCGTCGAGCGCGCGGACGGGAACGACTATGATGAGCGTGGGGCGATCAGATTTCTCTCCAGCTAGAATCTCGACTTCGACTTTCTCGCCCGATGCGAAAGCTCTTTCGACCACGCATTCGCCTGCGTCTTCAACTCTCCAGAACATCTCACAGCAGCGCGAACCCGTCAGAGCTTCAGCCGAAGAGTTTTCAAGTCGCGCGCCTGCACGATTTATTCGAGTCAAGCGGCCTGAAGCGTCGAAGAGATAAAAGGCGTCGGGTAGCGCCTCGAACGCAGCACCAGAGAGTTCGACCGCGTCATCTTTGATGGACGGCGGAGTTTGAGCGACCAGATCGGTTTGGAAGAAATCTGTGTGTTCCATGAGCTTCAAGGCTTTTTCAGGAGCAACTGGCGGCTGGCGGCTTTGATGCGCGCAAGCCAGCGCGGGGCGTAATTATCTTAGCAGAAAGGCGCGGCGCGTGGGGAAACATTCTTTTAAGCCGGGCGCTATCGGTCTTGATCTTTAGAGCAAAAAAAGGTGCGCTTCCTGATAATCAGGAAGCGCACCCGGACGTATTGTGGCTCGGAGTTTTAATTAGAACTCATAGCGCACTGCCCATTGCACCTGGCGCTCGCGGAAGAGCGTGCCGCCAGCCGCAGTAATGCTCTGGAAGCCAGTGTTGAAGTTAAGAACAGCACTGGCCGGTGTGCAAACAGTATGCGCCGCGTTGCAGGTTGCATTGGTCGCTGAGACGTTGTACATCGTCGCGGTCTCGCCCGTCACCTGCGTGCGGTTGAAGAGGTTGAAGCCCTCTATGAGAACCTCCACCGCTTGACTCTCTTTGAACCGAAAACGGCGTGAAACGCGCATGTCAACGTTCCAGATTGGCGGCAACCTATAGCTGTTGCGCGGCGTTAGAGCAAAACGTGTGGAACCAGCCGACCCGTTCTGCCCGCCGCCGGGCGTGAAACATTGGTTGGTAGTGCTTCCAATCGTTGAAGTTGGGAAACAGTTCGCATCCTGACCTATGCCCGGATTGGGGATTGAGCCAGAAATCGTGGGAGTAAACGGAGCGCCCGAATAAGCTGAGAGAATTGGAGAGAATGTCCAGTCTCTTGCGAGAACATTCTTCCAATGCGGCTGCCAGACGGCATTCGCAATCAGCTTGTTCGGGTAGTCAAAGTTCGAGCGTCCAGCTTCGCCTCCAACGTCGAACGGGTTGAATACGTTGTTGGCAGTCGTGAATGTGGTCGAACTCTGTCCCATGTCGGTTGCTTTCGAGCGAGTGTAGTTGACGTTGAACTGCAACCCATTCGTCAAACGACGTTGGAATTGAACGACGCCGCCGACGTACTTGCTCCAAACGGCGCTCCTGATCTCAGTCATTGCGCCGAAGTTAGGATTCGGACGCCCATTGTTTGAACCGCAAGTGGCCGTCACACCGCAGCCGTAAAACCACGGCACGTTATAGGTCTGCCCATCAAATGGACCGCCGTTGATCGTGTAAGTGAACGTGCCCTTTGGCGGAGCAATATTCGTGTCCACGAACAGCGGAAGGCGTGTACCGTAGCTTGCCAAGAGCGAGAATGAGATCACCGTATTCTTGGCAACCTCATGTTCATAGTTCAAGTCTATCTGATGGATTCTGGGGTTCTTGTAGTTGTTTTGGAAGAATTGTATTGCCACTACGGGACTGGAAGGCTGGGCTGCCAAAGTGTTTGGAAATACAGGCCCGCACAGATTACCCGCAGCAACTTGCGCCGGAGTACACAGACCTAAAGAGACCTGGAATTGACCGCCGGGCATAGCCGTGTTTACCAACGCATTATAGATGGTTGATGTGCCAAGCAGTCCGTAATAGATTCCGTAGCCGCCGCGCAGCGAGTCCTTGCCGTTGCCGTGTATGTCCAAGGCAAAGCCTATGCGCGGTCCGAAATCATTCTTGTCGTTAGGCATCACACCAGTCTGCGGCACCGCCGGGTTGACGAGATTCGGGTAGGGACTCGGGAACTGCTGATACTCCCAACGCAAACCTAGATTCAGAGTCAGCCGCGGGCTAACGCGCCAGTCATCCTGGCCGAAGAACGCCCACTGGTTCGTGGCAAACGTGAATGCCGTCCCGCCAAATGCCTGCTGGTAATTGCTGGTGTAGCACCTACCCGCAACGCGCGTTGAAGTGGCGCAGGGAATCGGGTTGCCCCCGACAAGGAGCGGCGACTGCGCGTTCAAATAATCAATGATGAAGTCATTGATATTGTTGTAGCTGTAAGAGCCAGCGTAGAAACGCAGGTTGTCTGCCACATCGCGCACGTGACTATAGTCCACGCCGAACTTTAAGGTCTGCGTGCCTTTCGTCATGGTGATCATGTCAACGATCTGATTGCGTTTCTCATTCGGGTATTGCGGACGCTCCAGGAATGTCTGCGTGCCAAATTCAAGACCATTGGAGAGAAATACATCCGGCGGTCGGCTTCCGGCGGGAAACAGACCCGGATATCCAGGTGCTGTAAGCGGCTCGCCCGGCAGCGGCGATGTGCTGTTCTCGAACTCACAATCACGAGACCATTGATAGCGCGCCTCGTTGATAACAGTCGAACTTAGATTCGTGGTCAGTCTTGTATTGACCGAGTCGTCATTAACGAAGTCGTCACCGAAGGTCGCTCTTCCATTCGTGTTCGTCGCCTGAGTCTGAATGCCATTTGGAGAAGCCCAGCGGAAGTAATTATAGGTAACGGTCAGCGTGTTCTTCTGATTAAGGTTTATATCAACCTTCGGCATCAAGATGCGCTGGTTGCCGTTACGCAGGTTAGGTCCGGTTTCGCTGTTCAGGAAGCTCAAGGCGGAATTGATTTGCGCGTCAGTCAGACCGCGTGTGGGATTCTTTAGTGATTGTGCAAAGAAGGTCGTAGTGCCAGTGGCGATAGCATTGCAAGCAGGCCGTGCACCTGTATTGACGTTACCGGGTCCATTGAACTCAGTGCCACTGCTTGCAGTACAAACGTTTGTTGAGAGCAGGTAAGCGGGCGAACTGAATATTGCCAGTCCGGGAAAGTTACGCCGCACTTCATCATAGTTGAAGAAGAAGAAAGCCTTGTCCTTCTTAATCGGTCCGCCAATGTCTCCGCCAAACGTATAGCGCGTATCTACGGGCTTAAAACCGCTGCGGCTGAGAGTCCCGGTCGCGGGATCGAAGTTGGTTATGAAGCCCAGCGGATTTCGCGCGCCAAGTTTATTGTCGCGGTCGAAAAAGAAGCCGTCGCCGTGGAATTTGTTTGTACCGCTCTTTGTCACGGCGTTGGTCACACCGCCAGCAGCACGACCGTATTCGGCAGAGTAGTTTGAAGTGTTGACCTGGAATTCACGAATCGCGCGCTGACTAACTACATAATTGATGCGTGTGCGACCGCGCTCCTCCGAGAAGAAGGCTTGGTTATTATCGCCGCCGTCAATCGTGTTGTTGTTCAGAAGACCTGAGATGCCGCGAAAACTGATTAGACCGAAGTTCTGGTCCGGCACAGTTCCGGGCGTGAGCAATGCAAAGTTCGACCAGCGCTGACCGTTTATGGGCAGTTCCTTGATCGAAGTCTGGTTCATGTTGTTTGAAAAATCTTGCTGCGTCGTATTGATTACGGGAGCTTCCGACGTGACTTCGACTGTAGCGGTCGTCGCGCCAAGCGACAACGGAGCTTCAATTGTGGTCACGCGGCCAACTTCGACTATGACCTTGTCCTGCGTGTATGTGCCGAAGCCGGATGCCGTAATCGAAAGATTATATGTTCCGGGTTGAAGATTGACGACGCGCGCGCGACCATCACTGTCAGTGGTGATCGGCTGTTCGTCTTTATTGGTTTCAACGTTGTGAACCGTAACGGTAGCGCCGGGGACGACCGCACCTTTAGGGTCTGTCACCGTAACGCCGATAGCGCCAGTCACCGTTGACTGTGCGAAGGCTAAAGCGCTCAACGCGAAAACGAGGAGCGTAGCCAAAGAGAATCGCAATAATTTACACATGCTGGGGAACTCCTTTAGAGCAGTTTAAGAGTTGAAGCCATTTGGTCTTCGGCGCTCCTTCAGAAGAAGACGCGCAGAAGCTACATTTAAATTACGAAAACCTTTTGAATTGCTGATGCCAAGAGGCGTGATACTGTTTGAACAACACCTTGTACGGAAATGACTTTCTATCATGCCGGGAAACATTTATGCAAGCTTTGATGAAGTGGGCGAACGTTCCTGCTAGGATAACGTTCTTCCTTGATGATGCGTTTCATCGAATTTCAAATCATACCGAAGTCATGCGCAACAAAAACTTTACGGCAAACATTATGCCGAGAGAAAAAGCAAGCCAGCTTGCAAGATAAGGGTTTGATTTGGCGGGAATTATACAGAACAAGCTGCGGGCTGTGGAAAAACTTCGCTCAAATTTTTGGATTTTTCTATGAAATTACAGGAGTGTAGAAAAGCAGAATCCAGAATTCAGGAGTCAGAATAAAAGAGAAACAGAATCTGTGAAAGCGGGTTGCAGCCCTTTCCATTCTGGCTTCTATATTCTGACTCCTGAATTCTGCTTTCACTCCTTCTCCCTCTCGCAGATGATTGCTATGCCCTGGCCTCCGCCTATGCAGGCGGTTGCAAGACCATAGCGAGCGTTGCGTCGCCGCAGTTCGTTTAGAACAGTCAGCACGAGTCGCGTGCCGGATGCGCCGAGCGGATGACCGAGCGCGATTGCTCCGCCATTGACGTTTGTCTTTGAGCGGTCAAGGCCCAGTTCTTTTTCAACCGCCAGATACTGCGCTGCGAAAGCTTCGTTGACTTCTATGAGATCAATCTCTTCGAGTTTCAATCCGGCTTTCTCCAAAGCCTTGCGAACGGCAGGCACAGGACCTATTCCCATTATCTCCGGCTCGACTCCTGCATAAGCCCAACTGACTATGCGACCCAGGGGTTTAAGAGCGCGCCTCTTAACATACTCACTGCCAGCTATGACGAGCGCAGCCGCCCCGTCAACGATTCCAGAAGCATTGCCAGCCGTCACAAAACCATCTTTGCTGAAAGCCGGACGAAGTTTTGCAAGTCCTTCGAGCGTAGTGTCCGGGCGCATGTGATCGTCCGTCGAAAAAGTTTCAGTACCTTTTCGAGTCTTGATTTCAACCGGCACAATCTCTTCCGCAAAGATACCTGCATCAAGCGCGCTTAGCCTCATGCTGCGAGCGCAGAGCGTAGCGGTCCTGCTCCTCGCGCGAGATTTCGTATCGGCGCGCAAGATTCTCAGCCGTCCCGGCCATAGGCGTGTTGCAGTAAGTATCAAGTAGCGCGACCATCAAACTGTCTTCGAGTTTGCCTTGCCCAAGAGCGAAGCCTGAGCGTGCGCCCCTGATCACGTGTGGCGCTTGCGACATAGATTCCATGCCGCCTACGAGCGCGGTCTCCGCTTCGCCAAGTTGAATCATGTGCGCGCCAGAAATGATTGATTGAATTCCGCTCCCGCACAGACGATTCACCGTGAGCGCTGGGCGATCTACGGGGACGCCCGCCTTCAAAGCGACGTGGCGCGCGCCGTAAATCGCATCGCCGGAAGTTTGAAGCGCATTTCCGATAATCGTGTGGTCAATCTCGTCTGCCGAAACACCTGTTGCTTCCAACGCGCCGCGCGCAGCAATCGCGCCCAGATCAATCGCTGAAATATCCTTCAACGCGCCGACATACTCGCCCATCGGCGTTCGCTTTCCGCCTAATATAAAAACGTCGCTTGCCATCGTTTTTTATCATTACCTTTCTATAGTGAAAATTCCTGACAGTGTTTGAAACAGAGAAGAGTAACAGAGGGTTGAGAGTGCAGTCAATTTTGGCAGCCGGATCGTTTGGCGCTCGGAACATAAGATGTTATTTACCCGTTGATTTTGGCTTTGACGCGCAACTTCATTTATGATAATTTCTGCCTTCGCTCACGGTAGTTTTCCTTGCTATCCAACAACAGCGATTCAACCCGATCCTGATTTATTAACCCTGAAGGAGAATCACACTTGAAAACCAGACAGTCC
>QHXM01000070.1 GCA_003222945.1 Acidobacteriota bacterium
AATAGAAGGCTCTCCTGCCACAGCCCTCGCCACTGCTACACGTTGCTGCTGTCCTCCTGATAGCTGGCTAGGTAAGTGTTTGGCTCGATGCGCCATTCCTACTTTCTCCAATGCATCCGTTACTCTTCTCTTCCTATCTGCGCTCGTCATGCCACGATATGTCAATGGCAGTTCTACGTTCTCATAGACTGTCAGATCTCCGATTAGATTGAAGCTCTGGAATATAAATCCTATCTCTCTGTTTCGTATGCGCGCTCTCTCGCCGGGAGGCAAGCCTGCGACCGCTTGGCCGTTTAGCCAGTAGCTGCCGTCAGTCGGCGAATCGAGCAGGCCCAAGAGAGATAGCAAGGTTGATTTACCGCAGCCTGATGGACCGGCTATGGAGACATACTCTCCGTCTTTGATTTCGAGATGGATGCCCGACAGGGCGTGCGTCTCAACCTCTTCGGTGTAAAAAACTTTCTTCACGTCTTCGAGACGAATTAGGGGTTTAGCGGGTGCGCTCATCTCTTTTCTCCTCAGTGCGAATGATGATTGCCTGGTAATGACAGATAGATTTCTCGATAAGACATATCGCTTATCGCTCAGTTCAAAAGAATTCGGTTGTAGGCATCCCACGCCGATGTGTCCGACAGGACCACTTGATCGCCGGGCTGCAAGCCTTCAAGAATCTCAATGGTGTTGACGGAGCTTCGGCCAAGTTTGACGGGGACGCGAATCGCGGCCTTGCCGTCCGGCTCAAGCTTGAACATGCTGACCGTGCTCTGCGATTGACCGAATGCAGGGCGGCCAACGTAAATCACATTTTCGAGGCGCTCTAATTCAACTGTTCCGTCAACAGTCAGGTCGGGCCGCGCTCCTTGCGGGAGTTGCCCGTCGAGCGCAACGTCAACCGTGACCGTTCCAGCTTGCGCCGCCGGATCAATGCGCGAGACATGGCCCGGTATCACGCCATTGCGCGTGTCTATCTCCGCCTGCTGACCCAATTGAATGTCTTTGGCCTGAGTCTCTGCGATCTTGAGTTCGGCTTTGAGATGCTGTGGCTCTACGACGCGCGCCAGATTCGTTCCGGGCGAGACCTGCTGGCCTACTTCGACCTGCATCTGTTGTAAGACGCCGTTAGTTCCGGCTACGACGCCGAGCGTCTGGACCTGAGATTGTTTCAGCTTCAATAGCGCTTGCAGTTGCGAGATGCGAGCCTGCTGTGAAGCCAACTGCGCCTGCGCCGATTTGACGCTCACTTCGAGCCGCTTCTGTTCGAGGCCATAGCGATTAGCAAGTTCGGCCAGGCGCACGCGCGAAAGTTTCAACGTCAGGGGCGCGACCAATCCATCCTTCGCAAGCGTTTCGTCTGTGTCCAGTTGAAGCTTCGCCTGCTCGTATTCAGAATGCACGCCCGCCGCGACAGCCTGCTGGCTCATGCGGTCGCTTTCGAGTTTTACCTGTAGGTTTTTGTAATCGGCTTCTGCTGCGCGTAGTTGGTATTCAGCATCGACGGAAGATTGCTGAAGCTCAGGATTGCTCAGTTCAATCAGAACCGTTCCGGCGCTCACTTCCGTTCCCGGCTGAACAAGAATGCGCTCTACGCGGCCTTGCGTTGCGGCGGCGATGACGCGAATGTCTTCAGGAACGAGCGTGCCCGTGCCTCGCACCTGACGTATCATCTGGCCGCGCTTTACGGTATCAATCCAGAGCGTTGCGCGCTCAACGGTCGGCGCTGCGGGTTTGAGGCGCGATACGCCGTAGGTAATCAATGCGACCACACACAGCCCCAAGACCGCATAAAGCACTGTGCGGAAGCGGCGGCTGCGAAGGCCGGACTTTTTTTCACGCTTAATATCCATCTATGTTACCGCGAGAACTAACTGCCCTCTATTTGTCAGCTTGCTACTCGTATCTCAATGCCACCATAGGGTCCACACGCGTCGCCCTGCGCGCAGGGATGTAGCAGGCAAGAAGCGCAACAATCGTGAGCAGAATCGAGACGCCTGCAAATGTCAGCGGGTCAGTCGCGCTCACGCCGAACAGGAAACTACTCATCACACGCGTAACGACGAATGCTCCTATAAGCCCTAGAGCGATTCCTATGAGAGCCATCTTCATTCCCTGCCCTATGACCAGCCTGAGCACATCCTTGCGTTGCGCGCCCAGGGCCACGCGCAGGCCGAGTTCGTGTGTGCGCTGCGTAACGGAATAGGAGATGACGCCGTAGATTCCTATGCTCGCAAGCAGAAGCGCCAGACCGGCGAAGATGCCAAGCAGAAGTGTGCGGAAGCGCGGCTGCGATGCGGACTCAGAGATGCGCTCGTCCATAGTCTTGACATTGAAGATAGGAACATCCCGGTCGAGCGCCTGCACTTCATTTCTGATCGAAGTGGTTAGCTGCACGGGGTCACCCGTCGTGCGCACGACCAGATTCGTGCCGTATGGAGGTGACTGCAAACTGCTCACGTACATTTCTGCTGAAGGCGTAGTTTGCGCGAGACTGCTGTGACGGATGCTTCCGACGACGCCGACTATCTCACCTTTGAAAGAGTCAGAGCCGAAGTCAATCGTCAAATGTTTGCCTATAGCTTCTTCGCCCGGAAGGTAGCGATTTACAAAGCTCTCGTTGACGATGACAACCTTCGGCGCGTCCATTCGGTCGCGGTTATCAAAATAGCGCCCCTTTATGAGCGGGACGTTGATTGCGCGAAAGTAGTCAGGGCTTATGCCGCGTATGTTGGCGTCATTCTCGGTGCTCCCGAAAGCTGGCGCGGGCTTTCCTTCAATTGCAAAGAACGTGTCGTTCTCCTGCCCGCTGAGTGGTAGTTCGGAGGTAGTTCCGGCGACCTGCACTCCGGGCAAAGCTTCGACGCCCTGTAAGAGTTGATCGAAGAAGAGAGCGCGTTGTTGCGGCTCAGGGTATTTCGCCCGCGTCAGCGAGAGTTGCATCGTCAGCAGATTGGTCGGTTTGAATCCAACATCAACTTGCGACAGACGCAGGAAACTTTTTATTAGAAGCCCTGCGCCGACGAGCAGGATTAGCGAGAGCGCAACTTCAGAGACGACGAGCAGGCTGCGAAGACGTTGACGACCCGTGCCGGATGTTCCGCGCCCACCTTCTTTGAGCGTCTCCGTGAGATTCGTCTTCGATGAAGAGAGCGCGGGGAAAAGTCCGAAGAGTATACCTGTTATGATGGAGATGAGAAGAGTGAACCCAAGCACACGAAAGTCTGTCGTCACCTCTTTCACGCGCGGCAAGTTCTCAGGACTCATGGAAACGAGTAGGTCAACGCCCCACATCGCAAGCAGAAGTCCGAGCGCTCCGCCCAAGATAGACATCAAAACGCTTTCAGTCAGAAGTTGCCGCACGACGCGCCAGCGGCTTGCGCCGAGCGCCGAGCGAATAGCAATCTCTCTTGACCTTGCAGCGCCGCGCGCAAGCGAAAGATTGGCGACGTTCGCGCACGCTATCAGGAGCACAAAGCCGACGGCAATCAATAACACCAGCAGAGTCTGGCGCATCTCGCCTACGGTCCATTCGGGCAGCAATGTTAGACCTAAACCGAAATTGGTATTGCTCTCCGGGTACTGCTTCTCCAGCCCGCGAGCGATTGAAGTGACATCGGCCTCCGCTTGAGCGAGTGTTACGCCCGGTTTGAGACGACCAATCGCCCAAAGGAAATGAGCGCGGCGTAGAGAGGTTTGCTGCGCTCTGAATGGTATCGGAGACCATAGCTGAGTTTCGCGCGGGTACTCGAACCCTGCGGGCATCACGCCGGTGATAGTTGCAGTCTGCCCGTTGAGCGCAATCGTCTTTCCTATGATCTTAGGGTCGCTGGCGTAACGCCTCTGCCATAATCCGTAGCTGATGACGACGATACCGTTTCGTCCCTCCTGCTCTTCCTCAGGAAGAAAGGTTCGCCCGCCCGCAAGTGGCGTGACGCCCAATGTCTCGAAGAAACCTGCGGAGACGCGCGCCGAAGTGATTCGCTCCGATTCGCTGCCATCATTCGTCACTGTAAACGAGAGCGGCTGGTATGCGGCGAATCGCTCGAAGACGTGATTCTGCTCACGATAATCTAAAAAATCTGGAGGCGAGATAGCGCCGCCCTTTTCGCCCGTGCGCAAGTCCGCGCCTTCTGCATAGACCAGGCGGTCCGGTTCTCGGAACGGCAGAGGGCGAAGCAAAACTGTATTGACGACACTGAAGATCGCGCTGTTAGCCCCAATGCCGAGCGCAAGCGTTAGCATTGCGATGGCCGTATAAGCCGGACGCTTCAAAAGCATTCTCACGCCATAGCGTATGTCCTGCCACAGTGTTCCCATCTCTCTGGTCTCTACCTCCGTATTTTGATCCGGGCACAGTGCTGCCAGCTTGAAGATGCCTGGCAGTAAGAAAGCACTATGCCATCCGAGTTCATCTGGTCTAAATGATTGAACCCGTGCGGGTCAGAGAAGAGTTCGCAAGCCTTGCGAAGACTTGCTGTGTGCGCTTCTGGGATTGCTCTTTCCCAAAATCGGAACATGAGATGCCGGGAATAGTTATGCGCTCATGTTTAGACACGCATGGTGTCCACTCTATGAACAAGTTCAGGGCACAACTCTACCAATTCACCGTATGGAGGTTTTCGATAAGCGCTCTTTCTGATTAAAACCTATTCGTACCTTAACGCGATCATCGGATCAATCTTCGTCGCACGCCGCGCAGGGATGTAACAGGCAAGAAGCGCAATCAAGGTCAGCAGGCCGGAGACGCTCATAAAAGTTAAGAGGTCTGTTGCGCTCACATTGAAGAGTAAGCTTGCCAGCACACGCGAAAGTATGAAGGATGCGATTAAACCTAAAACGATTCCTGCGAGCGCCAGTTTGAATCCCTGCCACAAGACCATTCTGAGTACATCGCTTCTTTGCGCGCCCAGGGCCATGCGTATGCCTATCTCCTGAACACGCTGCGAGACTGAATAAGAGATAACGCCGTAGAGACCAATCGCCGCCATCAGTAGAGCTAAGGCCGCGAAGCTCGTCATCAGGATGGTTTGAAAGCGGCGCTGCGAGGTTGATTCATTGAGCACCTGCGTCATCGTCCTGACAGAATAGACGGGCGCATCAGCGTTAACCTCGCGCACGGCGCGGCGCACACCATCGCTCAGTGACGCAGGCTCTACGCTTGTGCGAACTACGAGCGTAGAGTTCTCGCCGAATATCATTTGAGCGTAAGAGAAGTAGATTTCAGGATCGGGCGGTCTATCTAATCCCCACTGCCGCGCATCGCCTACAACTCCAATTATCTCGTGCGGCTTTTCGTCCAGGACGATTATTCGTTTCCCGATCGGGTCTTCACCTGCGAAGAAACGTCGCGCCAGCGTCTCGTTGATTAGAATGTTAACAGGCGTCTGTAGATTATCGTGATCTGTGAAGGTGCGCCCCTTGAGTTGTGGAATGCCTATGGCGTGAAAGTAGTCCGGCGTAATCAAGCGAAACTCCGCGACGGGAGCTTCGCCGGGATTGTATTTCGGTCGTCCTTCAATGTTGAAGTCTCCGTTGACACTGCTGTTTCCCGTAACGGGCAGGTCATTGATTGCGCCGACCGCTTGCACGCCCGGCAATCTATTGATTTCACTTTGAACCTCCGCTAGAAAGCGCGCTCGCTCCTCTTTCTGTCGCGCTGCTGCTTCATCCGCCTCCGTCTCTGCCGAAAAGGGTTTACGCGGGAACGAGATATTCGCGGTCAAAAGATTCTGCGTGTTGAATCCAGGGTTCACGTACATCAATCGCCTGATGCTCTCAATTAGAAGCCCTGCGCTCACGAGCAGGACGAGCGAGAGCGCGACCTCCGCTATGACAAGCGCGCGACGAAACGCTGCACGATGCGGGCTGGTTGTAGCCGCGCCTCGCATTCCTTCCTTGAGCGTTTCATTCAAATCTGTCTTGGAGGCTTGCAGTGCCGGAACGAGTCCGAAGACGATTCCCGTCACAATCGAAATCAAGAGCGTGAAGCCCAGCACCCACTTATCAAGGCCAATCTCTTTGACGCGCGGCAGACCTGTTGGAGCAAGCGCGACCAATAGATCAATGCCCCAGATTCCAACTATCACGCCGAGCGCTCCGCCCAAGAGAGCAAGCAAGATGCTTTCAACGAGCAACTGCCGAATGATTCGCCACCGGCTCGCGCCGAGCGCAGTACGCACAGCAATCTCCTTCTGTCTCGCGGCTGAGCGCGCGAGCAAAAGATTTGCGACGTTCGCGCACGCGATTAAAAGCACGAAGACAACCGCGCCCAACAGAATCAATAGCGCAGGCCGAATATTTCTGACCTGCTCTTCCAATAGCGGCGAGATTGTGACCGTCAGGTTCGTGTCGTTCTCTGGATACTGCTGCGCAAGAGCCGAGGTTATCTGGTTCATCTGCGCCTGTGCCTGTTCAATCGAGACTCCATCTTTAAGTCGCGCGATGACCAGCAAATAGTTAGAGCCGCGCTGCGTCTTTTCCTCTGAGAGTTGCGCGGGAGTCCACAACTCCGCGCGTCCGGGAAAAGCGAAGTTCATCGGCGCGACGCCAACAACCGTATATGCTTCGCCGTTGAGCGCGAGCGTCCGTCCAATCAACTTCGGGTCTGCTCCGAAGCGGCGTTGCCACAGGCCGTAGCTGATGACTGCGACGCGGCCTCCGGCTTGATAGTCTGCCTGTGAAAAGAATTGTCCAGCGGCTGGAGATATGCCAAATAAGGAAAAGAAGCTCTCCGACACGCGCGCTCCACTTATGCGCTCGGCTTCCGTGTTGCCTGTCAGATTAAATGCAGAAGTGTAGTAGGCCGCGATGCCCTGAAAAACTTTCTGCTGCGATTGCCACTCGAAAAAGTCCGGGCGCGAAATCGGTCCACGCATAATCGGCGGCTGAGTGCGTAGAACGTGAACCAACCTGTCAGGGTCTTGAAAGGGAAGCGGACGCAGAAGCACCGCGTTGACCACAGAGAAGATTGCCGTATTTGCGCCGATGCCGAACGCAAGCGTCAGCACTGCGACCACAGTGAAGCCCTTATGCTTAACCAGCATACGGAAGCCGTATTGAACGTCCTGCCACAAAGTCTCCAGCATGAGCCGCCTCCTCGCCATCTTGATTACTGTCAACATCCGACTTTCACAGGACGCGGACGAGAGCAGACTCGTTAACAGAAAAAATCTGCCGAGCCTTAGAAGTTGATTCAAACTGCTTATGATGTAAACACCGTCGAGGGATTTTCTGTGGCAAGAAATTTTCTACGCCTGCTGGCTGCTAATTCACTTTCATGATGACGAACGTCAGATCATCGTACTGGGGCGCGCCCGTGCTCCACGCGGCGACGCGACGCATGAGCGCATCGCGCACAGTCTCTGCCGATAGGTGCAGATGTTCGGCTACGACCGTCTGCAATCTTCCTTCGCCGAACTCTTCACCGAGCGTATCGAGAGCTTCGGTCACGCCGTCCGTGTAAGCTATCAGCAGGTCGCCGCTACGCAAGTTGACAGTCTCCTGTTCATAACGGCTGTGCTCGAACAGCCCAATGACCGGACCACCTTTGTCAAGACGAAAGCATTCCGCTTCCATGCGCTCGCCCGCGTATGTCGTAACGGATTGCATAGTCGTATGTTCATCCAGATTACTTTGCGCGCGAAAGATGAGCGGTGGGTTGTGTCCGGCATTCACGTAAGTCAACTGGCGCGTCTGTTCGTTGTACTCTGCATAGAAGAAGGTGACGTAGGTAGCTTCGCCCGTAGAGTGACAGAGCAAGCGGTTGATGCTTGAGACCATCTCAGCTTGCCCGTGCGTTGAAGATCGTTCGGCACTGATTGCCATCGTCTGGCTGCGCAGCGCCGCCTGCACGCTCGTCATCACCAGAGCCGCAGAGATGCCTTTGCCTGCGACATCGGCGACTGCTATGCCCACCTGTTTGTTGTCCAAAAGTAAGAAGTCGTAGTAATCGCCGCCGACGCCGCGCGCTGGCTGACAGATGCCGGATAGCTCAAGGTGCGAGAGCACGGGCGGACGATCAGGCAAGAATCTCTGTTGAACTTCGGCGGCCAATAGGAGTTCTCGCCGCAACTGCTCCTGCGCCGCTATGCGCTCCACGAGTTTCGCATTCTCTATGACGAACGCAAGTTGCCCGGCCAATGACATCAACATTTCGCGGTCGCGCGCAGAATAATCGTGCCTACCGCGTCGCGCTCCCAACAGAACAAGACCGGCGACCTGATTCTTAATCTTGATTTGAAGTAGAAGCCGCGCGTTCAATCGTTTAAGCACTTCGCCTTCGCGCCGTCGCGCCTCGCGTCTCAATGGCGTCGCATCCAGAAAAGCGCGCTCCCACGTCTCGAAATCGCCCGGCTCTATGACAAGCGGAGTCGCCAGATGGCGCAAGCGCTTGATAATGAAGGCGTCGCTCGCAAGTGTTAGTTTGCCTTCAGACAAATCTTTGTCGGCATCAACTCCCAGGTCCGGGACACAAGCGCTGCACACGAACTCGGCACTCGCCTCGTCGCGCACGAAGATGGCTACGTTCTCCGCTTCGAGCGCATCTCTCAAACGCGTGAGGACCGAATCGTAGAACTGGCGCAGGCTGTCGGCGGTGCGCGCCTCTTCGTTAATATCAAGAAGAATGCGCCGCTCGTCGTAAGCTGCGGGCGCGAGGCGGGCTTCTATGCGCCGCGTGATACGCCGCGCGACGCTCAGATGCAGAAGCGCGGCGAGCGCTACTAATAGAATGCAGACCAGCATTCTAGGACTGCTGAAGAGCCATGAGCGGTAGATTTCAGGCTTAGCGCGCAACACGAAGAGAAGCGCGATGCATAGCAGAAAGAGTTCAACTATCAGGATCATCCGTGCGATTGTCAGACGACGCCTGAGTTGTCGCACCTTTCGGGCGACTCGCCGCGCGAATCTGCTATTTAATCCTGTCGGCACTCTCATCCGTCCTGAATCATTCTTCTTCTGAGCGGCTGGATTCTTTCAGGCAAGTCTTTACCTATCAGATGACGTTCGTCCGTCCCTTTGTGCCTTAAAGAAAGGCTCTGCGGAAACTCTATGCAGGGCAGGCTGTAAGAAACCCTTGTGCCATCGCACCTCTGCAACTTAAATGGTTGAAGGGCGCGGTTTAGCGAAGCACAGGCTGAAAGGGTTGAGTTTTTAAGTGTGCGCTTGTGGCATCAGTGTTTCCCAAAATCGGAACACGAGCTATTTTGTGAAGAGCAGTTAAAGTCTCCAGAAGAGTGGCGGCTAGTTAATCGGGCAGCATAATGACTCCGCCCTAATTTTATTGACTAGGCAATGCTGCCTGATTTAATCATTAGACCTCAAGAGCGTAAGTTCGGCCTGAGCATTAACCATTAATTCCGTTCCATAAACGCCTGCGGCGAGGTTTACATGAGCGTGAGAAAATATATTTCCATCATCCTGTTGTGGTCCTGCGCTTTGAACGCGGCGGCTCAGACATCTGAGCCTGCTACGCAATCGAAAGCTCAGCCTGTGAGTCAACATCATCTGATGCCCGTGCCATCTTCTGTGCGTTTTAATCAAGGCAGGCTGAGTATCACCAAATCATTCACACTTGCCGCGAAGGGATACGTGGATGATCGCTTGCGTGCTGGCGTGGACCGCATGATTAAGCGACTCGAAGGGCGCACTGTGCTGGAATTCGAGCGCGGGCTTCTAGTTGATGCGAACGCTGCGACGCTCGTAGTCGAGGCACAAGGGGCTGGCTATGACGTGCCCTCAGTTGAAGAGAACGAATCCTACTCGCTTGAAGTCTCGGACAAGCAGGCCACGCTTCGCGCTCCGACTGTCGTAGGCGTGTTGCGAGGCTTAGAGACTTTCCTGCAACTTCTCGAAAGCGACCGCGAAGGCTATTTCATCCCGGCGGTCCAGATTCAGGATCAACCGCGCTTTCGCTGGCGCGGCTTACTGATTGACATAGGCCGTCACTTCGAGCCAATGGAAGTCATAAAACGAAACCTCGACGCGATGGCTGCCCTGAAGCTCAATGTCTTTCACTGGCACTTGACGGAAGATCAGGGCTTTCGCATCGAGAGCAAAAAGTTTCCGAAGCTTCACGAGATGGGTTCGGACGGACTTTACTACACGCAGGCCGAGGCGCGCGAAGTCATCAACTACGCCAGAGAGCGCGGCATACGCGTCGTGCCGGAGTTTGACATTCCGGGACACGCCACGAGTTGGCTCGTAGGTTATCCAGAACTGGGCAGCGCGCCCGGTCCATACCAGATCGAACGCCGTCCCGGAATCTTCGAGCCTGCGCTAGACCCCACGCGCGAGGAGGTCTATAAATTCCTCGATCAATTCTTAGGCGAGATGGCCGCGCTCTTTCCAGATGCTTACATGCACATAGGCGGCGACGAGAACGAAGGCAAGCAGTGGGACCGTAATCCGCAGATTCAAGCCTTCATGAAGAAGAAAGGAATCAAAGACAACCGCGCGCTTCAGACCTATTTTAATCAACGTCTGCTACAGATTCTCAAAAAGCATGGCAAGCGCATGATGGGTTGGGATGAAATCTTTCAGCCGGACCTTCCCAAAGACACTGTCATACAATCGTGGCGTGGACCGAAAGCTCTGGCCGAAGCTGCGCGCAGAGGTTACGACGGCATTCTCTCAAACGGTTACTACATAGACCTGATGCAGCCTGCCTCCGCACACTACAAAAACGACCCGCTTCCAGCCGACAGCGGACTCTCGCTCGCAGAAGCGGCTCACGTTCTTGGAGGCGAAGCAACGATGTGGGGCGAGTGGGTTAGCCCCGAAACGATTGACTCGCGCATCTGGCCGCGCACGGCAGCCATCGCCGAAAGACTCTGGTCTCCGCGCGAGGTCAACGACGTGGAAGATATGTATCGCCGCTTGAATATCATCAGCGTGCAACTGGAAGAGCTTGGCCTCACGCACGAGAAGAATCAACAGATGATGCTCAGGCGGCTCGCGCAAGGCAAACAGGTTCGCGCGCTTCAGACGCTCGTTTCTGTTCTGGAGCCTGTGAAGGAATATCGTCGCTATCAACAGCGACCACAAACGATGTTGAGTCCGTTGACAGGCTTAGTTGATGCTGCGCGGCCTGATAGCGAAGCTGCGCGCAGGTTTGCCGCTCTTGTCAACGAACTGCTTCTGGACGCTCCGCGCTTCGAGTCGCGTGCCTTCGAGATTGAGAACACTCTTTCAGACTGGCGCGGCGCTGGCACGGAGTTGGAAGCGATGATTGATGCTTCGCCTGCTCTTCATGAGGCAGCGCCGCTCGCCAATGATTTATCTCAGATAGGGGCGGCGGGACTGGAAGCTTTATCTTTTTTGAGAAGAGGCGTTGCGCCATCTACGCAGTGGCGAGATTCGCGTCTTCTCATGCTTGAACAGGCTGCGAAGCCAAAAGCGGCTTTGGAATTCCCAATCATCTCAAGTGTCAAAGAATTGATTATCGCAGCCTATGAGCTACCACAACTGAAAACCATGCCGCCATCCGAGTGGAGAAAGAGAGTGAAACAACTTGTCGTCGGGGCTAAACAATAGGTGCCAGAAAAGGTGCTGTGCATGGAGTCACATGAACAGCGAAATACGCTAAAGACGCAAAGAAGTTTAGTAGAGAACATCAAGCTTCACTCAATAATTCTTCAATTCCCTTTTAGTGTGTTTCGCGTATTTCGCGGTTCAGCTATCTTTCTTCTAAATGATCTTGTCATTAACGACTCACGCGAAGCATTACGACTCCATGCGCCGGAATCGTGACGGAATATTCCGGTCCGGGCCATTCCACATCCTGATGCAGCCACAGGTCTCGCAAGTGCGACTTATCAGTAATGCCGATGTCTGCCCAATGAATACTCACCTTAGCATCCCCTCCCGCGCGGTTGAAGAATGCAACAGCCTTCGCGCCGCCTGAAAGCGGTCGCACCCAAATCTCCTGATCGCCGGACTTCCAGGCGCGCGTACCCTGCTTTCCCTCTCTGTCCTGATTGACAGCGATCACTTCGCGGTTGGTTAGAATCGCAAGAGTCGCCGGACTCATGCTGCGCAGATCGTTTCCCGCCAGAAGCGGCGCAGCCAGAATTGACCAGAGGCTCATGTGCGTTCTGTATTCTGCGTCGGTCATGCCGCCGTTGCCTATCTCAAGCATGTCCGGGTCGTTCCAATGTCCCGGCTTTGCATATTGCGCGAGATCGTTCTGCCCGAATCCTATCTTCGTCATTGAATCCCAACTGTCGCGTATGTCGCCCGTCGTTCGCCACAGGTTGCCGCCAACGTCTGCGCCCCACTTCCAAACGTCCAGGCGACCGTATTGGCAAAGACTGTAAACGATAGGACGATGTGTAGCAGAAAGCGCATCGCCCATCTTTTGATAGATGGCTGGCATCTCTTCGTCCGTGTAGAGTGTGCGAGCGCCGCACCAGTCGTACTTCAGATAATCAATTCCCCACTGAGCATAGGTGTGCGCGTCCTGTGCTTCGTGGCCGTAGCTGCCTTCATAGCCTGCGCACGTATTTGGTCCGGGCGATGAGTAGATGCCAAGCTTCAATCCTTTGCTGTGCACATAATCCGCGAGCGCCTTCATGTCCGGGAATTTTTTGTTCGTCAGAATGTTCCCTTGCGCGTCACGGCCTCCTTCCCAGGTGTCGTCAATGTTGATGTAGAGGTATCCGGCCTCCTTCATCCCATTGCTTGCCATAGCGTCCGCTATGCTGCGAACAGTCGCGTCGTCCACGCGGCCAGCGAACTTGTTCCAACTGTTCCAGCCCATCGGCGGCGTTCGTGCAAGGCCGTTGTCTGGAACTTTGTGAAGCGCGGGCGGAGGAATACGAGCAGGAAGAGCGCCCTCGCCGAGATGTGCGCGATGCGCAACCATCTCTGTGAGCGGAGCGTCAGGGCGGCGTCGCGTCGCTATGTGCAATTCATCTCCGACGAGCTTGCCTTCATACTTAACGCTTCGGTCGCTCTTACCATCCTTCATCGTTCCAGTGATAGTGAAACCTTCTGGACCGCCTGTGCTATCTGTAATCAGGTAGTAGAACTGCGTGACGCGGATTGAGCCTGTGATGCGCGAGCCTTCCTGTTTCAAGTTGAAGTAGGTCAAACGAACAGTGCCGTCAGCGCGCGGCTCTCTGACCGCCCAATTACCTGTAAGAGACGTGTTCGACTGCTGTGCTGTAGCAAAGTGAGCGGTCAGGCTCACAACTAAAAAGATAGCGAGCGCAAAACCGATAATAAAAGGGAAGCGACGATGATCGTTCTTACTTTTCATGTGGTTGAAGATTACTCTCCGATCTTCAGGAAAAAGTTGCCGCCGGTTCGCACAGACTCTATGCCTGCTCTCATTACCGCAGATGATATTGACTCGTTCTGTGTTCACTCAATTCTGATTTGCCATCACCACACCCTGACTCGCGCCTGAGGAGAAAGATAAAGTTTGCGCCCGGGTTGGATGTTGAAGGCTTGATACCATGCGTCTATGTTGCGAACTGTGTCGGCTCTATATTCATCTGGAGCATGTCCATCACCTGTCAACTGTAATCGCAAAGACTCTGGTCGTTGCTTGCCGCGCCAACTCTGTCCGTAAGCAAGGAAGAAGCGCTGATCTCCTGTGAAGCCTTGAGCGTCCGGCGCGGGCTTGCCGCCATAGGCATTGCGGTAGCCGTCATAAGCGACCGATAGCCCTGCGACATCAGCGATGTTCTCGCTCAACGTCAACTTGCCGTTCACATGAATGCCCGGCAGCGGTTCGTACTGGTCGAATTCAGCCGCGAGCCTGTCTGCCGAAGCGCGAAAGTGTGCAAGGTCTTCTGTCGTCCACCAGTTTAGAAGTCGCCCGCTCGCGTCGAACTGGCTGCCCTGATCGTCGAAGCTGTGGCTTATCTCGTGGCCTATGGTCGCGCCTATGCTGCCGTAGTTCTCG
Source organism: Acidobacteriota bacterium (assembly GCA_003222945.1). Classification (GTDB taxonomy): domain Bacteria; phylum Acidobacteriota; class Blastocatellia; order Pyrinomonadales; family Pyrinomonadaceae; genus QHXM01. Next base: position 13,904 of record QHXM01000070.1, read on the forward strand.
ACCGGGTCTGCATTCATATCGAAGAAAGGTGGTCTCAAGATAGCAGCCGGAAAGTTCAGACCGTTCTGTATTGGCAGGTTCACCGCGTTGACAGTCTGCGGAGTCATCCACCACTCCGTTTTGTCCATAGGCTTACCGAGCTTTGACAAACTCCACTGATAGTCGAACAACTCTACGCGCTCCGCATTGCCGAGCGCATCGTCGGGCACTACTTTTAACCCTGAGTAGTCGCGCCAATGCTCCGGGTAACCGACGCCGACATAAAGAGTGTCGAGCTTCGCTTTCGCTTTCGCCTTTGTCGCAGGCGTCATCCAGTCAAGATTGTCTATGCGTCGTCCGAAGGCGATGATTAAGTTCTTAACCATCTCCTGGACTTTCGCTTTTGCCTCAGGCGGAAAATAACGCTTCACGTAGAGCTTTCCAACAGCATCGCCCAGCGCATCGCTCGTTGCGCTCACTGCTCGCTGACTGCGCTCACGCTGCTTTGGCACGCCGCTGAGTGTGCGACCGTAGAAGTTGAATCGCTCGTCAGCAAACGCCTTCGGCAGGAGACCCGATGCGCGGTCAATGGCATGATATGTTAGATACTCCTTCCAGACGCTGAGCGGCTGACTGCCAACCAGAGCGGAGATTCCTGTGACCCCGCCCGGATGCCAGACCATTATCATTGGCTGAGCGGCGAGACCTGCCGTCTTGAAGAAGCTTCCCCAATCGAGTCCCGGCGCTTTTTTGGAAAAGTCTTGAAGTCGCCAGGGATTGTTAGCCTTGTGAACATCCTCCGAATCGGTCCGGCTCGTGTGCGCCTCCGCAATCTTGTGCTCAAGATCATAAATGCGCGTGGCGGCTGCGTCCGAGTCCGCAATGCCAGCGAGTTTCAGAACCGTTGCGATGTGAGCGCGATATTTCGCCTGCAACGCAACGTCATTAGCATCTTTGCTCAAGTAGTTATCGCGGTCTGGAAGACCGAGGCCGCCTTGCAGCATGTATGCGACGTTTCGGTCCGGCTTGTTGAAGTCAGGCGAGACCCAGATGCCGAACAGTCGATCCGTGTAGAAGTTGGTACTGTTGAGCGGGTCAACGTCCGCTCGCAGTTGAGAGCCAAAGATGCGCGAGAGCGCGGTCTTGTCAGCGATTGAGTTAATCTCTTGAAGCTCACTCTTGAGAGGAGTCAGGCCCTTACTCTCAATGGCCTGCTCATTCATATAGGCCGCGTAGTAGTCGCCAATCTTGCGTTCTTCAGTACCATTTGCTGCCTTGCTTGCTTCCTTAATCAAGTCGGACGTTCGCTGGTTTGCTTCCTGTGAAAGGACATCCCAGACGCCGTAGCTTGAGCGGTCTTCGGGAATCTGATGTGTCTTTATCCATTCACCATTGGCATAAGCGAAAAAGTCATCGCCCGGATTGACGCTGCGGTCCATGCCTGTCACGTCAAGCCCGTGCGTGTCGTTCACGGCCATCACAGGTAAAGCTTGATGGCTGATGCCTGCGAGCAGGAGTGCAAGAGTTAGGAAGATTGTCTTAAGATAGTTTGCGCGCATAGCTCGTCCTCACTATTCTCTAATCTAAAAGGAATTGTTATTTGTCCAGACTGTTTCTGCTTCCCATTATGAAGCTTATCCTGTCTCTTAAATATAGCAGTTTAAGCCAAAATTCACGATAATGGCATCGCTCTCAAGTTTACCAAAGAGTAGACGCGCTCGATGAAATTTACAGTTCACGCTCGGCCTTGCAGGGTTTACCTGATGCGAAAAGTGTAGGAGACTAAACATCCGGCGTAAGGACGAATCTCTCTTCGGATGGAAACAATATGAAGAACAGAAAAATTTATCTGATCGCACTTCTCTTTCTGCTTTGCTGCCAGACAAGAGTGTTGACGCAGGGAAAACTGCTGACCATTGATGACATCTACGATCCGGTAAAGCGTGTTAATTTCAGCGGCACTCCGCCTACGGATATTAAATGGCTCAAAGACGGCGAGCACTACCTGTTAAATAAAAGGGATCAGCAGACGCGCACTTCGCAGTTGCTGAAGGTCAACGCCGCGACGGGCGCAGCCTCCCCATTCTTTGACCAGGCGAGAATGGAAGCTGCCCTTATGAAGCTTCCGGGGATGAGCAGCAGCAGCGCGAAAGAGTTATCGCATCGCGGCTCATACCAGTTGAATCCGAAAGAGACCGCAGTGCTATTGGATTATCAGAACGATCTCTTCTATTACGAACTTAATACTGATACGGTCTTGAGGCTGACCAATGGTCCAGAGGAAGAGACAGATGAAGATTTTAGCCCCGACGGTCGTCTCATCAGTTTCGTGCGCAATAACAATCTGTACGTCGTTGACATTGCCACAGAGCGCGAGCGCGCTCTCACAATAGACGGCAGCCCGACGGTTCTCAACGGTCGTCTCGATTGGGTTTATGAAGAAGAGGTCTATGGGCGCGGCAATAAGCGTGGCTATTGGTGGAGTCCTGATTCAACTCGGATTGCATATCTCAGGCTTGACGAAGCGGACGTACACGACTTCCCTGTCGTAGATCACATTCCACGCGAACAGAATGTTGAAGAGACTCCATACCCACTCGCAGGTGACCCGAACCCGCGTGCGCGTCTAGGCATAGTTAATTCAATCGGTGGTCCGACCCGTTGGGCGGATATTTCCAGATACGAGCCGACCGATCTTCTATTGGTTCGCGTCTCCTGGTCGCCTGACAGTCAGCGCGTGGTTTATCAAGCGCAGAACCGTGAACAGACATATCTCGACTTGAACGCGGCGAGCGTCGCTGATGGAAAGACGACGACATTGTTCACAGAAAAGACTCAAGCATGGATTGAAGCCGTTGATAATCCACGCTGGTTGAAGGACGGCTCTTTCCTTTGGCGCAGCGAGCGCAGCGGCTGGCTGCATCTTTATCATTACTCTGCGGACGGTCATCTCATACGCCAGGTCACGGATGGAAAATGGGAGGTTCGCTCGCTCGACGGCGTGGACGAAGCTAAAGGTTTCGTTTATTTCAGAGGCACTGAGCACAGCCACATTGCTGAACAGGTTTACCGCATCAGCCTCGACGGAACAAATCTCACACGCCTGACTCAAACGGAAGGCAGTCATCGCGCCTCCTTCAATCCTTCTTCATCTCTATTCATAGACAACTGGAGCGACATCAACACGCCGACTCAGGTAAGACTCTACAAGGCGGACGGCTCGTTGCAGCGTGTGATTGATGAGAACAAGGTGGATGCTCTCAAACAATACAAGCTCGGCACGCCGGAGTTTCTTCAAGTCAAGACGCGCGATGGGTTCGTGATGGAGGCTATGATGATAAAGCCGCCGGATTTCGACTCGTCGAAAAAATATCCGGTGCTGGAATTCACCTACAGTGGTCCGCACGCGCCGCAGGTCAGAAACGGCTGGGGCAGAGACACATATCTATGGCATCAGATGTTGGCTGAGAAAGGCTACATCATCTGGATTTGCGACAACCGGACCGCAAGCGGCAAGGGCGCGGAATCCGCCTGGCCCGTCTATCGCAACTTCGGCGCGTTGGAGCTACGCGACCTCGAAGATGGTCTGAACTATTTGAAGAGCCAACCCTTTGTTGACGCCTCGCGCATAGGATTGTGGGGCTGGAGCTTCGGAGGCTTTATGACTAGCTACGCGCTGACACACAGCGATAGCTACCGGATAGGCATGTCGGGCGGCACTGTGACCGATTGGGCTAACTACGATTCAATCTACACGGAGCGCTACATGCAGACGCCGCAGCATAACCCTGAAGGGTACAAGGTTAGTGCTCCGCTCGCAGCCGCACAGAATCTACACGGCAAGTTGCTTCTGATGCACGGCGCGATTGATGACAACGTGCACGTGGCGAACGCAATACAGTTCGTCTATGCTCTTCAGAAAGCCGGGAAACAGTTTCGCATCATGCTCTATCCGAAGTCTCGGCACGGCGTCTCGGACCCGCTTCTTGTCAAGCAGATGTACCAGATGATGACCGACTTCGTTCTGGAAAATTTATAGAGATTATCTGGGAGCGCACGCATCACGAGCGTGCAAGCGAGCGATCCCAGCTTTTGCTCTATGAACTCGTGCGCGCAGTCAGCCTTTTAATAAACGGCGTGAGCACCACCAGAATGATTGCCGCGATGATGGTGATGACGGCGACCGTGCCGAACATTTTCACGAGCGCGCCCTCGGCCTTCTCGTTGAACGCGCCGCCCATGATGCCTGCTACGAAGTCGCCAATAGCGATAGAGAGAAACCAGACGCCCATCATCAACCCCACTAGACGCGCGGGCGAGAGTTTCGTAACGGTGCTCAACCCCACGGGATACAGGCACAGCTCGCCTAGAGTCTGGAAGAAATAGACCACAACCAGCCAGAACGGTCCGACCTTCTGCGCTTCCGTCAACTCCGCGCCGCCCGTTGCAGGAACTAATGTGGAGACGAACGCGACTATGCCGAAAGCTATCGCCGCGAAGAAGAGTCCGGCAGAGAATTTTGCAGGACTCGATGGATCGCGCTCGCCCATCTTCTGCCATATCAAAGCAAAGACTGGCGCGAGCGCTACCACGAAGAACGGCTGGACCGATTGATACCAGCTAGAAGGAAACTCGTGGCCGAAGATGTAATGATGCGTGAGTCTATCGGCGAAGAGTGTCAGGCTCGTAGAAGCCTGCTCGAAAGACATCCAGAAGATTATGGCGAAGACGAACAATATGAAGATGACTCCGACGCGCCGCGCCTCAATTTTATTCAGGTGACGCACGGTGCCCGCTATGTAGCCGAAGAAGAAGAACGTCACGCACGGAAAGAGTCCGCCGACCAAGCCAGCGCCGCCCCAATACATTCCACCTGAGAATCCCAGAACGCCGCCAATAATAGCGAGCGCTGCCGTTAACATGTCGAAGTCTTTACCTTCAACCTCTTCTCCAATCTTTCGCGTCTGAGCTATGTCCGGGCGATTCTTCTCCACGGGCTTTTCGCCAACGCCACGCAAACGATCTCCACCAACAACATATTGGATCAGTCCAAGCACCATGAAGACGCAAGCCGCGCCGAATCCCCAGTGCCAACTCTTGAGCGGATTGAAGCCCATCGAGATGAGAAATCCTCTGAACCATTCGTTCTGAGCTAAGAATCCAACGACGAGCGGCGCGAGCAGTGCGCCCAAATTGATGCCCATGTAGAAGATCGAAAACCCTGCATCGCGTCGCTTATCTTTCTCTGTGTAAAGATCGCCGACCATCGTGCTGACATTCGGTTTGAGAAAGCCCGTGCCGATGACTATCAGCACAAGTCCTGTGTAGAAGGTCGCCATCGAATCGAAGGCCAGAGAAAAGTGGCCGCACGCTATGATGACGCCGCCCACAAACACAGCGCGCCGCGCGCCTAAGTATTTATCAGCGAGCCATCCGCCTATGAGCGGCGTCCAATAGACGCCCGAAGCATATGTGCCCATAATCAATCCGGCGTACTTCTGGTCAAACTGCAATCCGCCTTCCGTCAGAGCCTTCGTCATGTAGAGAAAGAGAATCGCCTTCATCCCGTAAAAGCTGAAGCGTTCCCACATCTCCGTAAAAAAGAGCGTGGTCAGGCCGCGCGGGTGTCCGCCGATTCCGCCGGTGTCCATAACATCAATGCCGCTAGCTCCCGTCTCATCTATGGCTACACTCATTCAAGCTGCTCCTCTTTTAGCCTTCTGTTTTATAGCTTGCGGATTACCCGAACAGTCTATGATAATGAACGAAATTTAGCACGCTCCAACCGATTCGCAATTTTCAAAGGAAGGCTTTAGGCATGGCTTCAGATCAGAGTTCTCAATCTCAAAGCGAAGGCGTAAGTGAACAGGTCGGCACGCTTGCGAACGACTCAAACAGGCACGCAACACGCATCGCTGACATTCAACACGCACTCAGAGACGCACAGCTTGACGGCTGGCTCTTCTACGATTTTCGCAAAAGTGACCCGCTCGCTTATCGCATACTCCTGCTCGACCCGCACGCTTTCGCTTCGCGCCGCTGGGCATATTACATTCCCGCCAATGGCGAGCCTGTCAGGATCGTCCATCGCATCGAACAGGAGAAACTCGACGAGCTTCCCGGAAAAACTCTGGTTTATCTAAGATGGCAACAGCTACACGCGCATCTGCGCGTTGTTCAAGTCTTCGAGGCTGTCTGGACGCCTGAACAAAAAGCTATGCACGACGCGGCAACCGACAACATTCACCGCATCATCCAAGAAGCCTTCGCTGAGATTGCTCGACGCATACGCGCCGATGAGCCTACGACCGAATACGATATACAGCAGTTCATACTCCAACGCTTTGAAGATGCTGGTATGACGAGCGACAACGACCCGCCGATTGTAGCCGTCAACGCCAACAGCGCCAGCCCGCATTACGGTCCAACAAGCACACGCCATTCGTTAATCAGAAGCGGAGATTTTGTACTATTAGATGTCTGGGCGAAGTTGAAGAATACGGGAGCGGTCTATGCAGATCAGACCTGGACGGGATTTGTAGGCGAGACTGTGCCTGACGAGCACGCGCGCATCTTCGAGATAGTAAGCGGCGCGCGTGATGCGGCTGTTGCATTCTTGCGAGAGCAGATCGGAGCGCGCCGGTCCATACGCGGCGCTGAAGTTGACGATATATCGCGCGGCGTTATTGAACGCGCAGGATACGGCGAGCAGTTTACGACCCGCACAGGCCACTCGATTGGCGAAGAGGTTCACGGCAACGGCGCGAACATTGATAATCTGGAGACGCCCGATGCCAGGCGGATTATCCCTCGGACCTGTTTTTCGATTGAGCCTGGCATCTACCAGCCAAATCTTTTCGGCGTCAGGTCAGAGATTGATGTGTATGTGGGCGACGGTGAGATTGAAGTGACAGGTCAGCCCATACAGACAGCAATCGTGCCAATACTCCAACTATAAGGTGGCGAGTTGAAAATCTATCTTTCAATCTCCAGTCGCCGGACGTGTATGGTCCTCAATTTTGATTCTTGTTCAAATTCAATTCGAGCGAGAGTCTTGATTCAACTTTTCGGGAGTAGGCCGATAGCGATTGGACGCTTATGCCGAAGCCGGAACAGACGACTGAAATCCTCGACGCACATGCTGAGGTGATGAAGGGACTCAAGTAAGATGTGAATTGAAGTTTACCTTCGCGCTGAGCGGTCAATATAGATACAATCAAGGCTATGATTACAGGCATTCGTCTTTTTCGCACATTATACGTCTCGTTTTCTATTGCTCTGGCAGTCGCCCTCACCGCGAGCATCAGTCTGGCTCAGACACAGCGTCGTGGAACTCTGAAGCATCCGGTCATTGACAGCCGTATGACCGAGAAAGAAGCCTTCGACGGCCTTGACCCGAAATGCCCAGAAGAGATTCGCAAGCGTCAAAGACTCGTCACAGTCAAACACTATTCAATGGACGGACAGATTCACCAGGGCCAGTTGGTCGTTGATGAGGAATTGGTGAGCGATGTTAAGAAGGTTTTCGCTCTGGCTTTGAAGGAACATTTCCCTATCTACTCAGTCATTCCAATTTCAGATAAACGCTTCCGCAAAGATAATCGCTGGGACGATGAGTTATCAATGGAAGCCAATAACACTTCCGCCTTCAATTACAGAGAGATTACTGGCGGCGGTCGAATATCGAATCATGCTTACGGCAGAGCGGTTGACATCAACACGTTTCTGAATCCTTACATCAAGGGCGAGACAGTTCTCCCTCACGGCGCGCACTATGATCCAAAGGTTGAAGGAACTTTCACAGCCGATAATCCGATTGTGCGCGAGTTTCTGCGCCTTGGTTGGAGTTGGGGCGGCAACTGGACGAGTCCCATAGACTACCAGCACTTTGAAAAACCACTGAAGAAATAGTCAGTCGGCTGCGACCGCAACACAAGGCTAAAGAATTTTTGAGGAGACAAAATATGAAAGCGATCAGGATTCATGAGTTAGGCGACGCGGATGTACTGCGCCTTGAGGAAGTCGAAAAACCGACTTTGGTTCCCGGCTCAGTGTTGATAAAAGTGGAAGTCGCCGGAATCAACTACGCCGACACGATGCTGCGCAAAGGTACTTATTTGACGCGACCACCTCTACCGTTCACGCCCGGATTTGAGGTCGCCGGACGCATCGAGGCAGTCGGCGAAGGCGTGAATAGATTACAAGTCGGGCAACGAGTGATGGCGACAATGCAGGGCGGCGGTTACGCGGAATACGCTGTCGCAAGTGCCGGACAGGTCACGCCCGTTCCAGACGGTTTGGAGTTCGGCACGGCGACGGCGCTACTGGCGCAAGGGCTGACTGCGCTCGGACTGCTAAAGGATTTGAGGGCGGGACAAACAGTACTTGTACATGCGGCGGCAGGCGGCGTCGGCTCACTGCTCGTTCAACTCAGTAAGCTCAAAGGCGCTCACGTGATTGGCACGGCGAGCACACAAGCGAAACTTGAAATCGTGAAGGAGTTGGGCGCGGACGCTGGCGTAAACTATACGGAGACGGACTGGCCCGAAAAGGTTCGAGCCGCGACGCCAAACGGCGCAGGCGTAAATTTATTGATAGAGATGGTCGGCGGGGAGGTGGGCGAGCAGAACGTTAAATGTCTCGCGCAGGGTGCGACGATGATCGTGTACGGCGCGGCGAGCGGCAAAGATTTTCCTATCTCTGCGCTCTCGCTGCTCGCAAAGAGTCTGACTGTTAGAGGCTATACACTTTACAGTGAAACAGAGGCAACGCTCGCCGAGTTCACACGAGAGTTGATGGCGCATGTCAAAGAGAATCGTCTGAAAGTGATGGTGCAGGAATTTCCGCTCACACAGGCAGCGGACGCGCACCGCGCGATTGAGGAGAGACAAACGACCGGCAAAGTCGTTTTAAGAGTTCAATAGTCGAAAGGATAAACAAGATATGAACATAGGAATCATCGGTTCTGGAAGCATTGGTCGCGGAACTTTGTCCAAAAGCGAAGGCTACTATGATTGAGGACGCTACGCACTTGATTGAAGAGATCGGGTTTGCTGCCGTTGATATGGGCTTTCTGCATGAAGGTTAACCAGGTCGAGGCAAACTTAGTGTTATTTAAGGCGCAACCCACGTCTCATTCCAAGCCCCTGTAATGTACCAGCGTGGGCGGTCGCCACTGCGCGCGCCGATTGTGCCCCTTCCGAATCCGCCTCCTGGCGAAGAGTTCAGATTGAGGCTGCCGAAGTTGACACGCCCGCAATCAAAACTCGGCAGGCAGATATCGGACGCGCCCCAACGAGCGCCGAGCGCGCCAAAGAATGCTGTCCCGATGTGGAGGTACCGCTTTCCCTGATATGTACCCGTCCCTAGCCACGCAGCAGGGTCGTGGTCTTGAGTCTTAAGGAGGCAGCGCACCTCGCCCGGCCTGCCTTCGACGTGGAATGTTTTTAGGTTACCTCCGCAGGTGCTTATCGGCAGCAGAGTCGGGACTGCCGATATGGGGCCGCCTCTGTAGTATTTCACCCAAATCCCCTCCGACTCCATAAGTTGGTGATAAATTCGCTGAGGCGGATAATGTTCATCCCAGTTACTGTCATCCAAAATGACTGTCTCATATCTTAAGCTAGCCATCTGAGCGAATTGCTCTCCGTTGCCGTTGATGCTCGCATAATCGGTATCAAAGTACACACCAGGAATGTCTCGATGCGAATAGCCCACCAAGCGAAATGTCTTTCCGTGTTCCATTCCCTGTGCGTAGAAAGCAAACGAGTTTCTATCAACGAAGAGCACGCACATCACGCCGCCACCGGCTGAACTGTCCACACGATAATAGGTGACCGTGTTAGGCCCGCAGAAGTCCTGCGCCTTCGCTTCGGTTGCCAAACAGGCGAAGACAAGAAAGAGAATCCACAGCCGATTCGACCTCATCTTTACTGCTCCTTTAAGTCTTCCTCTTGAGACATAGACTTACTCTCTTATGCGCTGACAGAAAGCGCGCCGATCTTTTTTTCGTCCCGTTGAACCGACTGGCTACTACACAAATGCATCTGAGACTTCAGGGCAGACGCTGGACTTGAAGAAAGAGTGTGTAATCACCCTGCAAATCGCTGTCATCCTTAAAGTGCATTTCGAAGATGCCGGGGCCGTGCCCGAAGTCCGTGCGCGAGATCAGGTCTGCCGCTTCGTAGGTCAGAATCAAGACCTGCGGGTCGAACACATAGCGGTCGCCGCTCTTCATCATGCCGATGGGACGATTGCCGACTTCGCCCAGGCCAAGCGGTCCATGACCGAGCGTGACATTGAGCGACAGGCCAATTTCTGAGCCGCGCTTGATGAAGTCTTCAAGTCTAGTTCCCGCCGGACCAGTGATGAAGTGTGACACATAGCGTCCGAGCCGCGCATCAGAAGCCATCGTCAGAAACTTATCGCCCAGGGCTTGCGATTCTCTATCGCTGTCCCATTCCCAGAGAACTGGAAACAGAACCACAGCCGTCCCTCCTCGTATAATCTCTCCTTCGTAGAAAAAGCGCAGAGACCCCGTCTCAGGTCTATCGCGCGGGACGGCATCACCCGTGCGAACGTGCATGATAGAGCCACGGCTGCCAGAGCCTTCGCGGCTGAGTGTTGCGACCGATGCGGCGGAGTTGATCTTAAAGCTGTCCTCTCTGAGAAACACTTCGTCGCCCGGACCATCTCGCTCAAGCGCATCATCGGCGGTCTCGTGATTAACGCGAAAACCGTTGAGCGTCACACGAAATCTTCCGCCGACGGGCAAGACAGTGGGGATTTCAGGGTTGTTAGCCGCGCGAATTGGTCGCGGGCAATTGAGCGAGAAGCCACCGGTCGTGTGACTAGACTCCAACGGATTGGGCGAGAGAATCCTTATCGCCACCCAGCCTTCATAATGACTCGCAGCGCCGAGATCATTGAACGTCCACGTCGTGTTGACGCGCTGTGTTCCGGCGGCGCGGAATACTAGTTCGTGCGTGCCCGCGTCGTGCAGGATGCCGGGTCCTTCACTGTGCGCGAAGGTGTATCTGACGACGCCCGGCCCGTTGGCGGTGATGTAGGCGTTTAAGCTGACATTAAGCGGGCACTGAGTAGGTCTCAGATAGGCTACCCGCAAGGACACGTTCGTTACGCGGAACACAAAAACCTGCGCGGCAGATGTAGCGGCGAACGCCGCGATGAGCACCGCGGCAAAGAGCGACCGTTTGAAACTTTTGTAGAGTTGATTGCACATCTTCTGCCTCCTAATCCTTCGTAAGGCCGAACTGAAGTCGCGCTCCACATCAATTGAGCCATGTAACAGCGCATCTCACGTCATGTCTAATGACTGTCCAGCCGCTCGACTTGCAGATAGAGCGTGTAGTTGCCGCCGTCGTTCGCGTCAATGTAGCGAAGTTGGCATAAGCCTCTTACGCCCAACTCAACGCGGTCTGCGGCCTTCACGGCGGAATCGTAAGTGAGAGCCACGCCCACTATTGCCAGATAGTCTGTAGAAAAGTCTGTCGCCCCAGGACTCGTGCCAGCTTCCCTGTACCCGATGGGTCTCGTGCCTGCTTTTCCGCCTAACGAAATCGAGTACGGACCGAAAACAGGGCTGCGATCAGCGGGCCAAACCAGACCTATGAAGCGCATCAGGTCCGGCTTGTGACGCTCGAACCATGCTGGCAGACCCGTATCCACGCTGCGCTGACTCGCGCTCACATCATCGCTATCCCATTCCCAGATGATAGGAGCTATCACGACCATGTCCTGCCCGAATGTCAGAGAGCCTTGCCATAAAACTATGGGCGGGCGATCAGTCTGAATATCTCTAGTGCGCCGCCAGGGCGGGCGCGTTGGGAATACGTCGCCCGTCTGCAACCCGCCGATGACAGCTTCGAGATTAGTATTAAGCGGACCGGGCGACTTAGTGCCCGCAGCGACTCGCTCCGGGTGACCGTTCGGATCGCCCATCACTCTGGTCCTGATTCTCGTAAGCGGTCTGTCCGTGCCGTCTCGGTTCACCAGCCATGAATCGGACGTAATGAAAACCTCATCGCCGCGTCCATCGCCCTCAAGTATGTCGTCGTCCGATTCGTTATTAACGGTAAACCCGTTCAGCACGACGCGGAAAAGACCGCGCGCCGGTTGATTAGAGGGCTGCGTCGTGCCGGATGAAGGCGTGCAGGTGAGCGTGAAGCTGCCGGTCTTAGAGTTTGATTGCAACTCGTTTGGCGACAGAATCAAAATCGTCTCTGAACCAAGATAGGGCGAGGGCAACGCTCCGCGCGGAGTCCATGTTGTGCTAACGCGCTGTGTACCAGCCGCGCGGAAAGCGAGCGTTTGAACGGGCGAACGCGAGCCGTCGCTGCCCTGGAAGACGTAAGTCACAGTGCCAGCGCCATTCGCTGTGATTGAGCCGTGGAAGACTACATTGAGCGGGCACGGTCCGGTCGGACTCGGATTATCCGCTTTCAAAGTTACAGATGTAACTTGAAATGTTTGCCTGTTGATCCCCGCCACGTTGTTATTAACAGACGGCGGTTGCCCCGGCCTCTTTGGAGACCCAACTTGCGCATTGCGGTTCGATTGTGGTTGTCCCTGCTGCTGTGCGCTGGCACTTCCATGTCCGCCGATTAACGCGACGAAGATGAGCAGCGCGACTGCAAGCAAGAGGGACGTGACAATCGTTAATCTTCTCTTCATGGTTTGATCTCCAAAGCAGATGAGCACGGCCAGTTTCTACAACTAGTGTGGATTATTATTTGTCTATCCTGACAACATACATCTTCCAAAGGCTCTTGCTCTTCATGCGTTCGATCTCTACTTAAAGCACCGCTCCGAAGACCTATTCGATCCGTATGTAGAGAGAGTAGTCGCCGCGAACGCGAGCAAGAGCATCCGTAGAACGTAGATACTATTCGCCGCTCGCCCTCTTCGCATGATGCTCATCTGACGCGCCCCGCTTAGGGTCACAAAACTGATGGCGTGATAGATTCCTGTCAGAAACATTCTCTTCATTCCTTCCCTGCAAGCAGTGATACGACGAGCGCTGCTGCGCTGTCACTACGCAGTTATGTAGGTTTGTCAGGAGTTTGAAATTGGAACTGAAGGGATTGAGTTCAGAGGACAGGTGCGCGCAAGCTTTAACGCAGACAGAATCTAAAGCAAAGACGCTAAGCCGTTAATAGGGTGGTTTAATCAATCGGTTGCTCAAAGCCTTCGCCACCGCCTCGCTCTTTGAATGCACTTGCAGCTTGTCGTAGATGCTGCGCAGGTGAAATGAGATTGCGTGCGCGGTCACGCCTAATTCGGAAGCAGCAGACTTGTAGCTGTGGCCTCTGGCGAGCAGTTCGAGCAGGCGCAACTCATGAGGCGTGAGATGATAATCTGCGCGCTCCGGGGGGCGTATCTCACGAAAGAGCCGGATGACGCGCCGTGCCACTTCCGGCGACATCGGTGCGCCGCCTTCTGTGACCTCTCTTAATCCTTCGAGCAGACGCGCGGGCGGCGTCTTCTTCAAGAGATAGCCGCACGCTCCGGCGCACAGCGCGTCAAAGATGCGCTCGTCATCGTCATAAACGGAGAGCACCAGAAAGAGCAGGTCTGGATAACGCTGCTTCAACAGGCGGATGCCTTCGATGCCGGAGATACCTGGAAGGCCGATGTCCACGAGCGCGACATCGGGCGCGGTGACGATTCTTTCAAGCGCCTCTTCCATCGAGCGGAAACTGCCCGTGCAGTGAAAACCCTCTGTGCCGTTGATGATGATCGCCAAGGACTCGCGTATGTCGCGTTCGTCCTCGATGATGGCTACTTTAATTCTTGCGAGTGCGATGCTCTTCGTCATCTTCAGTGTGTTCGCAGAGACGCAGACATAAAAGGGTCGTTCGTAGAACTTCGTTGACTCGGGCTGAGTTTACACCAAAGAGACTGCGCGGCAACTACATGAATATGTAGTCAAATCTTGCAGGGGACGCAGTAACTGTTTGTTATTGATGACCGTTCTTGTGTCTTCGACTTCTGAGCCAATGATAATGATCGAGCGGCACGCGCAATACAATCGTCGTGCCCTCGTCCGGCGCGGAAGTGATATGTAAATCCCCGCCGACATTTCGCGCGCGTTGTCTCATACTCGCTAATCCATTGCCCTTTGATGCTTGTTCGCAATCAAAGCCCCGACCGTTATCCTTCACGCGCAAGATGAGATTGCCATGCTCGAACTTGAACTCAACATCTGCTTCCGTGCATTTTGCATGACGAACAATGTTGTTGAGGCTCTCCTTGAAGATGAGAAAGATTTCGCGTCGCGTGTCAACGTCGAGCTTGATATCTGGATCAACTTCTGAGGCGTGAAAGCGAAACTCTACGTCGCAGGCCGAGAGGATGTCGCCCGCGACACGACGGATTCTCTGCGTCAGGTCGCGCAGGTGATCCTTCTCCGGGTTAATCGCCCAGACGATGTCGCTCATAGAATCAACGGACTCGCGCGAGACGCCAGCGATTAAGGACAAACGCTCGTTGACCTGTGGGTCATCCTGTCGCACCTGTCGGCGGACAACTTCGCTCAACAGAGCGATGCGCGAGAGGTTCGAGCCGATGTCGTCATGCAGTTCGGTTGCGATGCGTGTGCGAACGCGTTCCAGTTCGATTAGGCGCGTGACGCGATAACGATAGAGGGCGTAGATTGTCAGGACAAGTATGAGCGCAACCGCTGTTATGAACCACCAACGCTGCCAGACGGGAGGCAATATACGAAACTCCAGGGAAGCTGGTGTCGCGCTGAGCAAGCCCTCTTCCGTCACCGCGCGCACCATAAATCTGTAGGAGCCGGGCGAGAGATGCGCGTAGTTAATCGTGCGCTCTGCGGTCGGCTCGCTCCAATCCAATCCAGCGCCTTCGAGTTTATATTGATACTTGAGCTTGCGGTCCTCCTGAAAGCTCAGCCCGACGTATTCTATGAGCAGATTGTTCTGCGCGGCTGTTAAAGTCAGCGCCGGAAGAGAGACCGCGCCCGTCTCGCTTAAAGCCAATTCTTCGCCCGCGACTCGGACACGACTCAGATAGATGGGCGGAAGACTTGCGCGCCTCTCTTCACGCGGGTCTAATCTTGAGACGCCACTGGTTGTGCCGACCCAGATATTTCCCAGATGATCTTTTAGACAGTAGTTGACCCAATCGGCTGCGAGTCCATTCTCTGAAGTGAAGTGGCGCATCGCGCCCGTCGCGGGGTCGAACTGGTCAAGCCCTTTGCTCGTCCCGAAATAGATTCGCCCCTTATCGTCTTCAGTGATAGACCAGACTGCGTCGCTCGAAAGGCCGTTCGCCGTCGAGTAGTTAATAAACTTCATAGGCGACGCTCCGGTGTCTTTAACTACTGAGACGCCATTGAAGCGCAGACCGATCCAGAGCCAACCGCGACTATCAAGAAAGAGGGCGCGCGGATTAGCTTCGGGCAGACCATCCGTCGGCTCGATGCGAACGGGTTTATCATCAACTAATCTGAGCATCCCGCCGAAGCCGCCAACCCAGAGCGCGCCCGCTCTATCCTGCACAATGTCGCGCGCGTAACTCTGCCAAACGTCTTGCAGATTGAGGTGCTGAAAAAGCGGCGCTTGACCCTTGCGCGCAGGATCGAACCAGTAGAGATTAAAATCTTGCAGGCCGACCCAGACCTTGCCCGAAGAGTCCTCATACATTCCAGGCCCATTGAAGACTGGCGATTCGGGAATGCCGTCCGCCGACTTAAACTTCTCGCCATGCTCAAGCTGCAAGCGTGGCCCCTGAAAGCGAAAGAGGCCAGCCTCAGTCCCGACCCACCAGTCGCCGCGAACGTCTTGCAGGATACGCTTCCCGACAAGATTAAAAGGCGCTGCCTGCGAGCCAGCGACCAGAGTGGCTTTATCTTCGCTCAACTCAAAGATGCCGCCCGACAGTGCGCTGGCATAGATGTGTTCCGTGTGATCTTCAACGAGCATGGAGATATTCTGGCTGAGTAATCCTTCCGTGCTCGTAAAGCTCACAATCTTCTCATTAGAAAGACGAGACACGCCGCCAATACCTGTGCCGATCCACAGATTCTCTTCACGATCTTTGAAGAGGGATGAGACGTGGTTTTCGCTCAAGCCCTGCGCAGTCGTCATCCTCGTCTGCCGCCCGTCCTGATACTTAATCAGGCCGTAAGATGTGCCGAGCCAGAGCGTGTCGTTCGGCTCACTCAGCATCGTATAGACCTCCTCCGGGCGAGGCATCAAAGCCAATGGCAGCTTCCGCCATTGCTCTTTGCTCTCGACATCGGTTGGCGGCAGAAAATCAAAGACGGCAACGTGGCTTGCGACGAAGAGGCCGCCGTGCCAGTCTGATTGGATGCTGATTACGGAAGCATCCAGCTTATCAGGCAGATGATATTTGGTAATTCGACCTTCAGAAAATTCGATCAACTCATCATAGAAGCCGAACCACAGACGCCCTTGATTGTCCGCCAAAGCATAGCCTGTCCAACCTTTGTCGGCGGGAGTCTGCCCTACCAATTCAAACTTCAGGTCGAATCGCTGATTACCGGTCGGCACACGCGCGCGATAAATTCCTCCTTCGGTCACGCACCAGAGAGTGTTCTCCGCGTCGAACAACAACGCTCCGACCACGTTAGACTCCCGCTTATCGCTCATGGAGTAGTTGATAAACTTTTTCCGCGTTGTTGTGTCAGATGTATCTTGCGGCAACGAAGACGGCTCTTTCGGATCATCAATCAACCGGGCGACTCCTCCGGTTTGTGTCGCCACCCATAGATTTCCATCTCTGTCCTCGGTGATGTCGTTGATGATAGGGTTCGCCAGCCCATCGCGCCTCCCATAATTAGTGAAGCCGTAGCCATCGAAACGGCTCAAGCCTTCCCACGTGCCGAACCATAGATAACCCTTCCGATCCTGATAGACGGAGTTCACGTGTGCGTTAGCCAATCCATCATGCACACTGTAATTGTGAAACGATAACCGTTGTGCTCCGACGTTAAGACAAACAATGAAGATAAGGATAAGCGAGAAAGAATATTTACAAGCGGCTGCCGGACCATCTAGGTGATGAGACCTGAAAAACAACATCTCGTTTTAATCAAAGACTGATAAAGGAAGCATTAAGATCAACAGGTATTCTCGATTTGGCTGCTCAGCGTAATCCGGTTTATACCCCATATCTGCTATTCGTTCAACGCCAGCAGGAGCTTTGTATTATCAAGCCGGCACCAGAAGAAGTTGAGTGAGAAAAGGAGTTCTGTAAATGAAGGATTGGGACATCTCTCAGTCAGGTATCAAGATGTAGCCACTACGCAAGCTGAGATTGATTTAACAAAGCTCGCTTGAAAATAGCAGAGGAGTTATACAAGGCTTGGCATCGAGAGCAAGAGGTATAAGAAGGTGAGAAAGAAGGCTAACTATACTCGAAGTAGTGGCAATGTGTTTGCCGATCTGGAACTACCTAACGCTGAGGAGCGGCTGCTCAAAGCACAGCTTGCCGTGAAGACAAGGGCGCAAAAGAATGGCTTGCGCCTTTGTTATAGAAGAAGCGCCGTTGACTCACTTTGCCGGAGCGTTAAACTGCGCGTCATCCAGAGGAGCATTCTGTTTGGCCTCAGTTATCTTACGACCCCAACTTCTGCCTGGTATTGACCAGCATATCATGAAAGGCAATTTGAGGCCGTCAACGCTACGATAGTCTTCGTAGTCTATTTGCAACGGAAGATGACCGAGCACAGTGTTCGACTCCGTGTATCTACGAAGGAGTAGTCCGCTCTGCGCGTCGAAGTACAATTTTTCAGAGCCACCTGATGACAGACTCGCCTCAACGACTTATGCTTCATGGTCTCCGATGGTCGTCCTGGTAGTGACTGCCAGTTTTGAGTAAATATCTTTCAGTCTAATTGGCTGGTAAAACTCCGTCTCAAATCTTAGCTGCATCAATTGATCTTTGTTGAGACTATTCGTTCCTCTGCTGTTCTGTGCCCACCCTTCCGTTCCGTTGAAGCCTACGCGGATGGGCGCGTTTGGGTAGCTTGTGATGACCAGCAGCTTGTTGGGCGCTTTGGCATAGACCTCTTCCGGGACCAGCACGCCGTCAGCCCCTATGCGCGAGCCTTTCAACACGCGGCTAGTCACATGCTCAATAGCAGTCTTCCCGCCCACAGCCTCCACATACCTGTCTAAGATTTGGTCCACACTTGGAAGCGGCGCATCCTCTCGCTTCTTCGTATTTGCAGGCTGCCAAAGATTCTGACCCACCGCCGGAACTGAAACGGGCAGCGGCTGACCGCGATGGCAGGTGTAGCATGTAACGGTTGTGCCCTGTCCGTTAAAGCTTCCCTTGTTTAGATCAAACACCATCTGAATCATCTTTCGCGCTGTCTGCTTCGTCGGCTTGTCGTCTTTCTCAAATGGATTGACGTGGCAGTAGTTGCACTTGACTCCGAGCGAGCCGGAGATGAATGCCATGACGGAATCGAATTGCGATGCGGGCAATCCCTTGAAGACCTGTATGTTCTTATAGACCTGCTCGGCTGTCTTCTCCTGTGTGGCGCTTCCAGTTGTTTGCGCGTTTCCCGCCGAGAGTTTGACAATGATGATGATTGTGACGAAGAGAATGACAAAAAGTAGTCGTATATGCTTCATCCCGGCTCTGGCCTTTCTAAGTTAAAGATGACTGTTGATCGTTTCTTACTCAATCTTCTTTGCGTGAAGCACTGTTTCAGGCTGATTCAGTCCGCGAGTGCGCGAGACGAGATGTGTAACTTCTCCACTTTCGTCTTTGAAGAAAGTAATCTCGCCGTAGAACTGCTTGACGAAGAATTTCTTCTCCGATTCTGGAAACAGTTCGACCTTTTGCCCTATTGCCTCAGCCGTCAACCTTCCCTCTTCGTTCCTGATGACGATAATGAGATCGCGGCAGCGGCTGTCGTCACGATAGCGCCCGGCATATTGGTCATAAATATCCGAACTCACTTGTGCGACCTCTTTCAAACATTTCTCCAGCGTGACGTAGCTGAACAGAGATCGGAAGCCCAGCCTTTCATTCAGGGCAAGAAGCTCGGAGTGAAGCGGGCTATTGAAAGCGCGAACGGTGCGATAACCGTGTCTCTTCGCATATTCGATGGCTCGAACCTTCAGAGCCGTACAGATGCCCTGATGCCTGTACTCGCGCCTCACGCCTGTGAAGCCGTGCGTCACGCCTTCGGGCACAACGTCCAAAAGATTCAAGTCCGAAACTCCGACGTAGCGATCCGAGTGCTTGGCGATAAAATATGCGTCCGGCAGAACGTAAGGTCTCTCCAGCCAAAGTCGCGCCTCGCGCTCATAGAAAGATGCTGGCGCGAATGGGTCGCGTAAGGGATCGTCAATCCTTAATGTGCTCGTCAGGTCGTAAAGTTTCTCGACGTAGCGCGGGTCGTGTGCGCGCTCCTCTGCGAGCGTGGAGATTGAGATGCCGCGCTCTCTTACTTTCTCTACGACAGTTGAAAAAGGAGCGATCTCTGCTTCACCGACTGAGAGTCGCAAATCCATCAGCCGCATCGTCTCAATGAAGCCGCGCTCGATGAGAAAGCTGAGGATTTCATCCTGCGCCGTGTAGTCTCTGAACGAGACTGTGACGGCACCCGCTTCCACCAGATCACAGGTGAGTTTGTCCAACAAAAGATCGCCCACACCCAGCCTTAGCCAAGATGGGTCAAGGACCAGAAAGAGCCTGTACTTTGGTAGATAAATGCTCTGCTCGATTGCGCCGTAGCCGAATAGCTGCCCTGTCTCTGCGTGTTCAGCCAGGTAGTGGCGGCGGACGTAGCGTGAGTCATCGAACATTTTACGACCACGCAGCCATAGATCGAAGCCTTCCGGGTCGTAACGCTCTCTTGCGGGCGCGATCTGTGAGATAGACCTCCAGTCCTCATTCTTAAATGGGCGTAAGCTTGCCTTCACTTTAGTTGCGAACGATTGGTCACGCGAAGGGCGCTGCCTTCTTAAATCGTCTTTGAAGGTTTCAACGAAGCTCTCTTTCAATCGCTGTCTTGCCGTATAAAGACGCTTGTTAATGGTCGTCACGGGCAGTTGCAGGAAGTCACCTATGTCGGCCTGTGTGTAGCCATCAATGTAAAAGAGTGTCGTCACAACACGTTCATTTACCGGCAAAGACTTGAGAGCGGCGCGCACCTTCTCTCTGAGTTCCCTTTGTTCGGCAATCGCGCGCGCGTCCGGGCTTGCCGATGGAGTATTGACGCCTTCATCCAGAGGCACGAACTGTAATCGCTTACCTCTGGTCAGGCGATTACATTCGGTCAGTACAATGCGTCTGAGCCAGCCCGGAAAAGCTGCCGGAGTGCGTAGTTGATGAAGCCTCTGCCATGCGTTGACGAAGGCTTCCTGAGCCACATCTTCGGCCATGCAGAAATCACCCAGCACGGCATACGCGCAACCGAAAGCCATGTCTTGAAAGCGCGCGACCAACCCGCCGAAAGCCTCATGTCTTTCCGCGAGCGGGTAGCGCGAGTCAACGGCTTTGTGTATCAGGCTCTCTATGTCTTGCACTTAGAATCTATTCTTTAACTCTTCTCTTATAGAATAAGAGCCATCTTAAAGAGAAAATCTTACTCGGAATTCTAAAATATTTTATCAGCGTCAGGACGCTAGACCCTGAATAAGATTCAGCGATCACTTCCTCCATCATCTTCACATCGAAGACGGGCTGGTCTTTTTTCCTCTATAGCATACTCTCCTATGCTCTGGTGGCGGCGCAGATGCTGGAAGATAATCTTGACTATTAGTCAAATATTTCTTGACAGAAAATAGTTTGAAGCATATTGTTCGTTCTCCGAACAATATACCGGAAACGCCAATGCGTAAAATCAACCCCCAAGATTTCCATATTGCGACCCGCACCACATCCCGTGAGATCAATCGCCGTATAGCGCTCAATTTAATTCGTGAGCATCAACCAATCTCGCGCGCTGATCTGGCGCGTCGGATGGACGTGACGCGCGGCGTGGTGAGCGTGCTAGTGCAGGAACTGATCGAGCAGGAGTTAATTTACGAAGGCGCGACGGGCGAGATTGCGCGGGGGCGCAAGCCCACGTTTCTGCATATCAGAACGCGAGATCGCCTGGCTATTGCTGTGGATGTGCGGTTCAGTAAGACCTATCTGATGCTCTGCGATTTCTCTGGTCGGCAACTTGCTCTGGAGATTTACGACACGGTCTTTTCAATTCCAGCGTTCGTTAAAGACCTGGCTGCTCGCATCCGCAGAATGCTGAAAACACACGGCGCAAGGAGCAATTGTGAAGGGATCGGCGTCGTAGTGCCCGGCATGGTGGATCATAGAACCGGTCGCATTCTCAATGCCCCGACGCTCGGCTGGCGTGAAGTGGACATACGTGACGGACTGGCTGCGGCGACCGCGCTGCCTGTGCAAGTGGAGAACTCTGCGCGTGCCTGTTCGCTCGCACACTTGTGGCTGGAGCGCGAAGAAGCGCCCGCCACACAAAACTTCGCTTACGTGAGCGTGTCTGACGGCGTCGGAGTAGGTGTGGTCTTGAATGGCGAACTTATTCGTGGTCACAATCACATTGCAGGGGAATTCGGTCACATGCCGCTAAGCCTTGACGGGCCGCGTTGCCTGTGCGGTCGAACCGGATGCTGGGAAGCATACACTTCTAACCTTGCAACGCTGGCTCATTATTTGGGGCACAATTTGTCCAAACTTAATCCAAATTCGCTGCGCGACGCAGGGAAAGAATCATTCACCGTCTTAGACCTGGTCGCAAGAGCGCGCGGTGGTGATGCTAAGGCCATCGTCGCTATTCAATCCACCGCACGTTTTCTTGGGTTGGGGCTGGCGATAATTATTAACGTCGTCAATCCCGATATCATATACCTAGCGGGCGAGATTACTACCGCCTGGGATTTGATGGAGAGCAATGTACGCGAAGCACTAAGAGAGCGCGTGCTGACGGAAGCCGCCGCGTCCACACCCCTTCGTGTCACCTCCACGCAAGAGTATCCGAGATTACGAGGAGCGGCGGCTCTCATCGCTGCTCCGACTTTTGCCGCGCCGCGCGTGGCTTAGTGGTGCGAAGAATTCTGTGTAGCTAAACACAATCGAGCGCACAGCCTTTAACGAGCAAAGGGATTACCCTCATATCATTGCCCTCGCATTGGAGCTATCTGCTTTTCGGGGTTCGAACTTCTTACTTGGAGGTCACTGACATGTTAAGCTTAGGAAACTTTGGTTTACGTAAGATTCACTTTGCCGTACTGGCCCTGGTGCTTGCTTTTCCTCTGGTAGCCGTTGCGCAGGTTACCACTGCCACAATCGTCGGAACCATCACGGACCCCGGCGGAGCCGCTGTGCCCGGCGCACAAGTCACTGCGCGCAACGTTGACACTGGACTGACGCGCTCCGTGGTTTCCGGCGATGACGGTACCTACCGTATTGAATTTCTCCCGGTGGGCAAATACTCTATGGAGGTCACCGGTTCTGGCTTCAAGAAGGGCTTCCTGGACGAGGTCGTTCTGCAGGTCAATGAAACAGTTCGCGCGGATGTCCCCCTCGCCGT
This sequence comes from Acidobacteriota bacterium, assembly GCA_003222945.1. GTDB lineage: Bacteria > Acidobacteriota > Blastocatellia > Pyrinomonadales > Pyrinomonadaceae > QHXM01. The sequence continues at coordinate 36,459 of QHXM01000070.1, forward strand.
CGGACAGGTTGACGAGACTGTGACAGTCACAGAGACGCCAACGGCGGTCAACACCAGCACGTCCGAGATTGGCCGCACCATTGATTCCAGAGAGATCACCAGTCTTCCGCTGGTCGAGCGCAACGTCTATACGCTGCTGGACCTTGTGCCCGGCGTGCAATCCAATAACAACGGTGTAGCCGCTGCCTCTACCGGTACAAGCTCGCTCATCCTGGGATTCCCAGAGCAGCGCACTCTGATTAACGGCGGAGTTGACGGCGGGACAGGTTCAGTAAACTACTACCTGGACGGCGGCAACAACATGACCGGACTGAGGAACACCGGCAACATTTTACCTAACCCGGATGCCATACAGGAATTCAGAGTCCAGACCAACAGCTATAACGCGGAGTATGGACGTTTCGCCAGCGGCGTAATCAACGTCATCACCAAGTCCGGCACCAACCAGTTTCACGGCTCGGCCTTTGAGTACGTGCGCAACACTGTGTTTAATGCCAACGACTGGGGTTCCACGCTGGCAAAGGCACCTTTTCATCGTAACCAGTTTGGCGGCACACTTGGTGGACCGATTAAGCGCGACAAGACCTTCTTCTTCTTCTCTTATTCGGGCTTGCGCCAGACGACCAGCGCATTCCTGAGCGGTGCCGTCGTGCCAACTGACCTGGAGCGCGTCGGCAACTTCACCGCCTCGGGTACTAAACCCGTCGATCCTGCTACGGGCAAGGCATTCGTTTGCAACGGCGTCACCAACGTCATATGCCCCAACCGCATTGATCCCGCTGCGGCGAAAATCATCAACGACTTTATTCCGACTTCCAACGTTGCTGGCAGCAAGTGGCAAGGCAACATTCCCAGCCCGTTTGATTCCGACGATTTTCTGGTGAAGTTAGACCACCAGCTCAACAATAAGCACCGCCTCACTTTCAGCTACTTTGAGACATCAGGAACAAACACTGTGAAAGCGGGCAGCGGCAACCTGCCGTGGGCCAGCCAACAATTCCAATGGCAACAGCATAACGTCAACTTGAGCGATGTCTGGATCATCAGCGCCAATAAGATCAATCAGGTCTGGGCGACTTACACGCGAAATTTTGGCGGTCGCCTGAATCTGCCAGCTACCTCGCTTGGCGATCTGGGTTCTGCGTTCACGATACAGGGCACGCCGTCTCTGCCGCAGATTACCGTCACAGGCTTCTTCACTTTAACGAACGCCATTGGCGGACCAACTGCGGGCACTAACTTCTACTCCGTGCGCGATGTCTTCAGTTGGACCAAGGGCAGCCATGCGCTCAAGGTTGGGGGAGAGCTTTCTCTCAACAAGGACATTCAGCAGACGCTTCTGAACAACTACGGCGTTTTCACTTTTAACAACAGCGTGACGAAGAATGCGCTGGCCGATTTTCTGATCGGCATACCGAGCGCGATCACGCAGGACGCCCCCGTCACCGGTTACTCTAATAGCTGGTACACGGCGCTCTTTGTGCAGGATGATTACCGCGTTCACAAGCGACTGACTCTCAACCTGGGTCTGCGCTGGGACGTGCAGACGACTCCGACCGATCCACTCAACCGTGTCGTTAACTACGTGCCCGGCCAACAATCCACTGTTATTCCGACAGCGCCTGTTGGGGCTTTGTTCTTCGGCGACCCTGGTGTGGAACGTGGAGGAATCCCGACGAGTTACGCCCACTTCTCGCCCCGCCTGGGCTTTGCGTGGGACCCATTCGGCGATGGCAAAACTTCTATCCGCGCCGCGTGGGGTATGTTTTACGGCAGTCTCTCGGGCAACGAGTGGAACACAATGACTAACTTCCAGCCCTTCTCAACCCGGCTCTCCTTCACCAATATCAATCCCAAGACCAACGCAGCCGGTGTGCCCCTGGGGGCTTCGCTGAGCAATCCCTATAATGCCTTCGTCGGCGGCAATCCCTTCCCCTACAGAGGGACATTCACCACTGGCGGCGGCCTCTTTCCGGTGGCTTCCGACTTCAAGTGGCCGCGCTCGTACCAGATGAACTTCTCTGTGCAGCGTCAGCTAACAAATGCCCTGAGTGTCGGTGCTGCTTACGTCGGCACACGCAGCCGCAATCTGCCCTTCGCGCGCGACGTGAACTATCCGGTCATAACGCCGACCGCCACCACTGCTGGGGCGAACGTCCTCGCGCGGCGGCCCAATCCAGCGTTCGGCGCTGTGCTGCTCCTGGAATCGGACCAGACCGCCTCCTACGATGCCATGCAGCTTACCACCGCCATTCGCACGAGTCGCCATATCACCTTCAACGCCTTTTACACCTTCAGCAAGACCCTGGACAGCGTGCAGCTTCAGAACAACACCACGCAGGGCGGGGCCGAGAACTTCAGCAAGCTTTTCTTAGACAAAGGTCGGGCCGATACGGACCAGCGCCACGTCTTCGCCATGAGCCTGAACTACCAGCCCGATTACTTCAGACCTGGCAGCTTCGCGGGCAGGATATTCAACGGCTGGAGTATCGCGCCCATCATCAAGCTGCGCAGCGGCCTTCCGTTTTCTATCACCAACGGCAACGTTGACGCCAACCTGGACGGCAACACCAACGACCGCGCGGCGTTGATCGGCGACCCGCACCTGGACAATCCCACGCCCCAGATGTGGTTCAACACGGCAGCCTTCGTCCAGAACAAGGCGGTGACCGGGGTGGCTGTGGACGGCAGTTCGCCACGCAACCTGCTTGACGGCCCTGGCTACCGCGACGTTGACCTGGCGATCTCGCGCGACTTCAATTTGAGCGAGCGCTTCAAGCTGCGCTTCCGTGCCGAGGGGACGAATATCTTTAACCATCCAAACCTGGGGCAGCCGGGCAACTCAGTTCCTTCGGGCACTACGTCCACCACCTTTGGCGTGATAACTTCGGCTGGCCCGATGCGCAAGTTGCAATTCGGCTTGCGGCTGAGCTTCTGAAACTTTTCGAAAGGCTCTAATATTTCGAAAGGGATCGCCAACCCAAGAGCTTCGGAGGAGCGCGATGTTTGTTCAGGGAACACATTGCGCTCCTTCCGAGCAAAAGACCTTTCTCCGGCAAGAGACCTATAGCAGCGGTCAATGGTTGTGCTCCAAAACGAACTCTCTGCCCTGCGCTTAGTCTTCATCGCGCTCGGCTCTAATCACTGCTTGAATATCCGATAGCATGGCATGAGGGGCGGACAGTGAGATAAGGTCATCCGACTTCTCTTTTGCAGGCTTCTATTTCAGTCCAAGGTCGAAGTTTGTCGTATGCATTGTATTAACAAGATCGCCGAGGAATGTTGACGGCGAAATTCGACAGGTCAAGTGGGACGGCAAAAATTGGGAGAATGGGTTGATGTCCTAGACGGGGCTGAAGCCGTTATCAATCTCACGGGAAAGAGCGTCAATTGCCGCTACACGCCAGAGAACCGGCGTGAGATTGTCAGGTCACATGTTGATTCCGTCAGTTAGAGCGATTTACTGTCATAGCTCTCTTCACTCCTTAAGCTGAATCATAGCCGCGAGCGCCTAACGATTGACGGGACGCGCCCGGCACCGATAGAGACAACTCTCTCGAGTGAGAGCTTATCTATTCGCGCTCTTGTTCAATGAATTATTCCTGAATTACGCCTAATGCTAAATACATCCGGCCTAATTTCTCGCAAAAAAACGGGCGACAGTTTGAGAGAAAATATTCACCTCAGTCGTCACTTGTACTATCTTGCTGCTATTGGAGGCTGACAATAAGTCGTAGGCACTCAGACCATATACCGATTTGTTCAGATCATTATCCGCCTTGATTCCAAAATTCTTGAGCATGTTTTTAAGGTCTCGACCTAAGAGACGATCATCATTGAAAGTATATGAGAAGAGATTCGCCACTGGCATGACCTCTTTTTGCTCCGTCCTGATTTCGCCAACTGGTCCGGAAACTGGCGCTTTAGCGCGCTCAAAAACAACGCCTCTCTTTTCCAGTAACCAGTCCGCCGCCGTGTCATTCATAAACAACATTACGATATTGATTGACTTAGCTTCGATTTGTGGGCCGATGCTAAGACCTCTCAAGATAAAAAAAGATGGCGCGCTCCAGTGATCCGAGAATCGGCGACTGATAGCTCCATGCCCGAAACTTAGACCCTCAAAGAGCAGCCCCACTTTTTTCACATCTGTAAAAACCGCAACCGCCTCTGCTTTATTAAGAAGTTCTTTAGGAATTCTGTGGTCTGTCTGAGCCATGATCTTCTCTAAAAGATCAGATGCCCTCTTTGATTGCTGTTCCGCTTCGGCTAATCTGCCGGGAGTTTTGCTTTGCGCTTTGACAGAAGCGATGTCAAAACATAGTAGAAGAACTATCAAGCTGGTTAGGATTCTACTTGTTATAAACAGTTCATTTTGCATCTGTGTTCTCGGCGGCTAATTTACATCTGTCAGCTTTACTTAAATTCTGCTCTCTAAGAATGCAGCAAAGTTAATCCGTTTTGTTGGGCTTACTTTTCTTCTCGATTTCAATCTCTTTTCCTGTAGCTCCCCTGAGCATAGCAAGAACATTTCTGTAATTATCCTTATGCGCCTGTAGCAAGATGCCTTCCTTCTTACCTTCTGCTGAGGTGTATTCAATACTGATGTAATGCTCTACGCTTTTATTGAATAATCCCATGAGCGCAACCGGGCTGACCAATATCCCCAACGTTACCCAAGTTGCGACACGGCGAGTTGCGGCTGGACCGTAGCTGATATATGTCACCTTCTTAGGGTCAATGCTCAGTTTCTGCCCGTCTTTCAGTTCAAGAAGTATTTGGTCCGAAAGAATCGTGAGCCTGTTATCCCAATCATCTTTGCTAACTTTCGTTTCAAGCGTTCCACCCCTGTAGCGAATCTGAAATGGACTCTTCTGAGCTAAAGCAAGGCTTGATACTATGATGCACAACAGAATTGAGGTGATTGATTTCATCTCTTTATTTAGAACCGATTCTGGGGGTAATTACTTTTCTTCAAATAGATTGTCTGCCTCCCTATTAAAGGGTTTGTAATCACTCATCTCATCCTGCTGCCTGTAATGCCCGGCTTTTGAATAAAAAGCGTGCACCACTTTGGGTCTAAATTCCAGCCTCGTAATCGCCCATATATTATTCGAGATAGGGCTGCGCTCAATCAGAAGCGTCGTGCCGGGTTCAAGAGGTGCGATCAAACCCGCAAAGCCCGTCCCATAATTTTTTACTAATTTCGCATCAAGTTTCACGACAGCCTTTTCTGCCGTATCTATCCATATTTCACCTTCCAAGCTCGCCGCAAATTTTTCCGAACTATTATCAGGCTTAAAATCCTTCCGCGGCTTGAAGTTCAAAACAATCACGTCCCGATTATTATACTGCTCGGTTCTAAGCATACTGAACTCCCAAGCTTGAAAAAGGAAGACAGCGTCCTGCTCTTGACCCTCTACTCCCTTCTGCTCAGACTCCTTCTTACGCTTCTGCCATTCCTTGTCTGCTCTGGCCCTTTCTTTAGCAAGTTGAACCGGGGATAAATCTTTACCATCCTCACTCAATAGCACTGTGATAGGTTTACCATGAGCTACAGGAAACACTTGAAAGACCTGAATCTTTTCCTTTTTAATCTCACCTTTATCGTTCGATTCCTGCCAACTCCGCCTGAGAGTATATGTATAATCGAGCAAGCTTGATGAGAAACCGCGCTGTTTACTCTGCACTTCATCAACAAGCGATTGAATCCTGGCGCTGTCGCCAACTTGAGCATTGATAGATGAGGCGGCGAGCAGCACTGAAAAGAGAAGCGGAAGGCTTCTGCACTTCGGTACGGAGCAGAAACAGGCGTAAGTTGCGCGGATAGTAAGAGCGAGTAGGCTGACAAAGAAAGCCGCCGCAATCAGCTGCTTCATCTCTTCAAACGCTCCTTTCGGTCAGGCACACAAGGCCAAAGTTAACCGGCAAGCGATAATGTCAATGATGAAAGGTACGCTCACGCGCGACTTCGGCTTTAGTCAGCGTCAAGTACGGGCGGCATCTCCTTGCCTTCTGAAATAAATCGAATGGAAAGTGAGTTGACGCAGTGGCGTGTGTCCTTTTCAGTAAAGCCTTCGCCCTCGAAGACGTGACCTAAGTGAGCGTGGCAATGTGCGCAAAGAATCTCTATGCGTCGCCCGTCCATGTCCACATGGCGCTCGACGCTCCCCGGGTATTCTTCATCAAAACTAGGCCAGCCGCAGCCGGAATGGAATTTGGCTTCTGCCGAATAGAGCGGGCTGTTGCAGCGCCTGCAAATAAATATCCCGGGCGAGAATAGGTTCTCATACTCTCTATATAACCTAGTCAGGTGGAAAGAGGCCATTAAGGTCGCGCGTTAGGTTAATTTCATGCTTCAGTGCTATAGGCAAGTCAGCAGCTAATATAGCCACTCTACTTTAACGGGCAATTTGGTTATTATTGCTCCTCACATCATGAACATTCTGGTCTTAAACTGCGGCAGTTCTTCGGTCAAGTTTCAACTGATCGGTACAGACCTCGAAAGGATCGCGCAGAACACGGATGAGCGTCTGGCGCGCGGCACGATTGAGCGCATCGGCGGCGAGGCTATCGTCACTCTGCAATCAAACGGACGCGAGCCGCAACGCTCGACTGCGCCTCTGCGCGATGCACGCGCGGCCATAGAGTTGATTCTGCGCTGGGCTTGCTCCGAGACATCCGGGATTGACGGCATCAAGAGCGTCGCAGATGTACATGCAGTCGGGCACAGGGTCGTACATGGCGGCGAACGCTTCACGTACTCGGTCGTCATCACGGATGAAGTGTTGCGCGGCATAGAGGATTGCATTGACCTTGCGCCGCTACACAATCCGGCTAACATTGGTGGCATCACGGCGGCGCGCGAAGTCTTCGGGCCGGGTGTCGCGCAGGCTGCTGTCTTCGACACTGCTTTTCATCAGACGCTGCCAGACCACGCCTATCTATACGCGCTGCCTTATCAACTCTATCGTCGCCATCGTGTGCGTCGCTACGGCTTTCACGGCACTTCGCATCGCTACGTCGCTTATCGTTATCGTCAACTCACAGGGATGGCGCGCGAGAAGACCAACATCATCACGCTGCATCTCGGCAATGGCTGTTCGGCTGCTGCCATTCGCGCTGGCGATTCCATTGACACTTCGATGGGACTGACGCCGCTCGAAGGCTTGGTGATGGGTACGCGCTCAGGCGACATTGATCCGGCCATCATTGATTTCATAGCCGCCAAAGAGGGTCTTTCATCGCGCGAAGTCGAGACCCTGCTCAACAAGCAGTCCGGCCTGATCGGAATCTCAGGACTGACTAATGACATGCGCGAGTTGCTCGCAGAAGCGCACGAGAACGATGATCGTCGTGCGCGTCTGGCGATAGAAATCTTCTGTTACCGCGTCCGCAAATATATCGGCTCATACTTAGCCGCGATGGGCGGCGCGGACGCTGTTATCTTTGCTGGAGGTATCGGCGAAAACTCTGCGGAGGTGCGAGCCTCTATCTGCCCTGGCCTTGAATGGATGGGGCTTGAATTGGATGCAGAGCGCAATGCAGCGCAGATAGACGGCCATGAAGGTTTAATCACACGCGACGGATCACGACTTGCGGCTTACGTCATCCCGACGGATGAAGAGTTGCTGATTGCGCGTGACACTGTGCGCTGCGTGCGCGGCGTCCCGCAACGTTTCTGAAGAGACAAACAAGGAAGGGTTATGATCGAGACGAGTGTTGAATCTAAAGCTGCTCCGTTGAGCGCAGAAGAGCTTCGCAAAATCAATGCCTACTGGCGTGCGGCAAACTATCTCTCAGTCGGACAGATTTATCTCTTCGACAATCCATTGCTGCGCGAGCCGCTCAAACTTGAACACATCAAGCCCAGGCTGCTCGGTCACTGGGGCACAACGCCTGGACTCAACTTCATCTATGTTCATCTCAATCGAATTATCAAGCAGCATGACCTGAACACGATCTATATCACCGGGCCAGGACACGGCGGCCCCGGCCTCGTTGCCAATACTTATCTGGAAGGAACGTACAGCGAATT
>QHXM01000071.1 GCA_003222945.1 Acidobacteriota bacterium
CCACATAAGACTTTGAATGATTGACCTGGTGATGCTTGCCATATCTCTTCAAAGACTGATAACCACGAAAGCTATCGGTGTAATAGACCGAGCCTTTCCGGGTCTTCTCTTTGATGTGCTGCATCAAGTCCTTTGCACTAACGCCCTCGATAACTTTCGTATAGACATGCCCTTTGCGCTCCAAAAGCCCGAAAACAAGGCTCTTTCCAGCAGCCCCTCGTCCACGTTTACCTTTGCGCTTGCCCCCAAAGTAAGCTTCGTCAAGTTCGATTTCGCCGCGAAGACGACCGGCCTCAAGCTCGGCAGTGTGATACAGACACTCTCGCAAATGTTGATAGACGCGAGAGACCGTCTTCTGATCCAGCTTCAAGTCAGTCGCCAGGCGATAAGCTGGCACTTGTTGATAAAAGCCTTTGATGATCTCAAGCTCTCTGCGAAGCTGCGAAAGAGATTTCTGTCTTTGGCAACGAGAGCACTTAACGTAACGTCGAGCCGTGCGATAGACCTTGAAAGAGCCGCAATAGATACACTTTCTACCTCTGGAAAAGTTGGCCGCACAACTAAAATGGCTCGATTTGACTGTAACCATTGGCACTTAGCTTACGCCTCTGGTTACTTTTCTCCCTAATTACCTAGATTATTTCGGCCCATAAAAAGCGAACAGGCGCGGCAGTCTAAAGAGACCTCGCGCCTGTTCTATTGTGCAGTCACTGTCCTCACCCCAGCAACTGCTAAGACTTTGGATTCACCGCAGTCTTGATGTTGGACACTATAACCGAAAATTGCAGCCAAAGCAATAGGGCTGTTGCTTGATTAACCCTGAGACCGCACTCCACCCGCATTCCAAAAACCATCTGATGCGAAGGTTTGCGCGCGCAGGAAACAAGGTAATCTTCGTCAACTCGATTTCGATGGGGCTGGCTGCCCTGAAGAATAAAGATTTGTTGCCGCGTGTTGCCAGAAAGTTGAAGAGTTATGCGAAGCTGGCGCGAACAACTTCGGAGGGCATCACGGTCGTAAGCCCTGCCGCGCTCCCTTTCTTCGGCAGCCGCGCATCGCGCGCAGCGAATCGCCACTTATTGACCGCGCAGGTCGGGGGGCTTGCGCGAAGTCGCGGACTCACGAATCCTATACTGTGGATTGCCATCCCGACTGCCGTTGAGATGATAGGACGCATGAACGAATCTCTTGTAGTCTATCAGGTCTCTGACAAGTACGACGCAAACACTATGGATCACTCGACTGACCCGGAGACTATCGCACGTCTGCACGAACGAGCGATTGACGCGGCAGATATTATCTTCTATTCAGGACGAAAGCTTTTGGCGGAAGCGACACGTGGGTGCGAGCGTTCATATCTACTGGAGCAGGCGGTTGATTTCGAGCACTGGTCGCGTGTGGGAAGCGGGGAACTCGAAGTCGCCGAAGAGATAACAAGGATTCCGCGCCCGCGCATGGGCTACTTCGGAGCGATTGAACCCTGGCTAGTGGATCAGGAGTTAATCAAGCTCGCCGCGAGAGCGCGCCCCGCGTGGCAATGGATTTTTATAGGCAATCGCTCGCGCGGGCTTGAGATCGAAGACCTGCCCAATGTGCATTTTCTAGCGCCAGTGAAATACAATGAACTGCCGCGCTACGCCGCAGGCTTCGACGTGTGCGTGTTGCCGTGGGAGACTGAGCAGGCATTTACCTCTTATGGCTCTGCAATCAAAGTGCGGGAATATCTGGCGACGGGCAAGCCAGTCGTCATAGCACCGCTGCCCGAGTATGAATCAATGCGAGATGTCTTGCGCATCGCACGCAGCCGCGAAGATTTTTTAAGACTGGTTGAAGATGCGCTCAAAGAGCAGGGAGATGAAAGGGCGCGCGCGCGCCAAGCCTCAGTTAGAAGTGGGACATGGGACGCACGCGCCGAATGGGTAAGCGAGTTAATAGAAGAAGCGCTGTCGCGCAAACAGTTACGGAATGTCTGAAAGTAATGCCAAGCTGAAAGAGCGCGTGCGTGCGTTCTGGCAGAAGAATCCGTGCGGGACGAAGTTCACGGATGCGGAAATGGGGACGCGCGCTTTTTACGAGCGAGTCGAAGAGCATCGCTACGAGAAGGAGTGGCACATCCCTGCGGCTGCCGGGTTCGAGAGCGCACGCGGGCTTCGAGTTCTGGAGATAGGCTGTGGGCTTGGAACGGACGGGGCGCAGTTTGTCAAAGCCGGAGCGACCTACACGGGCGTGGATTTGACTGACGCCGCTATTGAACTCGCGCGAAAGCGTTTCGAGTTGTTCGATCTTCCGGGCTATTTTCGCACGGCTGATGCTGAGAATCTTGATTTTGAAGATGAGAGCTTTGATCTCGTCTATTCGCATGGCGTACTGCATCACACGCCGGACACTGTGCGCGCAGTCAAAGAGATTCATCGCGTGCTTAGCCCCGGCGGGCGCGCAATCATCATGCTTTATCACAGAGATTCTTACAACTACCGCGTCAACATACGCCTCTTTCGTCGCATGGGCGCGCACCTTCTGAAAAGCGAAACGGGATTGAAGCTGGTTCATCGTTTGACCGGAGAACCTGTTGAGAGTCTGCGCGAACACGCGCGCAATTTGAAGGAGGACGCGCAGAGTTATCTTGCGCCTGACGAATTCCTGAGCCAGCACACGGACGGCGCAGGCAATCCTCTTGCGCGCGTTTACTCACGGGGCGAGGCGCGCGAGCTATTCAGAGATTTCTCAGAGGTAGAGCTTGCGACCCATTTCCTGAACAAACGCTGGCTACCCATGATTGGAAACTTACTGACGCGCAAGATGGAATCGCGCCTTGCCTCTCGCTGGGGCTGGCACTTGTGGATTTACGCTACGAAAGACAAGGGAAAGACAGAATTCAGAATTCAGAAGCCAGAAGCCAGAATGGAATAAGGCTGCAACCCGCTTTCGGATTTTCTTTTATTCTGAATTCTGTATTCTGACTCCTGAATTCTGCTTTTATGTGCGGTATCGCCGGAATCATTAGCAGAAATCCTGAAGCGTACATTCGACCGATGCTGGATAGCATTGAGCATCGTGGGCGCGACGATGAAGGTGTGTGGACGACACCGACGATTGATGATGCGGGACGGCGCGCGTGTCTAGGGCATCGCAGGCTTTCGATTATTGATACGACGAGCGCTGGGCATCAGCCTATGCTCTCGACCGATGGCCGCTACGCCGTAACGTTCAACGGAGAGATTTATAATTACCGCGAACTCAAAAAAGAGTTGGAGACGAAAGGTAGCCGCTTTCACACAAACACGGATACGGAAGTTCTGCTCAATGCGTTCGCGGAATGGGGTGCAGATTGTCTCGCGCGTCTTAACGGGATGTTCGCGTTCGCCATCTGGGACGGAAAAGAGCGGAAGCTTACGTTAGCGCGCGACCGTCTGGGAATTAAGCCGCTCTATTACGCTCAGGTGAAAAGTGTGAACGGCGCACCCGGCGCTTTTCTCTTCGCTTCCGAAGTCAAAGCAATCCTTGCGACCGGACTCGTAGAGCGCAGGATTGACACGGAATCGCTCAACCAATTCCTGACCTTTCTCTGGACGCCCGACCCGCACACGCTCTTTCGCGGGATAAGAAAGCTTCCTCCGGCGCATATGCTCACTCTGCGTGATGACGAACTGAAGATGAGCGAGTGGTGGGACGTGTCCTTTGATGAGATAGAGGAGGGGCGAAGCGAAGCGTGGTGGAAGGAGCGCGTGCTTGAAACGCTTGATCGAGTGGTCCGCATGGAGATGGTCGCGGATGTTCCGCTCGGTTCTTTTCTATCCGGCGGAATTGATTCCTCTACAATCGTCGCGTTGATGAAGAACCATAGTAAGGGTCGGCGAGTTTCTACATACACAATCGGCATTGAGTCAGAAGACTTGCGCTATGACATCATACCGGACGATGTCGTGTGGGCGCGTCGCGTGAATGAATTATTGGGGACGGATTACCACGAGATAATGCTCAAGCCTGATGTTGCCGAGTTGCTGCCAAAGCTTGTCTATCACATGGACGAGCCTGCGATTGATATGGCGATTCCGAGTTACCTTGTGTCGCGTGCGGCGCGCGAAACTCTGACCGTGATGCTTTCAGGCATGGGCGGCGACGAAGTCTTTGCGGGCTACCCGCGACAGATGGCTATGAAGCTGGCGAGCGCGCTCGATCCCGTGCCCTCTCTTTTACGAAGGCCGTTGATGAAGACTGTTGCGTCAGTTCTTCCCGGCGGGCTTCCAGGAAAGTTCACAGCGCCACTGAGGAACGCTAAGAAGTTTGCGCGAAGCGCTGCGCTCGATTTCGAGAATCGTTATCTGGGCTATGGAACATATTTTACAGACGAAGCGAAGGCGCGCCTCTACACAGACGAGATGCGCGAAGAGACGCGCGGCCTGGATGCCTACTCGCATCATCGCCGCTACTTCGAGCGCGTCAAACATGCAGCACCTTTGAATCGCCTGCTCTACGTTGATCTCAAAACTTTTCTGCCGTGCTTGAATCTAACGACAACAGACAAGACTTCTATGGCTGCTAACCTGGAAGTGCGCGTGCCGTTTCTTAATTACGAGATGGTGGAGTTGGCCGCGCGTATGCCGCCCCATTTGAAACTGCACGGGTTGAAGCGCAAGTACATATTGAAGCGCGCGGCTGAAAAGCTCTTGCCGCGTGACGTGGTGTGGCGTAAAAAAGCTGGCTTCGGCGCTCCCATTCGTTCATGGCTTCGAGGGCCGCTACGCCCAATGGTTGGTGATTTGTTGTCGGAAGAAACAGTTCGGCGGCGCGGCCTCTTCAATCCGAAGGAAGTAAAACGCATAATCGCTGCTAATCTATCGGGGCGCGAAGATTACAACCTGCAAGTCTTTCAACTCCTGACGCTCGAACTTTGGCAACGAACATTCATTGACTCAGTAGAATTATAATCATCAAGAGCAAGTCAATTATTTTGTGAGCGTTGAGTCAGCAGTTGCGATATTATCTGTGGCGATGAAATTAACTCCAAGGTCGAGCGCGCAGAGTAATCAATTACAAATGCGCCCAAACGTTCTGCGCCCTGTCCACACATTTTCAATTGTGGCGCGCGACCCGGAGACGGGAGAGCTTGGCGTTGCCGTTCAATCGCACTGGTTCTCTGTTGGCTCTATTGTGCCGTGGGCTGAGGCTGGCGTGGGCGCTGTAGCTACGCAGAGTTTTGTTGACCCTAGCTACGGCAAGCTAGGTCTTGACCTGATGCGCGCAGGCCGAAGCGCGCCGGATGCTTTGAAGTCACTAATTGCAGGAGACGAAGGGCGCGACGTGCGTCAGGTTGCGATGATTGATGCGCTAGGGAATGTTGACGCGTGGACCGGAAAGAAAGCTGTTCCGGCGGCGGGGCACATTGTTGGAAAGAACTATTCGGTGCAGGCCAATCTGATGTTGAATGATAGGGTGTGGCCTGCAATGCAGCGCGCGTTTGAAGAGACGAAGGGCGATCTTGCGGAGCGAATGTTAGCTGCGCTAGATGCCGCGCAGGAGGCGGGCGGAGATATTCGAGGCCGACAGTCGGCTGCGTTGATAGTTGTTACGGGCAAGCCTAAGGGCAGACCCTGGGCTGATAAGATTTTTGATTTAAGGGTTGATGATAGTCCAGAGCCTCTGAAAGAGTTGCGACGGCTGGTCACTTTGCAGCGCGCTTACAATCACATGAACGCGGGCGATCTTGCCGTTGAGAAGAAAGATAACGAAGGTGCGCTTCGTGAATACAGCGCGGCTGAACGGCTTGTGCCTGACAATGCCGAGATGATTTACTGGCACGCCATCGCGCTCGTCAACATGGGGCGCACGGATGATGCACTCCCGCTCTTTCGCAAGGTCTTTGCGATGGATAAGAACTGGGCGACATTGACGCCGCGCCTCTCTGAAGTTGGCTTGCTGCCCGGTGATGAGAAACTGATTGAGCGAATTTTGAGTGAGGGCAGATGAGCGAAGAGATACGTCTTGTTAAAGACCTGACGGACGAGGAGCGCAAGAGACTCTTCGGTTGGGGAGAAAATATCTTCGGCGTTGAAGACGCCAACTATCGCTGGCGGCCTAAAGATTTGCATTTCATTCTGGACGTTGACGGAAGACCGGCGAGCCACGTAGGGCTGATTGACCATATTGTGAAAGTTGGCGGCGAGCCTGTTCGCATCGGAGGCATCGGAGCAGTCGTCACAGCAGGCGAGTTACACGGTCGCGGCTACGCGCAGAAGACTCTGCGTCATGCCGAACGCTTCATGTGCGAAGAGATGAAGGTGGAGTTCGGCCTGCTCTTCTGTCTTGATCGTTTGAAGACTTTTTATGAGCGACAGGGGTGGAAGCTTGTGCAGGACGAGGTTGAGTTCGATCAACCTTCCGGCAAGGTGCGCTCGTCTTTCAATGTGATGGCGCTCGGCTGCGTTGATAGAGCGTGGCCTTCGGGCGCTGTTGATATATGCAGCTTTCCTTGGTGAGACTTCAAAAAATGAAGATCGTCGGATTCTGTCTCTTATTGCTCGCAGCAATCCTGCTCTGTTCATGCAAGAGCGAGACTCCTTCTTCAAATAATATCCGGCCCAGCAATCAGGCGGTGGAAGGGAAGAAGACGGAGATGAAAGTCACGAGCAGAGCTTTTCAAGACGGCGGGATGATCCCGAAAGAGTACACGTGCGACGGCGCTAACCTCTCGCCGCAACTTGCGTGGGCCGATGTGCCTGAGAAGACAAAGACGATTGCGTTCATAGCTGAAGACCCGGATGCACCGGGCAAGACATGGATTCATTGGGTCGCATTCAATATCCCTGCGAGCGCGCGAGAGCTTCCTGATAACGTTCCAGCCCAGGAAAATATTTCTGGCGGAGGCAAGCAGGGCAAGAATGATTTTAAGAATGTGGGTTACGGTGGCCCTTGCCCTCCGAGCGGGAGCGCGCACCGCTACTACTTCAATCTCTATGCGCTCGATGCGGAACTCAATTTAGATTCGAGCGCGACCAAAGATCAACTATTGAAGGCTATGGACGGGCATGTGCTGGGCGAAGGGCAGTTGATGGGCAAGTATCAGAAATAGCGGCGACAAATTTCAGAGGAGCGCAAGCTGTGCGTAACAAGCTATCTATTCATTCGATGCTCGTTCTCGTTCTGCTCCTTTTCGCCTGTGCCTCATTAGACTCTCCCGCCTTAGCTCAATCCGCAGACAGAGAGAAGCCGAAGCTAAAAGATTTTGGCTCAAGCTTGAAGCGCATCAAGTGGGATGCGAAGCAGAATGCTGCTGTTGAAACTAAGCGTAAGGATGAGAAGGGAAACGGCGAGAAAGGTGATTCGGATATAGATGTGGTGCGCGTGGAGACTGCGCTCGTCGCCGGTGATTTTTTAGTTCTGGATGAAAGAGGTCTCCCTGTTAAGGGACTGACGCGGGACGATTTTGTCGTTAAAGAAGACGGCAAGGCGCATCAGGTCGGCAGCTTCTCGCTCGGAGACGACGTGGCAATCCCGCGCTCTATAGTTCTGATTATAGATTACAGCGGCAGCCAAGCGCCCTTCATTGAAACCAGCGTCGAGGCTGCCAAGGTACTTGTTGATAAGCTCGGACCGCAGGATAGAATGGCAATCGTCACTGACGATGTAGAGTTGCTTGTGAACTTCACGCGAGACAAGGAGAAGCTAAAAAATAGTTTGGAACTCTTAAAAGAGAGAGTTCCATCTTCTTCCGCTTCCGCTCCATCTGCGATACCTTTCCAGGAAAGACGCTATGGTCGCAGCGCTCAATTCAGCGCGTTGATGGCAACGCTCAAGGAAGCATTTGACGATGAAGACCAGCGCCCAATTATCATCTTCCAGACGGACGGTGATGAGTTGATCTACCTACGACAACCGATTATCTCTCCAACTGTCCCAGTTGGTTTACCTCCCGATATGCGGAAAATGATCGAAGAGCGCATGAAGCAGTCGCTGCAGGAGCAACGAAATAAGGTGAGAGAGTTTAGTCTCGAAGATGTTTACAAGGCGGCGCAAAAGTCGCGGGCGACCATATATACAGTCATACCTGGCGGCATAAGGCTCATGGGATTTACGCCGGACCAGCAGGTAGAGCGAATCAAAGCCTTTGAAGAAAAAGTCTCATTAGAGATTAGGTCGCCGCAGATCAGGGCGCGTAGGCTGGATAATTTGAAAAGAACGCTGACCGAAGCGTTCAGGCTAGAGGCTCAGACTATGCTCAAAGTGCAATCCGCATTAGCCGTGCTATCAACTATCACGGGAGGGTGGATCGAATTTTTAGAAGACCGGTCGCAGGCATCTGAAATCTACTCGCACATCTTCTTAGACATTAATCGTCGCTATGTTGTCGGCTATTATCCAATCAATAAAGAGCACGACGGCAAGCGGCGGAAGATAGATATTGAAGTTAAAGGTCACCCGGAGTACCTAGTTGTGGGGCGCAAATCCTACTACGCGCCCGGACCGGAAGATTAGAGGATTGATTATGAGCAAGAGAAATCTCATCCGGCTCTTTCTCGCCTTTCTGCTTTTCTCCGTTCACGTTCAAGCCTCTGATAAGATTTCCAAAGAGACGATTGCTTCGCAGGGAAGAAAGCGAACCTACTACCTCTTTGTTCCTGCTTCAACTGAATCGAAAACAGATGTCCCGCTCGTCGTTCTTCTTCACGGGTCTGGTCGAAACGGCCTCTCGCTCGTGGAGAAATGGAAAGACCTTGCGAGCGAAGAAGGATTCATCGTCGTTGGACCGGACGCGAGCGACTCGGAGGGCTGGCGCATGCCCGAAGACGGGCCAGATTTCATACATGACCTTGTAGAGTCGCTGCGCGCTAAATACCCTATCAATCCTAAACGCATATATCTCTTCGGACATTCGGCTGGCGCAGTCTTCGCTATAAACCTCTCTATGATGGAGTCTGAATATTTCGCGGCGACGGCCATTCACGCTGGCTCATGGCGCGAAAGGGAAGAGTTTGCTCTTCTGAACTATGCGAAGCGCAAGACGCCGCTGGCGATCTTCGTGGGCGACCACGATCAGTATTTCTCTCTCTCGTCGGTTCACACGACGGAAGCCGCGCTCAAAGAGAAAGGCTTCACTATTGAAGTGACCGTCATGAAGGGGCACGACCACTGGTACTATGATCTTGCGCCTGAGATAAATCGCAACGCATGGACGTTTCTCAAAAGGTACGAGCTAAACTCGGAGCCTAAGTACGAAGCATATAACTTTACGGGCGCGTCTGAAGATGTCAATGCAGCCGTCAAAGAGATTAACGCCTTGCGCGCAAAGTTCAACGAGAACATGCGACTCTTCATGACTAAGGAAGCTGAATTGCGCATGAAGAGTTACGAGAAGGCATCTTCGGCGGACGTGGCGCGCGAGCAGATAAAGATAGCTGCGGAGACGGCGGACGCTATGCGCCAAATCGCACTCCGCGCCGTGCGCACGAGCAAGCTCAAGTTGCAGGGCAACTACTCGCAATATTTTTCCACGCTCGCCGAGAGCTTCAATAAAAGAGCGGAGGCTCTGGAGATTATGCGCGAGCGCGCTGCACTCTTGCTTAGCGATGAGCCGCAAACGAGCGTCACGACGAAAATGAACGATGCGGCAGTGAAGGCCGAGAGATTAAACCTTGAGGCCGATGAATTGGAACAGAGAGCCGAGAAGATCAGAACAGGACAGAAACTGTGAAAAGCAGAAGCCAGGAATCAGAAGAAATAAAGTAGTTTTCAGTTTTCAGTTATGAGCCTTCTGAAAACTCAAAACTGAAAACTGGCTTTCAGCCCTTTCCCTTCTGGCTTCTGACTCCTGAATTCTGTATTCTGCTTTTAGACGTTGAAATACTCTCTGCTTTGGCGTAGTATGCGCGACCATAGGTGGTTTAGGTCGCAAAGCCTGTGAATTAGGCCGTGCAGGTTTTGTCGCCCGCTCTTTTTATTCTTCTCTTCTTTTCCTCGTCACTTGCTCACTTAAACAGCGAACAATGATTGGGCAGACAGTCTCACATTACAGAATATTGGAAAAGCTCGGCGAGGGCGGCATGGGCGTCGTCTATCTGGCCGAGGATACACACCTCGGTCGCTCTGTAGCAATCAAATTCCCCTCGTTAACTTCCGACGAGCATAACTTTCGCGCACGGTTCCTACGTGAAGCGCGCTCCGTCTCAACGCTCAGTCACCAGCATATCGCAGCCATCTACGATTACGGCGAGACGAAGTTGGGCGAGAACGATAAAGGCCACCCGTTTATAGTTATGGAGTTGGTCAAGGGAGAGTCGCTCTCCGATCTGATGAACGAAGGCGCGTTGACCTTAAAGCGCGCCGTCGAAATCGTCGCGGATGTTGCCGAAGCTCTTTCTGAAGCACATCGTCACGGCATAATTCATCGGGACATCAAACCTTCAAACGTTCTGATTAACGAGCGCGGCGTTGTAAAGGTCCTGGACTTCGGCCTGGCAAAGCAGTTGAGAGAAGAGTCGCACGTTTCAACAGACCCGGACGCGCGCACGCTTCTGGCAACACGAACGCGCAGCGGCGCGGTCCTCGGCACGCCTCTTTATCTATCGCCCGAGCAGGCCAAAGGCGAAGAGATAGACACGCGCTCGGACCTTTTCGCTCTGGGCGCGCTCCTTTACGAGTGCATCACGGGAAGGCCAGCCTTTGCAGGCTCAGGCATTCTTGAGATTGCAGGCCAGGTCATACACGTCAACCCGCAGCCGCCTTCGACAATAAACCCCAGAGTTACGCCGGAGCTTGATCGGATAACGATGAAGGCCCTTGCGAAGAAGAGAGAGGAGCGTTACCAATCGGCTCAGGAGATGCTGGCCGATCTAAGAGAATCGCAAGCGGCTTTGGGCGAAGAGGACGCGCTCAGAACGCAGAGGCTCACGCCGCAGAAGACTGCGCATCAGAGCGCGTTCATGTCAATCCAGAACACGCTCAGGCGTCCAACGCTCTCGCTCGGCTTGCTGCTGATTGTTCTGGCGGTCGCGGGACTCTCTGTCTGGGCCTTCATGCGTTGGCGAAGCCGCGCTCCTTATAAGCCGATTGCTGCCGCAGAGCGTTGGTACGAGAGGGGAACTAGAGCGTTGGGCGACGGCTCGTACTATCAGGCGAGCAAGGCGTTCGAGCAGGCGATCACGGCAGACGATAATTACGCGCTCGCGCACGCGCGTTATGCCGAAGCATTGATGGAACTCGACTATGTTGACAAGGCCAAGGACGAGTTGCTCAGAGTCTCGGCGATTGCGCCGGACCGATCCGTGCTGCCTGAACTCGACGCGCTCTATTTGGACGCTGTGACGGCAATGGTTCGACGCGATTTCGCGCACGCCGTCACTGCTTATGAAGAGATAGCGCGCCGCACACCTAACGAGCCGCAGGTCTATGTTGATTTGGGCCGCGCATACGAGAATAACGAGGAGACGAAGAAGGCAATAGAGAGTTATCTGAAAGCCACTTCGCTTGATCCGCAATACGCTGCGGCTTATCTGCGCGTAGCCATTCTCTACGGGCGGCAGCAGGAATCTCAGAGCGCTCTCGCCGCATTCAATAGAGCGGACGCGCTCTATCAGGCGATGGGCAATGTTGAAGGGCGTGCAGAGGTTTTCTTTCAGCGCGGCATACTATTAATCAAGCAGGGGAAAGTTGTGGACGCGCGCAAAGCGCTCGATCAGGCGCTTGATTTAGCGCGGGCCGTCAACAGTCCGCCACAGCAGATAAAGATCATGTTGCAGATGGCCTACGCACAAGAGAGCGCGGGCGAGACCGAGCAGGCGCAAAAGACTGCGAGCGACGCTGTCAGTCTTGCACAGACTAATAACATGGCGGACCTGACGGCGCGCGGCCTGATTGATCTGGGCATAGCTTTTCTTGTGCGCGGCAATTATGCGGACGCAGAGAACTATTTCAAACAGGGATTGGAGTTCGCCGGACGCTACAAGACGCGGCGCAACGAAGCAAGAGCGCTATTGATGCTCGGAAGTCTGCGCGTACAGCAGGGTAATGCTGATGAAGCTGTAAGTTATATCAAACAGGCGCTTCCCTTTTACCAGCAGGGAAATTATCGCAAAGAGGTTGCGCAGGGGCTTCTGCTCCTGGGACGAGCTAACCAGTTGAAGGGCGATTACGAGGCGGCGCTTGGCGCTTATCATGAGCAACTCAAGATGGCTGAAGAGGTCAACGATCAAGCGCAGCAGGCTCTTGCCAACGAAGGCATAGGCACGACGCTCGTCGAAGAGGAGAAGTTCTCAGAAGCTCTGCCTTATCTTGAGAAGAAATATTCGATCAGTAAATCATCCGGCGACGTGAAGGGCGCGGGCTACGCAGCTATTGAGCGTGCGAGCGCGCTCTGGCCGCTGGGACGAAACGATGATGCTCAGTCGCTGCTTGACGAAGCGCTCCAGATTGCCAATCGCCCGGAAGGCGGCTTCAAGGCTCTGGCCGTCTCCGTCTATCTGAACGAGGCTGAGATGGCTTTGGCTCAAAGGCAATTCTCTCAGGCTAAGGAGAAGAGTCGGCAGGTTCTCATCCTAGCGGGCACGGAGTACAAGGAAGAAGCAATCGAGGCGAAGCGCATCTACGGACTTGCTCTGGTGCTTTCAGGCGCGGCGAGCGAAGGAGTGCGCGCCAGCGAAGAGGCTTTGCAGGGCGCGAACGAGACTAAAAACCCCCGGCTAATCTCTAAAGCGCAGCTTGCGCTCGCAGAGAGTCTGCTTGAGAGCGGAGACGCCGAAGGTGCATTGACAAACGCGCTTCGGTCGCAACAGTTCTTCGCGCGCTCAGGCGAACAGGCTTCGGAATGGCGCGCTTTGGTTGTGGCCGAGCGTGCAAGTCGCAGAGCAAATGATGAAGCGAAAGCGCGCGAGTATCAAGAGCGCGCCTCGTCTCTGCTTTCAGATTT
The DNA here is from genome assembly GCA_003222945.1 of Acidobacteriota bacterium. Taxonomy (GTDB): domain Bacteria; phylum Acidobacteriota; class Blastocatellia; order Pyrinomonadales; family Pyrinomonadaceae; genus QHXM01. Next base: position 12,899 of record QHXM01000071.1, read on the forward strand.
GGAGAAGAGGTGGGGCGCAGATATTTATAATCTTTACATGGCGAGGCCGGACGTTCAAACGGCACGCAAGCAGCTTTAATAGAGAGTTCCCAACAGGCAAGTTAAGCTCTATCTAATCCCTCTAAAGGAGCAACCCGTTATGCCAGCAAGCAAAAAGGCAAGCAAGAAGAAGGCAACGAAAAAGAAGGGAAGTAAGAAACACAGAGGCGGTCACGGCGGAGGCGGAGGAGGAATTCCGATTGACATAGATTCGCAAGACCCTGTCATAGTCACGGGCGGCGGCTCTGCCAGATTGGATTTTAATCCAAGCCAATTCAGAGGTCTGGGAGGGCGTCACAGGAATGCCAGTGCAAGTCCCGTCAGTGTGATAATTGATGGCACTGTCTATAGCGTGACTCCTACAAGCACAATCGTCATCAGGTTCAGTTAACCTTTAACATGCACGAAGCTTTTTATCAGCACCGCACGGCTTAAGCCATGCGGTACTGACCCGCACATACAATCCACTTGAAAAGATGCGGCGCGCAAAGTCTGTAACCTTTGCGCGCCGCATCTTTCATCAAACTATTCCTACTAGGAGCGCATCTGCAAAAAAAAGCGGACGCACGCCTGCGCGAATTTATCAACCGTTCTCTTTCTTCTCGTGCTCTTCTACGCCCGCTGCCTCTTCGACTACGGGAATCACCTCTTCGACAGCGCCTTTGACTGCGCCCGTCACGGCAGCAGAGACGACCTTTGTGGCGACCCTTTTCAACTTCTTTGTGATCGAAGGCTGGCTTCTCTTTGCGCTCTTCTTGCTGGATTTCTTAGCTGCGGATTTCTTCGCCCCAGCTTTCCCGCCCGCGCCTTTTCCGGCTGCCTTCTTGCCGCCTTTCTTGCTGCTCTTAGAGGCCGAGCCTTTCTTTCCAGCCCCTGATTTCCTGCCTCCGCCCGATGAGGACTTTCCAGCTTTCTTGCTGGCCTTCTTAGTTGGCATCTTCCGTCTCCTTCTGATTTATAAGACTATCGCTTTTCAAGACGACAAGCTACCAGACAAAGAACTTCCAGAGCAAGAAAAAAGTTGCAGCGCAAGTGGACTCGAACCGTCTTCAATTCAAAAGAATCTTTTAGTGGTTATTATTGTCGAGGACTTCGTTATCGCCCTTGTCGCCGCCCGGTTGATGGCCGCCCATCATATCCGCCAGCAGTTTGTCCATGGCTAGCTTCCATTCACCGCCCTCTTTGACGTAAGGCATGGTTATCTTTTGACCCTGCGCCATTAAATCTACGGTCGCCGTGTCGCCGTTTATCTGCTCGTTGCTCATCTGCGGCATGTCGCTAGGGCTAACGCCCGGCGATTCTTTCAAAGCCTCGTCAACGGTCTTGCCCTGCTTCTTAGCTCCCTCTTCCATCATTTGGATCGTGCCCTGCGATAGATACTTCTTCACAGTGTCGTAGTCTTTTCTCACCTGGGCGTCATAGTAAGCTTTGAAAACTTCAGACGGAGACATGCCAGCCGATGACGATGTCGACGTTGGCGCTGAGCTTGAAGAGCTTTTATTAGAGCCGGATGTGCTGGACGTGTTTCCACTGTTCGCGCTCCTGCTGCACGCCGCTCCGAACATTAGGACGCCGAGCGCCAGAGCTAGAATTACTGACCGATCCCTTTTCAACATTCTGACAGATTCCTTCCGCATTATCGTTTATCCCTTTTTCCTGAATTGGTAGTTATTGCAAGCTAGGTTCTAAGCTAAATCGGAAGGCGAGTCAAATAAGGCAAAAGGTAAGAGGTAAAAGTGAAAACCGAGAGCGAATCTTCCAGTCTTCCCTTTTGCCTTTTACCTTTTGCCTTTTACCTTCACTTCGGCGCTAGCCTGCGCTCTTCATCATCTTATCAATAGCAAGCTTCCATATTCCGTCCTCTTTAACCATCTGCATGGTGATGGTCGGCTGGTTCGGAGCTTTGATGTCAACGGTTGCATTGTCGCCATCTATCTTCTCATTGCTGAATTCAGGCGTGGGCATCTGCACATCGCGGTTCGCGCCTTCCTGAAACATCTGGTCAAGTGTCTTGCCTTGAGCCTTTGCGATATCTCCCATCTTCTGAAGCGATGCGCTTGAGAGATACTTCTTCACCGTGTCAATATCCTTCTTCTTCGCCGCATCGTAATAAGCTTTCAGCGTGTCGGTCGGCGACAAAGATTTATTGCACGCGCTCGTGAACGCGACTGTCAGAAGAGAGAGGGCGGCGACGAGAGCAAACACAATGATCTCGTGCGCTCTTCTCTTCACGTAGAGCTTGATTTTCATATCATGCACTTCCTGACTCACGGGCATTAGATTGTTAGAGCGGGATAGGTTTTAATCCAGACAGGAGGCTCAAGTCAATCTCTTGAGACGCGGTAAATAGTTGTGGCGGGAGAAAGCGCGTCGCCTCATTCACACAAAGGCTTTTCGTCTCACGTAAATGATTAAGTCGGGTCATAAGGGAAGACCTACGCGACGTTGCAGGGCTATGAAGCGCGGGTCTGTGCGCAAGGTGTCCAGTCGCGGATCAACTTTGAGCCAGGCGAGAGCTTCTTCGCGCGCATCGTAAGATTTTTCCAGCCACTCGAACGCCTCATCTTTATTGCCGAGCGCGGCGTGAATGATCGCAAAGAGGTAGGATGCGACGTGCCTGCGCGCTTGCTGTTCTTTCATCTCCGCCAGCACCTTTAGGGCTTCGTCTCTGCTTCCGGCCATGACGTAGGTGTGGCCTAGCGCTGCCAGAATCAAAGGCGAACCGTCCAACTGCGCTGCCCTTTCGTACTCGCGTATTGCCGCTTCGTAATCGCCCTTCTGTTCGTAAGCCCAGCCCATGAAGACGCGCGTCCAGATGGAGTTTGGGTCCATCTCCAGAGCCTTCTCAAACTGCTCTATTGCGCGCTCATACTGCCTTGATAGGAAGAACGAAAGCCCCAAATCGGAATTGATTTCATGTGAGAGAGGGTCTAGCACATTCGCCTGCTCAATCTCCGCGGTGGCTTCGTTGAGTCTCCCCATCAACAAGAGATACCAGCCGTACCAGTGATGAGCAGAAGCGTAGCCGTGATTCAATTCAATCGCTCGACGATATTCACTCTCAGCGCCAGCCCAGTCCCATTCGTAGAATACTTTGACAAGGCCGAGCGAGGCATGAGCTTCTGCGAGCGAATCGTCTATGTGTAGAGCCTGCTCAGCCGCGCCGCGAGCTTTCGGCATAGCTTCGTTCGGCGGTAAGTAGGCGGACGAGAGTGAATAGTAAACGTCTGCGAGGCCCGCGTAAGCAAGAGCGTATTCGGGGTCAATATCAATCGCCTGCTGAAAATATTTTATGGCGTTGTTGAGAGCGTCCTTCGTCATCTTGCTCATGCAGAAGCGGCCTTGAAGATAGAGGCGATACGCTTCCGTGTTGTCCGTGTAGCGTTTCCCCAAAAGCTTTTTCTCTTCGCCCGTCAACTTGATTCTGAGTTTTTCGGAAATCTCTTTTGAAATCTCCTCCTGAACTTCCAGGATGTCTGCGGACTTCCTCTTGTACTGTTCACCCCAAAGCTGTGAACCATCCAGAGCATCAACCAACTCAGTCTTGATAATCAGATTGTCGCCGAACTGAATGACGCGCCCCGTCATCACCGCGCGAACACCAAGCTCGCGGCTCACCTCCTGAACGTCCACCTGCTTGCCCTTGTATCGAAAGACCGTCGCGCGAGCCATGACTTTCAGTTGCGGCAGTTGCGAGAGCGTGTTGATGATGCTCTCCGTGATTCCGTCCGAGAGATACTCCGTGCCGGGGTCAGCGCTCGCGTTTTCAAGCGGAAGCACAGCCAGAGAATCTATCGCAGCAGGTTTCACTCCGCCCGAAGTTCTTTCAAAGATTGTTTGCTGGGGCAAGATGGACGGACGCTTCGGATTGCCTAATTCATCCGTGTACAGATTGAAGAGGCGAACTTCAACGCCATGCTTCACCTTCGTTACGCCCAGATCATCAAGATGCTCTTCACGGTCGCCAATCTCGCGGACCACTTCCGCCATAGCCTGTGAAAGGAGTATGTGGCCCGCGTCACCGCAATCCATTACGCGCTGCGCTAAATTGATGCCGCTTCCGGCCACGTCGCTCTGGCGGTTCGCGTCCACTGTGCGCAAGACCGGTCCGCTATGTATCCCCATGCGAAGCTCAACATCTGGGTTGTCGCGCAGAGCGCGGCTTATCTGTAGCGCACAACGAACAGGAGCTTCAGGATCAACGAAGAAGACCAGCGCCATTCCATCGCCAGTTGATTTCGAGATCAGTTGCTTTAGCTCACGCGCGCGACGAAACTCATCCGTGCCTGTGACGATCTCGTTCAGCTTCTGTTGTAGATGGGACTGATGATGTATGCGGTGCTTCGAGAAACCAACCATGTCCATGAAAAGGACGTGAGCGATTTCGGGCGTCGAAGGTTGGTTTGAATCGAGCCGAATCGTTTCAGCCGCGCGAGTGTCGTCCGTTTCGCGCCCGCCCGCCAAGACTTGAATTGTCTGAGCGCCTGCCTGAACCTTTGTCATCTCTGGTGAAGCGGTCTGAGACTCCGAAGGCGCGGTCGTGCGAAGCGAATGAGCGGCCAATTCAAGACCTCGCTTGAACTCGCGCATGTCCGCGATCAACTCTTTGACTGTCTGGTAACGCTCGTCTCTCTCTTTCGCAAGAGCCTTCGTGACAATGCGCTGCAATTCGGGCGAGACATCAGCCTTGAGATGCGCAAGAGGCTGCGGCTCGCGGTCAAGTATTGAGACTATAACGTCGCTCGGCGTAGGACCGCCGAAGGGAGCGCGCCCCGCGAGCATTTCGTAAAGCACAACGCCGAAACTAAAGATGTCCGTGCGCTCATCAACCTTAAAACCGCGCGCCTGCTCCGGCGACATGTAGGTGACAGTGCCAATGACTATGCCCGGTCCTGTGTCCGCGAGCGTCAGCGCAGAGGGGCTTGAACTCGCGCGCTGCTCCGTAAGCTTCGCCAAACCGAAGTCTAAAACTTTGACGTAGCCGTCCGGCCTTATCATTATGTTCTCAGGCTTGATGTCTCTGTGAACTATGCCTGCCTCGTGCGCAGCCGCAAGAGCCGACGCGACCTGAAGGCTCACGTCCAGGACTTCATCAATCTTCATGCGCGATTGAGAAAGGCGCGCGCGCAAGGTCGCGCCGTCAATAAATTCTGTGGCGATAAAATGCGTGCCTTCCGACAAGCCTATCTCATAAATTGTGAGAATGTTCGGATGATTCAGCGCTGATGTTGCGCGTGCCTCCTGCTGAAAGCGGCGCAAGCGGTCTTCGTCCTTCGTGACATCTGCTGGCAGGAGTTTCAACGCTACGGGGCGATCAAGCTGCGTGTCCTCGGCCAGATAAACTTCGCCCATGCCGCCCGCGCCAATGGGGGAACGAATTTCGTAGCGACCGAAATGAGTGCCTGCGGGTATGGTCATCCGTTAATCGTTTCGAGCACGTAAACGTTACAAGCTTTGACTCTATTATACATCCTCAAAAAGTCAAGGCTATCAAAGTTGAACTAAATGATAATGAAGAGTAAGAAGCGCGCGTGAAGGGATTGTTAAGTCACAGACAGGATTGAATCAGTCCAGAAAATACCTGACCTTATCCAGCAACTCATCAATGTTAGGCTTTGCTACGAAAGCGTCAACTTCCGAGAGCCGCGCGTTCTGCTGGTCCGACACTGAGGCAGCGCCCGAATAGACTATGATCGGCGTGTAGGGTTCAAACTCTCTGACCCTGCGGCACAACTTGTTCCCACTCTCGTCCGGCAGCCAGATATCTATGATGAGAAGATCGAAGGCGTCCTCTTTAGCAAGACTTAGTCCTTCAGCAGCGTTCGCAGCCGTTATGACATCGTAGCTCTCACGCTTTAGAAGATTATAGAGCATTAGACGCGTGTCTTCGTGGTCTTCAACACAGAGAATTCGCCGTCTTCTTAAAGGCATTGGGGAACAGGTCTCCGAAGTAAGAGCGAAAAAAATCAATCTCAAGTTATACCAAGCGAGTCTGTACGTTGTCGGACTAAGTTTGAAGGTCGCGCTACAAGCTTCGCTGCATACTTACTTCAAAGGCGGCTGGATGAAAATGAATTGCCGTAGTCGAATCTCTCTCTCTGCTTGAGAGGCGCCTTCAATCTTTCCTGAACAGAAGACAATTCTTTCTCGCAGCTTTAGCTATTGTGCCTCAGAATGAGCTATGGTATCACAACACGGTCGGCAAGTGATTAAGAGAAGAGCGAAGTAAAGGGTAGGAGCAATCCTTCTCTTTTCTATAGAATTCAAATGGAGAAGAGACGTGTCTGAAGCAGCATACATCGCAGACGAGTTGAGGGAGATTCACGAGGGCAACGCATGGCACGGGCCTAGTTTGCGCGAGGCGCTCGACGGTATCACGGCTGAGCAGGCCGCCGCGCGAGCAATCGAATCCGCGCACAGCATCTGGGAGATCGTTGGGCACATTACGGGCTGGGAGAATGTCTTTAGCCTTCGGCTGGAAGGAACGCAAACGAAAGCGCCGGATGAAGACTTTCCGCCGGTTCACAAAGTGAGCGAGGAAGATTGGAAGCAAGCATTGGCGGAGCTTGACGGCACACACGCGCGGCTGCTCAAGGTGATTGCATCTCTCTCTGACGCGAAGCTTGACGAGATGATCGCAGGCACTGGCTATTCCGTTCGCTATCTGCTCCATGGCATCGTCAGGCATCACGTCTATCACGCCGGACAGATTGTGCTGCTTCGCAAAGCGCTCTTGTCAGAAGAGCCTGCGGGAGATTGAAGGGAGGAACGAAGGGATGAAGGATGAGGGATGAGGGATGAAGTAAAGACAGACATCTTTCTTTCATTCATCCCTCATCCCTCATCTCTGCTCTTGTAGGCTGCGTTCAATTGCAATCAACTATAGTGGAAAGGAGTTTGATATGGCGCGCTCTCAAAAATGGACTAGGAACACCTCGAAGAAGATTAGGTCTGTGGTCAAACCTGACCTGTCACGTTCGATAGTTGATCCTGGAACTCAGGAAGGCATCTTGCGTCGCGCGGAAGATTCGGGATTGATCGTGCACGCTCAGAATAAGAAACAGACGAAGAGAAAGAAGGGCAGCAAAAAGTGAGACGGTGCATCGGAAGTGAGAGAGCACATATCTTGCGGGTTTCATCCTTCAAACAATTTCGCTCCATATACTTTCATAAAGCTTTGCGCTCCCTTAGAGCCGGACCACCACAAACTCTTACGGCACGTCTTCGCCTTCTGTGCCTTTCCTTCTTCCTGCTTGTCTTCAATAGCGCGAATGCGCAGGGCATTAAATCATCAAACGCTATCCACGTGCTGCCGCAGCCGAAAGTTTTCAAAGCGACCGGAGATGTTTTCAAACTCAGTGGCGACGTGCGCGTCGTTCTTGCCGACCCGCGTTCCGAAGATGACCGAAGCTCAGCGCAGGATTTTATAGACGACGTGAAAGAGACGGCTAATCTCTCTTTGTCTTTAACGAAAGGGCGTGGCCGCCGCTCGATTCTAATAGGCTCGATTGATCTTCCCGCAGTGCGCGCAGCACTCCAGCGATTCGACCTTAAAGCGCAGTTAGGAAACGGCGCTGAGAACTCTGACCCGGAAGGCTACGTCTTGGGCGTAACACCCGATCAAGTAATCGTCGCAGGCCGCACATCCGCAGGAGTCTTCTACGGCCTGCAAACGCTCAAGCAACTGGTTCAAGGTGCGTCTTCAGATGCCTTCATTCAGGGCGTGTGGATTGCGGATTGGCCTGCGATGCGCTGGCGCGGAGTCTCTGACGACATCAGTCGCGGCCCAGTCCCGACCGTCGAATACATCAAAAGGCAATTGCGCACCGAGGCTGCTTTCAAACTCAACATGCATTCGTTCTACATGGAGCAGACATTTGCGAGCACTTCGCACCCGCTCATAGCGCCTGAAGGCGGAGCGCTCACGCCCGCAGAGATTCGTGACCTTGTCCTTTACGCACGACGCTATCACATTGAACTCGTCCCCGAACAGCAGACCTTCGGCCACCTGCACAACGCGCTCAAGCTGGAAAAATATAACGAGTTGGCAGAGACGCCTTACGGCGACGTTCTATCGCCGCAGCAGGAAGGAACGTACAAGCTCATCGCTGATTGGTATCGTGAATTGAACGAACTCTTTCCCGGAAAATTCTTTCACATAGGCGCGGACGAAACCTTCGAGCTTGGCGAGGGCCAGAGCCGCGAGGTCGTAAAGGAGCGCGGCGTGGGCGCAGTTTATTTCGAGCATCTGCGCCGCGTGCGCGACATCCTGAAGCCGTACAATCGTCGCTTAATGTTCTGGGGAGATATAGCGCTTCGCCACCCGGACCTGATAGGTGACATTCCGCGCGACATGATCGTGATGAACTGGACCTACGGCGCGAGCGAGAGTTACGACGCGCGCATAAAGCCTTTCAAGGATGCAGGGCTGGATCAGTTCGTCTGTCCGGGCGTTCAGAATTGGAATCAAATCTTTCCGAACGAGGAAGTGGCCGTCGTAAACATTCCAAACTTCGTGCGCGACGGGCAACGCGCGAACGCAATGGGCATGATGAACACTTCCTGGGACGACGACGGCGAAACGCTCTTTGAGATGACCTGGTACGGGATAGTTTTAGGCGCGGCCTCATCGTGGCAGAATGCTCCGGTAGATATCGCAAGCTTCGATAAAGATTTCGACTGGGCGTTCTTTCGCAGCGACGGCCAGACCTTCGTTCACGTCATACGCGACATGGGTCGTGTCGGGACACTTCTGGGAGCAGGCTCTACAGACCCGCTCTTTTGGCAAGAGCCGTTCACAACAGCCTTTCAAACGCGCGCACGCACTGTAAGCGAAAAGGTTCGTCAGATGCGCCTGCTCGTCGAACAGGACGAAGAGGCTCTGCTGCGTGATGGAGACAAAGCGCGTCGCAACCGCTCTATGATACCTGCAATGCTTCTGGCCGCGCGCAGGTTCGATCATTTGGGACGGCGCATGGAGGTGATTGAGCAGTTCAGCCGCGATTACTGGAACGCTTACCTGAATCTTGGCGACCGCAGGCAGGTCGGACGCCTTCGACGCTACACAGGCGCGGTTCGCAACTCTCTGCGCGAGATGGCCGAAGAGTTAAGCGCCTTGCGCGAGAACTACAGAGAGCAATGGCTGCGCGAGAATCGCCCTTACTGGCTAGACAACATCCTGGCCCGCTATGACCTTGCGATTTCAAACTGGCTCAATAAGCGCAAGGCTCTGGACGAAGCGCTGCGGGTGTACGAAACGGACTCGACACTGCCTAACCCGGAAGAGTTCGGCGTAGGCACGCGCCCCGCTGAGCCGAAATAGTTAGCTTGCTTCTAACATCAGACTGAAAAACAGTTATTACAAAATGCCACGCGCCTTTTTATCTCTATCATGCTGCTTGCTGATGATGGTCTCAGTTGTCGCGCGGGTAAACAGCGACGCGCGCACCTTCCATGCTCATTTCCTGAATGGCAGAACGCTGCGCGTTATGACCTATAACATACAGCACGGCGCGGGCACGGACCAGAAGTTGAATCTTCCCAGAATCGCGGAGGTCATAAACCGTGAGCATCCCGATCTGGTGGGCCTGCAGGAGGTTGATCGCGGTGTCAAGCGCACGCATCAAGTGGACGAGATTGCGGAGCTTGCGCGTGAGACCCGCATGGAATATGCCTTCGCCTACAATCTACATTATCAGGGCGGGCAGTACGGCGTCGCAGTGCTTTCGCGCTTTCCGATTCTTTCAGTTGACCATCGCCGTTACGACAACCGGCGTGAGGCGCGGCGGCGCGGATTCGTTCGCGTTGAAGTCTCTGTCGGCGGGCAAAAGATAAGTTTCGTAACGACGCATCTGGATTATCAATATGAAGACGGCAGAATGTTTGAGACAGAGCAATTGATGAAGGCTCTCGATGAGATTAAAGAGCCTCTGATTGTCGTCGGAGACTTCAACGATTTGCCAACGGGCGGCGCCTACAAACTGATGCGCAACAAATTTGATGAGGCGTGGGAGATAAACGGCTCTGAGAGCGGGCTGAGCTATCCAGCCGATAAGCCTAAAAAGAGAATAGACTACATCTTTTATACGAAGGCCAATGGAGTGAAAGCCAAACGCGCGTGGGTCGTTGATACTCTGGCGAGCGACCACAGGCCGGTCGTAGCTGATTTGGAAATTAAAAGCGGCGAGAAGTGAAATTGTAGGAGACGAGCAATGAACATCAAGCGAATCTTGCTAACGCTCTTTTTATTAACTGCGCTAAGCCACACGGTCTCTGCTCAGTCAACTCAAGCTCCTACAGCGCCGGATTATCCAGCGC
>QHXM01000324.1 GCA_003222945.1 Acidobacteriota bacterium
CGTCGAATCTATGCCGCCAGCCGTTGGGCTTTCTTGGGCAAGAGATTCACTCTCCCCTGCTTCCTGCTCTGTGACCTTGAACCACTCATCTATCTTCAGCGCAGCGTCTTTCACCGAGCACTTTTCCATCTTGGCAACGAAGTCCAAGACGTTGCCCCGCGCCTTACACGTCGGGGCGAAGCAGCAGAAGGTGTTTTTAGTGAGGTTGACCGAGAACTCCCGCTTGCTCTTGCCTTGATGCACGGGGCAGACCCCGCGCAGTTCGTCGCCGTTGCGCGCGAGTCCGGTGATGCCGTACTGGACGATGAGCATTTCCATCGTGACGGCTGCTTTGATGAGGTTGAAATCAACCCAAGCTTTCTTAGTTTCCATACCATTCCCCCTTTCGATGTGTTACCGGAAGAGTGCCAGTTTTGAGAGGGTTTGATAAGAGGTTGTCAAGAGTCCGTGCGTCGAAGTGTTATAATGGAAGGCAAGCTCCCGGAGTCTTCCCTTTTGCTAACTGAGGCGTCGAGTGTAGGGTTGAGACCCCAGGTAAAGCGTTCGCCCAACACGCTATTGCAATCGGAGCGTAAGCCGACTTTCACCCTACTAGGCCGTGCGCTATGAGGATCGTCCGGGAGCCTTCGGAGATCATCTTGCCGAAGCTCTTGGCTTCGGGTTGGGACAAGATGACAGAGGCGACAAGACACTTGAATTGGCGATCCCCCGCTCTCGGCCTGCAATGTGGTATAATGAATTTACTTTTGGGTCTCTCACGAAACCAAGACAATAGAACAATCCTGAAATTTGTTATGAAACTATCGGCACTGTTGCTGTCCAACAGGCGTGTCACCGATATAAATCGGGTGTGTAGTCAGTAGCGATAGCTCCGTACTCCGACTCAAATCTTACCGTACTTCAACTCAAATTCTTCCGTACTCCGACTCAAGAAGCTCCGTACCTCAACTCAAGAAATACCGTACCTCAACTCAAATTCTTCCGTACTCCGACTCAAGAAAATTAGCTCTAAAACCTTATGAATAAAGGGGAAGCCAAATGCTAGACATTATCAGACGTTATCTAACAATTATTAGACAACAACAGAGGCGAGAGAATGTTGTTGCTTTATCAAATTATTTATGGAAACATCCGACTCTTTACAGGACTTGATAGCGCAACGACTTTTTGTGCCGGCGGCGATCTACGGGCTGCCCGTGACAGCCGACCAGGACAAGTATCTTGCCCTTCAGAAAATCATCAACGACGTGCGCCAGGAGACAGGGGAAGTGACCAACCCGGTCACGTTCACCTCTGCCGAACTACTCAAACTCTTAGAGCAGGCCGACGCCGGTAAGAACTACCAGGACATCTCCGAATGGCTCGACCTGATGAGCAACACCGGCATCATCTCAGAAGGCGTGGTGTATCTTGCCGGAAAGAAGGCGTGGGTTAAAGACCGCTTTAGAGTGTTCGAGCGAGCCGTGAGTTTCGGCAGGGAATTAGAGCCGGGAAAGGTGGCGGAAAAGAACTACGTGTGGCTCTCCGAATGGCAGCTTGAGAACATCAATAACAACTATCTGCTACCCGTTGATTTTGACGCCTACAAGCAGCTTAAAAATCACATTACCAAAGCGCTGGTTCCGCTCCTTCAAATATGGCTGTTCGCAAGCCGCGAAGAGGGGTACTTTGAAAAGCGTTACGACGAGATATGTCAGCTTCTCAGAATCAGGCAGTATCAGTTTCTTTCAGAAATCAAACGCAACTTTGCCCCATCGCTCGATGAACTGGTAGAGCACGAATACTTAGAGTCCTGGGAGATCCAAAAAACTTCCGATAAGAAGAACTACAAAGTAGTATTTCGGCACGGCGACAAGTTCCACCAAGACCGCAAGAGACGGCTCAGCCAGAAGGCGCAAACTGTTGCTCCCGGCCCGCAGCAAGGTCAGCTTTTACCAGTAGAGCCTGAGCAGGGGATTGAGCCGCCCGTCGAGGCTCAAAACTTGTCCGTCATTACCCATGAGGACGAGCAGCTTATTGGACGGCTGATAGTTGAATTTGGAATTGCGACCAGCAAGGCATTTGAGCTGGTCAGCCTCAATACGGAGGCGGTCAAGTTACAGCTTGAAGCGTGGCCGTACCGGAACGTCAATCCTCAGAACCGCGCCGGTTGGATGATTGAGGCTATAGAAAAGAACTACGCCCCACCGCTCGATTTCCTTCAGGATAGGCAGAAGGAAAAGGAACGAGAACAGCTAAAGTCAGCCCAAGAAGCCACCCGCGCCTGCGCGATCTGTTCCGGCACAGGCTTCCGGCGAGTTAAAAGCGAGAGGTATCCCAACGGCGCAATGAAGAAATGCACTCACGATCCTGCCATAGAATCCAAAATTCAATCTGTCTAAGGCCAGCAGAAAAACCGGCTTACTTATGCCGGTTTTTTTTGTAACTTTTACCAACCTTAGAAGTGATACATAAAAATATACATACTAGGTATGTATAAGCAGCCGTGCTAAACGCACCGGAAACAATAGCTCCCCGCCGCCTGCTCACCGCAGGCTACCCTGCTTTCCCCGGCCTCCGCTAAATGCACTTCGCTCGCAAGCTCACTCGTAACGCTCCGAGCCGGCTGCGCTTGCGTCCCTGCCCATACGGGCAGCGCCGCACCCCTTTGCGCCCTTGCTAACCACAAGGCCACTACGGGGCCGCTCCGGGTCTCACGCGGCTGACCGCCGCGCCGACCTGAAAGCAGGGTAGCCTGCGCTTCGCTTTCGCTTCAGCTACGGCGGCGGGGAGGAAAACTAACACCAACGCCAAGAGGCGAAAACTGTCCTAAGAAGGAAGGGGGACGTGCGAGCAGTAGGGTTGTGGGTCTATAAAAAAAGAACCGCGCCAGAGGCCAAAATGGACTCTAGGCGCGGCGGAAATTTCCTTGTCGAACGAACCGGATGTGTGATATTGCAGCAGGGTTTGAAATCGAATGATCTAATGCTCACCCTCTGCAAAACGGCGACGTACCTTTGCCACAGCCGAGGTAGCCGTGAATCGGGCAAAAGTAATAACTCTTGTGCTCTTGGCGCGGGAGGTTTTTTAATTCCTCTTCTAGCTCGGTCACACGCAGCCGCAGCTTTGTGTTCTCCTGAGCATAGGTTGTCAAAGTAGCATAGATTGTTTGTAAAACAAGGTGATAAACCTTGATTACAAACAAGAGCTTTTCAGTGAGCGGTGATTCAGGGGTGACTGGATGAACGCCAGATACATCCTCTTTAGCCCATAGAAAAATACGTTCGAGCGGCATGGTGAATCCTCCTATTTTGTTGTGAACTGCTCTCATGCAGCAGTTCGCAACCGGAGGCAAGGAAGCTTGTAACTATAACACGGCAAAAGGTTTACGTCAAGATATGGCAAATACAGAAAAACCCGGTGTGCTTGAATTTATAGGGTCAGTTTTTTGGGGCTTGATATTTATAGGGTTGGGCATATTTTTGGAATTGCGCCCGGACAACTTCATAACATATTACATACCTTGGCTTAAAACTTACCCATGGATTTTGTTTGTCCTAGGTGTTTTTAGTCTTATTGCGGGGGGGGTCTTTTTTTTGTATGAGGCGAGAAGCGGTCACTGCACATCGTAAACTGCCGGATAGTTCGGGATTAAGTGAGTATAAAAGCCTCCGCAGGGATATGAGAGATGCCCTTGAGGTCATCGAAGTGTTGCAGCCAAATTTAGCCAAACTTGGAGATCATCTTGCCCGGATTGCTTCCGGCGACGTGCGGGCAGAGGTGCTAGAGATCGAAGAACAAATAGAGAAGCTAAATCGGTTGAAACAAAAATACGAAAGCGACTTGAGAAATAAAGCATGGCAAATCAGTAACGCAAAAAATAAGGCTGAGCGTCGCTACTATGAAATGGAATATGAATCGCTTGGGAACTGGATTCACGATACTGATACAAACATTATTGAATTGCAGAGCGCACTGAAGGAGCTAAAGGAGTTTGATTATAGGAACCTCTACAATGAATTAGGAGTATCGCCCGAGGCGATGCGAACGAACGAAACAGACCTGAGGAGCATTAAAAATAAAGCCGATCTAGTTAAAAGCATCAACCCCCCGCCGGCCCCGCCACCTCCAAAGCCCAAACCAAAACCTGAATTCGATCCAGATCGAATAAGAACACGTAAAAAGGCGGAAATTGAATCGCAACTTACAAGCCTGCCAGCCGAGGAACAAAGAATGATTGCCGCAACAAGCGATGAGGAGATGAAACGACGCATCGCTAATATGTATGCGGACAAGCGGGCGCAATTACTAAATGAACTTAGGAAGTGGCTATGAATACACTTCACTTAGGGTATGACGCCAGAGGCCGGCCCATCAACCTGGAGCCTTCTGATCGTTTGACGCATATGCACGTCATCGGTTCGTCAGGCAGTGGCAAGAGTAAATTCCTTGAATGGATGATGCGCGGAGACCTAGACAACAGGCAGGGATTTTGTTTGCTCGACCCACACGGCACTCTCTACGAAGCCATCACGGATCATGCGGCCCACCACGTAATTGACCGGGAAATAATCTTACTCAATCTCTCTGAGCAGGACGCTATAATAAATTTCAGTCCATTCCGCAAAGCCACTGACGGCGATATATCCGTACAA
>QHXM01000032.1 GCA_003222945.1 Acidobacteriota bacterium
CCTCGTTGCAGGCGTCAACAGTGCGCGCCAAGAGGCTTATCAAGAGATGCTGGCTCGCGGGTTCAGGACGGATATTCAGGGCGTGGCGATGAGTCGGCCTAACGAAGCGGGTTACAATCGGCCGGGCGTCTATCTCATTGACGACTGGCGTTAGTTTACACCTAGGCTTATCTGGAATCGTAATCACGAGAAGCGCGCGGGTCAGCAGTAAAAGCCTTGCCCGCGCGCTTCGATGTTTTTAACCTTGAGGCCGCCTTTTCATACTTGGAACGATCCTGCTTCTAAAATCTCTTTCACGTATCCCAGAAACTTCTCCGCGTCCGAGCCGTCAATGATGCGGTGGTCGAACGTTAGAGCGAAGTAGGCCATCTGTCGAATCGCAATCAGGTCGTCGCCTTCTGGAGTCGT
The DNA here is from genome assembly GCA_003222945.1 of Acidobacteriota bacterium. Classification (GTDB taxonomy): domain Bacteria; phylum Acidobacteriota; class Blastocatellia; order Pyrinomonadales; family Pyrinomonadaceae; genus QHXM01. Next base: position 409 of record QHXM01000032.1, read on the forward strand.
GATGACTTTGGGACGCTTCTCGATTGCGCCGACGCCAAGGATTGCGACCTGCGGCTGGTTGATGATAGGCGTTCCGAACAGCCCGCCGAAGACGCCCGGATTCGTTATCGTAAATGTTCCGCCTGCGACCTCATCCGGCTTGAGTTGTTTAGCGCGTGCGCGCTCCGCCAGATCATTCGCGGCGCGCGCCAGGCCCGAGATTGAAAGATCGTCCGCGCGTTTGATTACAGGCACGATCAAGCCCCAGTCGAGTGCGACGGCCATGCCCAGATTGATGTCGCGTTTGTAGATTATCTGATCGCCTGAGACCTGCGAGTTGAAGATCGGGAACTTGCGAATCGCAGATGTTATGGCCTGAAAGATGAAAGGCATGTAGGTCAGTTTCGTGCCTGTGCGCTCCTGAAACTCGCGCTTGTGCTCGTCGCGCAGTCGTGCGATGCGCGTCATGTCTATCTCATAAACGGTCGTAACGTGCGCGCTCGTTCTGCGCGAGAGCGTCATGTGCTCCGCGATCTTCTTGCGCATCACGCTCATCTGCTCAACGCGATCTTCTGCGGCGGGCTGAGTGACGGGCGGCGCTTGAATGGACGGCGCTTGCTGCACAGTCGAGGCAGTCTGCGCCTGTGCTCCTCCTGCGCCACTTTGCATGGCCTGTCGCGGAGTCATGGCAGCCCCGGATTCAATGAAGCTCAGAATGTCGTTCTTCGTAACGCGACCGCTCATACCTGTTCCTTCTAGCCGTGAGATATCTATGCCATGCTCGCGCGCTATGTTGCGGACCAGTGGGCTTGACTTGGTGCGCCGCAACTCTTCGACACTTTGCTCGTGTCCGTTGCCGCTCCTTTCAGCGGAAGGCGCGGGAGATTGCGCGGCTTGCGCAGAAGCCTGAGCGGGTTTACTCTCTTCCGCTTTGGCTGGCGAAGGTGTCGCAGTTGTAGCAGAAGGCTGCTGCGACGGCGGCGCTTGCTGCTTTGCGGCTTGCGCTGTCGGCTGTTCAGTCTTCATTATGAGCGGCGGTGGCGGCGGCTCTGAGACGGCTGTGGCCTGCGATGCAGGTGCTGAGACTTCAGCCGCGCTCGCACCTCCGTTTGATGGGGACGCGCCTTCACCGCCATCAAGTACGGCCACGACCTTATTGACTTCGACCGTCTCGCCCTCTTTGAACTTAATCTCTGTTAGCACGCCTGCGCCTGGACTAGGAATCTCCGCGTCAACCTTGTCCGTAGAGATTTCAAACAAAGGCTCGTCGCGCTCAACGCGGTCGCCCACCTTCTTCAACCATCGCGTGATCGTTCCCTCGGCGATGGACTCGCCCATCTGCGGCATCACAACTTCTGTGCTCATAAAAAACTCCTGGAATTCAGAAGTCAGGAGTCAGAATCCAGAATGAAAAGGCTGCAATCTGCTTTTCTTTTATTCTGACTCTCGGACTCCTTACTTCTGAATTCTGCTTTTCACCCTTCTGCTGTTGTCGGGTCAATGACCGACTTAACTTCCGAAATAGTGTTGGCGGGAAATCCGCCCTGCTCTGCGTGGTCACGAATCATCTCTGCGCCCGGCGCTATATAGACTCAGTAAACTTTGTCGCCCGTCACGAAACTTTGAACCCACTGAATCTGCGGCCCCACATTTTTCAGAACGCTGCAAGATTTTTGCGAGATTGACTGTAAATCCTGTGCAGACAAATCTCCCGCGCCCGGAATCTCGCGCTCAATAATATACTTTGGCATAACCCTTCACTTTGAAGCTTGTCATCAACTAGCCTTAAATTTTTATTCTGGATTCTGACTCCTGACTTCTGCTTTATTAATATCTCGCCAATTTTCGCGCCGCATCAAGCACGTCTTTAACCTGCGGCAGATAATATTCTTCGAGCGGCGGCGAATAAGGCACGGGCGTGTCAATCGAAGCGACACGCACAACGGGCGCGTCCAACCACTCGAAAGCTTCTTCCGCAATGATGGCAGCAATCTCGCCGCCTATGCCGCCCGTGCGCGATGCTTCGTGAAGCACCAGAACTTTACTTGTCTTCTTCACAGAATTGAGAATCGTCGTCTTGTCCAAAGGAGAGAGCGTGCGAAGGTCTATCACTTCAACATCCAAGCCTTCCTTCTCCAACTCCTCAGCCGCGTCGAGCGCAGTCAGAACCTGCGCGCCAAAGGTGATGATAGAAAGGTCACGCCCTTCGCGCATTATTCGCGCCTTTCCAATCTCAACAATGTAATCATCCTCCGGCAACTCTTCTCTGAGACGCGGCAGGCGATAGAGTTTCTTATGCTCGAAGAAGATTACAGGGTCCGGGTCGCGTATAGCGGCCTTGATTAATCCCTTCGCGTCGTAAGCAGTCGAAGGCTCAACAATCTTCAAGCCTGCTGTGTTCAGGAAGAACGATTCCGCGTTGACTGAATGAAATGGTCCGGCGTGAACGCCGCTTCCGCATGGACCACGAAACACAGCCGCGATGTTTGCGCCCCAGCGATAGCGACACTTCGCTGCATAGTTGGTCAGCATGTCAAACCCTGCGGAGATGAAGTCTATGAACTGAAACTCCGCGACGGGTCGCATCCCCATAAGCGCCGCACCGCAAGCCGCGCCGACAATCGCCGCTTCAGAAATCGGCGTGTCAATCACACGGTCTTCGCCAAACTCGTCCAAGAGTCCATCCGTCACCTTGAACGCACCGCCATAGACGCCCACGTCCTCGCCTATGCAGAAGACCGAAGCATCGCGCTCCATCTCTTCCCAGATGCCTTGACGTATCGCTTCAACGAACGTGGCAAGGCCACCGCGCGCCGGGCGATTTGATCTGTGTTCTTTTTTCAGAGTCGTTGACATTGTTTTGGAATTCACTTCAATAACTTTTCAGGCTTATCGGGATGCGCTGGATTGACTATAAGCTGTTGCCGTTTGGTGTCAACGAGAACATCCATCTCTTCCATCGGGATTGCGCAGAGAAGTATTTGTACGTCGCCGGGCAGCACTATTGCATCAACACTAGCGCGGCGATTAGCAAAGCGTATCTCAACCGGACCAACAACCTCCAACTCGACTTTAGAGCCGTCGGCAAGTTCGGCGCGCTGAGTGTCCAGCACGAAGAGATTGAGGTGCTGTTTGACCTGTTCATTGATCGCTAACATCTCAGCACCGCTATCAACCAGAGCAGAGACTTTCAATCTTTTAATCTCTTCTTCCTTAATATAGCCACGACGATATAGCACGAGGTCGTCACCGCTGATGAGTTCGATTTCGGCATAAACCAGTCCCATCTCTCCTCCCGCTTTAGAAGCCACAAGGTCTGTTGCCAGAATTCTTCGCGCTTTCGTGCGGTCGGCTGGAATTAGCATTATTACCTCTTTAAAACCTTCGGCCTAAACGCAGGTGGCACAGTATTGTTGTCGAAGACTCCGTAAGCCGCCTGCTCAGCTTCAGGCATCGGTGACGATTCAGCCCAGGCTACGTCTTCATCCAACTCGCGGTTGATGTCCGTCGTTATCTCTTCGAGCCGCTCGCGCGTACTGATCTTCTTTTCAGTCAAATAATTTTCGTAGCGGTCAACGGGGTCGTTGTTCTTCTCCCACCATTCTATCTCTTCTGGCGGAACGTATCGCTGGTCGTCGTGCTCCGCGTGACCTTTGCGGCGATATGTCTTGGCTTCGATAAGAACTGCGCCGCCGCCATCACGCGCGTACTCCGCAGCCCGCCGTGTCACTTCGTAGCAGGCGATGATGTCGTTGCCGTCAACTATGTGACCCGGTATGCCGTAGCCCGCAGCCTTTTCAGCAAGGTCTTTGACAGCCGTTTGCTTTGAGGTCGGCGTAGAATATGCGTAGTAATTGTATTCCGCCATGATGATTAACGGCAGACGCTGAACAGCCGCGAAGTTCAAGCCTTCGTGGAAAGCGCCCGTGCTCATCCCTCCGTCACCTATGTAAGCGAGCGCAACCAAATCCTTCTTCTGCATACGCGCTGCCAGAAGCACTCCGGTCATCACAGGAATCATGTCACCAAGATGAGAGATTGGTCCTACGAAACCTTTGGACATATCGCCGAAGTGAATGTTGAGATCGCGCCCGCCCGACGGCCCCCAAGCCTTCGCCATGTACTGCGCGAAAATCTCTCGTGGCCTGATGCCTTTAACAAGCACCGCGCCCAGGTCGCGTATCAAGGGCGTGACGAAATCCTCCGGCTTCAGAGCGTAAGCAGAGCCGACCGCGGTTGCCTCCTGTCCGAGCGAACGAAACACGCCGCCTACGACCTTCGTTTGACGATAGAGATTCACAAGCCGCTCTTCTACGAGCCTTGTCAATTTCAGATAGCGATAAAGCTCCAGCATCCCGTCAGGCTTTAACGTCGTCTCGCTTGTGCAAGTAAGCTTGGGCGCGTTCACGTCCTGCTGCGCTTCACTTGATGTAGGGTTTTGTTGCTTCATAAAGAACGGGTCAGTACCACCTGCGGTAGCAGGTGGGCAATATGAGGGATGAATGAATTGAAAGAGCTGTCTGTCTTTACTTCATCCTTCCGCCCTCATCCCTCCGCCCTTCGTTCCCCCACCCGCTTGCAGCAGGTGGTACTGACTTCTGGATTCCGACTCCTGACTCCTGCTTTTCAAAAATGTATCGCCAGTTTGTGAACGTCTTCCGACGCTTCCATCACTGCTTCGGAGACGGTCGGGTGAGCATGAATCGTGCGACCCAATTCTTCTGCTGTTGTTTCAAGCTGCATCCCTACGCAGGCTTCTGCGATTATCTCCGTCGCGTGTGGTCCGATGATGTGAACGCCCAGAACCTCGTCGTATTTAGATTCGCTGACGATCTTAACGAAGCCTTCCTCTTCACCTATGATGCGCGCCTTTCCTGATGCCGAGAAAGGAAACTTGCCGACTCGCACGTCGTAGCCCATCTCGCGCGCCTTCGCTTCAGTCAGTCCGACTGAGCCGATTTCAGGATCGCAGTAGGTACAGGATGGAACGAGTCGCAAGTTAATCGGATGCACGTTCTTCTCACCTGCAATCTGTTCGACTGCCAGGATTCCCTCTTTCGATGCGAGGTGCGCTAGAAGCGGTGTCGCAATGACATCGCCTATTGCATAGACGTTCGGCTCGCCCGTTCTGAGGTATTCATCAACCTGAACAAAGCCGCGCTCGACCTTTATCTTCGTTCCTTCAAGACCTAAGCCTTCAAGGTAAGGCATACGCCCGACGGCGACGAGCAGCATCTCTGCTTCAAGAGTGACCTCTTTGCCGCTACCGTCTTTGCCCGTTACTCGCACCCCACCGTCGGTCTTCTCCACCTTCTCAAGCTTTGTCCCCGTTTGAGCTTTAATCTTGCGCTTGCGAAAGGCTCTCTCCAACTCTTTCGAGACCTCTTCGTCTTCGAGCGGGACAAGTCGCGGCAACAATTCAACAATCGTCACGTCAGCGCCGAAGCGAGAATAGACGGAAGCGAATTCGACGCCGACTGCGCCAGAACCCATCACAATCAGAGATTTCGGAACGTCCTTTAATTCAAGTATGTGGTCCGAATTGACCACTCGCTCGCCATTGGTCTCGAAGCCTTTAATAGGGCGCACGACCGAGCCTGTTGCTATAACGATGTTGCGCGTGTTGATGGTCTGCTCCTGCCCGTCGTCGCCACGGACCACAACTTTGCCGGGAAGAGAGAGGCGGCCTGTGCCTTTGAAGACAGTGATCTTGTTCTTCTTCATCAGAAACTCTATGCCCTTAGAGTTTTTGGTCACGACCCGTTCTTTGCGCTTCTGAACGTCTGCGAAGGCGAGTTGGATGCCTGTTGCCTGCACGCCGAAGTCCGCAGCGTGCTGCATCTGCTCGTAGATGTGCGCGGACATCAGGAGTTGTTTCGTAGGGATGCAGCCGCGCAAGGTGCATGTGCCGCCCAGTCGCTTGTCCTTTTCAACCAGCGCAACTTTCAAGCCCAACTGCGCGCCGCGAATCGCTGCCACATAGCCGCCCGGACCGCTGCCTATAACCGTAACGTCGAATTGTTCGCTAGCCAATTTTAATCCTCACTTTTTGCGCCAGTCTGTCATTACAAGTGCGGCTGCTGCTCGGTATGAACGCAAACGCGCTACGGCTCGCTCTGCCACAGCACAGGCTGGCGGCCTGGTTAATCTCATTGTGAATCGAAAAGAGCGGTTATTATAGTCCGTCTTTCATCTTTCTTCCAAAGAGACACGGCAAGCCAACCTGCTTTCGGGTCACAGGTGTTAGGCTTGCCGTGAGCTATTGTCTGATAATGAAGGAGCGGACGAGGGCGAAAAGTCTTTCCGATGAGCCTACATCTTGAACAGGTCCTGGAAATCCTGCGTCAACTTCTTTACCTTGGGACTCAACTCCGGGTCTGAGCCGTACTTGGCTGTCAGTTGGCCGACCTTCATCCCGTCTTGAAACATGTTCTCCTGCAACTTCTTCTTGGTGTCTTCCGTTACCTGGTTCTCGCCTATGTTCTTAATGGAATCAAACTTACCTTTGATTTCACTCTTGCGTGAATCCAGATAACTCTGAGCGTCGTCCAAGCCCTGCGAAGGATTGGGCGCGGCATCCACCTTCTTCACCAATTCATCCGTGAAGGAGTTTACGTCGCTGATAAAGGTGCTGATCTGATCGTCCTTCTTTCCGCATCCAGCGAGGAGCGCAAGGCAGGCCAGAACCAACACGAGACTGATAGACTTTCTATACATCTAGGAGGAACCTCCGAAAAGAGTATTTAGAGCCTGACCATCTAAACAAACTCGTAAAATGAAAGTCAAGAGCGGGTATAATCTGGTAGAGGTTCAGTTTCCGTGAGAATGATTCAAACAGGGATGGACAGGATGAACAGGATAAAAGGGGAAATGGGTAAAGGGCAAAGGGAGAAGACAAATACCTTTTCCCTTTCACCTTTCCCCATTTCCCTCTTCTTTCATCCTGTCAATCCTGTCCATCCCTGTTAATTCCTTTCTCCTAAACTAAGCCAGTATCCGGCATTCGAGTATTAACATCCCACAGAAAGCGAGCATAAAGGTTTATGGAACATTCACCCGAATTTCTAAAGCTCGTTGACGAAGCAAAGCGCCGCATACACGAAATCTCCGTCGAATCCACACTCGAAAGAATCAACTCAGGCGACGAGGTGCGCTTGATTGACGTGCGCGAAGATAACGAATGGGAGCAAGGCCACGCAGCAGGCGCAGAGCATTTAGGCAAAGGCATCATAGAGCGCGACATCGAACGCCTCATCCCAGACAAAGGCACAGAACTCATACTCTACTGCGGCGGCGGCTACCGCTCAGCCCTCGCAGCCGAAGCGTTGCAGCGCATGGGCTACTACGATGTCTCTTCAATGGCTGGCGGGTGGAAGGCTTGGAAAGAATCGGGCGCACCGATTGAAGGCGAATAATGTTATAGTCTCGGCAGACCCGGAAAGGAGTTTTGCAAGACTGTGGAGCCTCAACCAGACAGACCTGTTGAAGTCTTCTACTCCTACGCGCACGAAGATGAAAAGCTG
>QHXM01000033.1 GCA_003222945.1 Acidobacteriota bacterium
GCGGCGCTCACTGAAGCTCTGATGACTGGCTACGGAATTCTAAAGAAGGGCGGACCTTGTCTTGATGCTGTTGAGGCCGCAATTCGCTTTATGGAAGACTCTCCGCTCTTCAACGCTGGCAAGGGTGCTGTCTTTACCAGCGCAGGAACGAACGAGCTTGATTCCTCGATCATGGAAGGCAGGATGCTCAGGGCGGGCGCGGTCGCATCGCTCAAGCACATCAAAAATCCAATAAGCCTTGCGCGCATGGTTATGGAAAAATCAAAACACGTCATGATGGTCGGCGAAGGCGCAGAGGCTTTCGCCAAAGAGCAGGGCGTCGAGTTAGTTCCTCAAAGCTACTTCTATGTCGAGTCTCGCTGGAAAGCTCTGCAACGCGAGAAGGCTGAAGAGGAGAAGAACAAGACGCAGCAGGATAAGAAGCAGGAGAAAGATCACGGCGACCAGCTTGATCATAAGTACGGCACGGTTGGCGCAGTCGCTTTAGATCAGGATGGAAACCTTGCAGCCGGGACTTCTACTGGTGGAATCTCCAACAAGAAGTGGGGCAGAGTTGGCGACTCGCCAATTATCGGCGCAGGCACTTACGCAAACAATCGAACCTGCGGAGTCTCCGCAACGGGCGACGGAGAATATTTCATACGCTCCGTCGTAGCGCACGATCTCTCAGCTTTGATGGAGTACAAAGGGTTTTCGGTGAAGGCGGCTGCCGACGCTGTAATCGAAAAGGTCGTGAAATTAGGGGGCAACGGCGGCCTCATTGCTCTGGATAAAGATGGCAATATCGCTCAGTCTTTCAGCACATCCGGCATGTACAGGGGTCGCGTCGGCGCTGACGGGCAGCCCGTGATTGAAATTTATAAGGATTAGGCGTGCGCGAGGCCATTTTCAGAAGGTCTGCCGCCCATCCGTAAATTTATCTGGAAAAAGCCAATAGAGTGTGCTAAGTTAATGCCACCATTAAGTAAATCTTTGTTGACACAGAGTCAGGATTCGTGTAAAAAGACGGAGATATTGAAGCCCTTGAGAGGCTTTCATCCCTGCTTTTTTAAGGAATGTTTCGCGCGGTCGGATTTGAAAAGTCGAGGTGGGTCTAGCGAGAAAGACAAAAACGTCCACCTCCCGCGTTGAATCCCAAAGGGTTTCACGCGGCGCGCTCTAAAAAACTTTTTTCACATTACGGGAGGAGAATTAATGATCAGCAGAACTTGGAGCCGCAAGTCCATCGCGTTGAGCCTTGCAGTAGCCGTCTTGAGCGTGTACTCGATGGTAGTGCTTGCTACGCCTGGACAGTTGGGCCAAACAGGAGCTTCGGGCGAATTGTCGGTCTCCGGTCAGGTCACCGTCAACGGCCAGAGCGCAATTTCCGGTGCGACTGTCTTCACAGACAGCACCATTGAAACGGCTGCTAACTCAAGCGCAACACTCAGCCTCGGCAAATTGGGTCGTGTAGAACTTTTACCGAGCACAGTCATGAAGGTGAGCTTTAGCCAGACGGGCATCACGGGTGTTCTTCAATCTGGACGTGCCCGCGTATCCGTACCGGCTGGCATCTCCGCAACCGTCAACACCAAGGACGGAGCGGTGATTGCCGACAACACGCAGGCCGACGCTTTCTCGATTGACACTGAGTGCGGCAATACAATCGTCGCTACGCAGGTTGGTAAGGTTGAGCTTCGCGCTGGAAGCAAGGTCTCGCAGATCGCTGCCGGTTCGCAGGACACTGCCGGACAGGCAACGCCGGGAACACGCTGCACGCGCCTTGCACTGCCGGGCATGAAGGGCATCGGTGGCGGTGCTCTGGCGGCCCTGTTGCTCGCAGCGGGTGGCGCTATCGCAGCAGCGATCCTCGCCGGTCGGAGCGGCAATAACGACCTTAACTTCGGTGGTAACGTCACTGTGGTCAGCCCGACCAGGTAGTAGAATCATCGGGCAGAAGATCATTCATCCCGTGTCGGCCCATCAGCCGCACGGCCAACTAACTAAAACCTTGCGGGTCACGCGCATGTCACTTGCGCGCGTGACCCGCAAGGTTTTGCTTACTCGTAAATCGTGAACCGTAAATCGTAAATGGCTAAAACCGCTTTCCTCTATCTACGATTTACGGTTCACGATTTACGAACATTCGGTTCACGCTGACGAAATGCATATTGCGGTAATTGGTTCTGGCTACGTCGGACTTGTGACCGGAGCGTGCTTTGCGGAATTCGGTGTTGATGCGACGTGCGTTGATGTGGACCGGGAAAAGATTGCGCGCCTCTCGGACGGAATAATCCCCATCTACGAGCCTGGCCTCGAACAGTTAGTCGCTAAGAACACACATGCCGGTCGTCTGCATTTTACGACCGATCTGAAAGCTGCCGTCGAGCAATCGTTAGTAATCTTCCTCGCAGTCGGAACTCCTCCACGTGAAGATGGCTCAGCCGATCTAAAATACATAGAGACGGCTGTGCGCTCAATTGCAGAGTACATGAACGGCTACAAGGTGATTGTGACCAAGTCAACCGTTCCCGTGGGCACTGGCGAACGGCTTCGCAAGCTCATACGCGATTACCAGAAAGGGCGAAACAATTTCGGCGTCGTCTCTAACCCTGAGTTCCTGCGTGAGGGCGCGGCGATTGACGACTTCATGCGCCCGGACCGCGTCGTCATCGGGAGCCGGGATGAAGAGGCGATTGCGATCATGAAAGACCTGTACCGTCCGCTCTACCTGATAGAGACGCCGTTCGTCATCACCTCGCTCGAAGCAGCAGAGCTTACCAAATACGCGGCGAACGCTTTTCTTGCAACGAAAATTTCCTTCATAAACGAGATTGCCAACCTGTGCGATCTAATAGGCTGCGACGTGCATGACGTTGCGCGTGCTATGGGAATGGACCGCCGCATAGGGCGCAAGTTTCTGCATCCCGGTCCGGGCTTCGGCGGCTCATGTTTTCCCAAAGATACGCGGGCACTACAATCGGTTGCGCGCGAGTTCGGCGGAGAATCGTTAATTGTTGATGCGGTCGTTGCGGTGAATCATCGTCAGCGCGCTCGTATGATTCCGAAGATTGAGAGATTGGCTGGTGACCTAAAGGGCAAAGCAATCGCCGTCCTCGGCCTTTCATTCAAGCCCGAGACGAACGACATGCGCGACGCTCCGTCCATTGACATCATACGAGACCTTCTGGAGCGCGGCGCCAGAGTGCGCGCCTACGATCCTGTGGCAAGAGACGAAGCGAGAAAACTTCTCCCGGACGTTGCATACGCCGAGGACGAGTACGCGGCAGTCGAAGGCGCTGACGTACTTATCTTCATGACCGAGTGGAATCAGTTTCGCGCACTCGATATGGAGCGCATACGCACTCTCATGCGCTCGCCAAAGATCGCAGACCTGCGCAACATATACGAACCCGAGGACATGCGCGAACTCGGATTCGATTACGTCGGAGTAGGTAGATAAAGCAGTGATGGGTGATGAGTAATGAGTGATGAGCAAAAACCAAGCTCTTACTCATCATTCATCACTCATCACTCATCACTTCTTTTATGAGTCTTTCAGGAATCGTACTTGTCACAGGCGGCGCTGGGTTCATAGGGTCACACATAGCTCAAGCGCTGGCCTTGAAGGGTGCGCGTGTGCGCGTGATTGATGATCTTTCGACGGGCTACAGAAAGAATGTGGAAGAGATAAAAGGCGAGATTGATTTCCACGAGGCGAGCCTTGCGGATGCAGATGCGTTGCGGCGCGTTCTGGAAGATGTTGAACTTGTCTTTCACGAGGCTGCGATTCCATCCGTCCCGCGCTCCGTAAAGAATCCTGTCGAAACTCATGTGGCCTGTGTTGATGCGACCTTCTCTCTGCTCAACGCGGCTAGAGAGAGGGGCGTTCGGCGTGTCGTTTACGCAGCGTCGAGTTCCGCTTACGGAGACCAGCCACAGCTTCCCAAAGCGGAAGAGATGCGCCCCGACCCGCTTTCGCCTTACGCCGTCGCAAAGCTCGTTGGCGAATACTATTGCCAGGTCTTTACGCGAGCATACAAACTTGAGACTGTTAGTTTACGCTACTTCAATGTCTTCGGGCCGCGTCAAGACCCAAGCTCGGAATATTCAGGCGTCATCTCGCGCTTCACGAGTGCGCTCCTGAGCGATGAGCGCCCCATCATCTACGGCGACGGCGAGCAATCGCGCGACTTCACCTACATCGCGGACGTTGTCGCCGCTAATCTACTCGCAGCCGAGACTACGAAAGGCGTAGGCCACATCATCAACGTGGCTCGCGGCGAGAGAATCACGCTCAACGAACTTCTCAATACGATGAAAAAGATTACGGGGCGCGGAGACGTTCAGGCCGAATACAGAGAGCCGCGCGCAGGAGACGTGCGCCACAGTCTTGCGGACATAACACGAGCACGAGAGCTTTTAGGATATGAGCCGAGTGTTGGTCTCGAAGAAGGCTTGCGAAAGACTCTCGATTGGTGGAAGCAGAGCCGCTTCGCCGCCTGACACATCTTATCCTTCAACAAATTTACGCAAACTTTCCTTGTAAGGCTGCCTCGCGACGCCTTTGTCGGTGATGATGGCAGCAATCAATTCATTCGGCGTCACATCGAAGGCGGGGTTGCAAACCTCTATGCCGTCGGGTGCGATTTTGTGGTCGCGCACGTGTGTTACTTCGCGCGCGTCGCGCTCTTCAATCGGAATCTCTTCGCCCGATTCGAGCGAGAGGTCCAGAGTTGAGATGGGAGCGGCGACGTAGAAGGGAATGTTGTGCTGCTTGGCAAGAACTGCGACCATGTAAGTTCCAATCTTGTTCGCCGTGTCGCCGTTGGCGGCGATGCGGTCCGCGCCAACAACGACCACATCAACTTTGCCTTGCTTCATAACGTGCCCGGCCATGTTGTCCGTGATGAGTGTGACGGGAATCTCGTCCTTTGCCAACTCCCATGCGGTTAGACGCGCGCCTTGAAGAAAGGGGCGAGTCTCGTCAGCTATTACTGCAACGCGCTTGCCAGCGTCGCGTGCTCCGCGTATGACTCCCAGAGCCGTGCCGTAATCTCCTGCGGTTGCGAGCGCGCCCGCGTTGCAGTGCGTCAGAACGCTCGCACCGTCCTGTATCAACTCGCCGCCGAAGCGTCCCAATCTGCGGTTGGCCTCTATGTCTTCGTCATAAATCTTTTGTGCTTCTGTGACGAGGCGCTCCTTTATCTCCTCCACATCTTCCGTTTCAGCCTTCGCGCGGCTAAAGGCGTTGCGCATACGCTCAATAGCCCAGAAGAGATTGACAGCCGTTGGTCGCGTCTTTGACAGCACTTCGCACATGTAATCGAAGTCGTATTCAAGATCAGCGACGGATGTTCCGACAGACTGCTTCGCGCCGAGCGCAACACCCATTGCGGCTGAAACGCCAATTGCGGGAGCGCCGCGCACGACCATCTTCTTTATTGCGTCCGCGACCTCTTCGTATGAGCGAAGCATTATGTACTTCTCTTCCGTAGGCAGTATGCGCTGGTCTAACATGCGAACGCCTTCGCCGGTCCACTCCACAGTCTTAATCATCTACAGGAAACGCTCCTTCTGCTCAGGTTTGAAGAAAGTGAATCTTACAGGACTCATGTAGCGAAAGGCAAAAAGCGCACGCGCGCGAGTGCTATTCTGCAAAGTCAGAACATTGTGTTTATAATCATCGTAAGCAGTGCAGGAAATCTAAGGCGGGAGGCACGTTATGTTCTGTCCCAAGTGCGGCGCGAACCAGAATGAAGAGATGAAATTCTGTAACCTGTGCGGTGCGAATCTTTATGCCGTGCGTCAGGTCGTGGATTCGCGCGAGACCGAAGAGAAGTTGGATTGGAGCAAGACATGGGTGGCGGACATGTTCCTCTCGCAAGAGGAGCGTAAAAGGCGCAAACAGGAGCTTGAGCGCGAGAGCGGAATAACGCCTGAGGTCAAACGCTACAATGAAATCAAGGGCGGCATCATCACGAGTTGCGTTGGCGTCGGGCTGATGATCTTCCTTTATGTTATCACCGAAGGTCTTATACGCGGGCTTGATCTGCCGAGAGTCGCCGTAGAGATTCTAAGCCGCGCATGGGTCATAGGCGTGCTGCCTTTCTTCGTTGGCATTGGGCTGATGATTAACGGATTGTTCGCAAGCAAAAATCTCCTTAAAGCTTCCGAAAATGAACTGCCGACAAAACCTGATGCGATAAAGGAGAGCGCAGAACCACGTTCATTGCGCTCAGCCGACACGAACGAATTCATCCCTTCAAGCTTCAGCGTCACTGAAGGGACAACAAAGCATCTCAGAAGTTCCGGCTCAAAACAGTAGTTTCAAATCAATACTTAAGTTAGTCCGAAGCGTAGTAGTATGAACGCCGCTTTTTCTTGTGCGTGCGTTGCAAGCGTCTGCACAGAACATTTCTCAGTTGCGGGCGAATTTGAATGGACAAAGCAGGTCAGATCGAATCTCAACTTAGAGAATCCGAATTTCGCAGCCCGCGCCTCTCACACATCGCTCTCTTCATCTTAATCGCAAGCCTCTACATAAGTTCAAGACTATGGCATCTGACCTCTGCCTGTCTCTGGTTTGATGAGATATTCAGCGTCCATGCTGCGCGTTACGCTTGGACCAGGATGCTTAGCTTCGTTGCCGCAGACGTAGTGCATCCGCCGCTTTTTTATGCGCTGCTAAAGATTTGGATTGGTATAGGGGGCGAGTCGTTGATCTGGCTGCGACTGCTGCCTGCGATCCTGAGCGTGGCGGCAATCGTTCCGTTCCTACTTCTTTGCCGCGAGTTGGGACTCAAACGGGCTGAGCTTTATCTTGCGTTACTGTTAATGGCCGTCAATGGTTATCTGATTAAGTACGCGCAGGAAGTGCGTATGTATAGCCTGCTTCTGCTCCTGACGCTCTGCTCGCTCTGGCTCTTTGTCAAACTCCTCAGATCAGAGGTTGTCGCCCGAAGACAGCTTCTGGTTCTGTTTGCAATCAACCTGTTGCTTGTTTACACGCACTATTATGGCTGGATGGTCGTGGCCGTAGAGAGTTTCTATCTCTATTTACGAAGGCACGACCTTCGTCGTCAATTCCTTATTTCGGTCGCAGTTCTCTTGCTCTGCTTCAGCCCGTGGGTTTACGGCATCGCAACTGCCGAGCGTGGTCAGGGACTGGCGCAAAACATAGGCTGGGTTGCGCGCCCGCGTCTTGCAGACCTGGCGCAGTTTTTTGAACTGCTTAACGAGCCTTTTTATTATAGACAGAGTTCCGCTGAGCAACCTTTTGTTCTTTCGATTCTCATCGCAAGTCTATTGCTCTTCGGCCTGCCTCTGCTCGCACTGGTTTGGCAGAAGTTGAAAAAGAGCCGAAGCGCAGAGACAAACTATTCGACCAGCATCACCGTGCTACTCTGTTTCTCATTCCTGCCGCTCGTCCTGGCCTTCGTAATAAGCTGGATATTGCCGCAATCAATCTGGGGCACGCGCCACTTAATCATTGTCGCCGGACCGTATGCGATTCTTGCGGCAGTGAGCATCAACGGGTTGCGTCCCGTCGAAGCTAAATACACGGTCGCGCTTCTTCTGGGCAGTTGGCTCTTTCTGGCCGGAGTGGTGACGCTCATCAGGCAGAACGAAAATAATATTTGGTGCGCGTGGGAGGAGTTCGGTGTACAGATGACTCAAGGACAACAGTTCGCAAACGAAACCGTCAGAGTTTACGCTTTTGAAGATTTAGTCGCATATCATCTCTGGTTCGCTCTTGAAAAGAGTGGGACAGCACGCTTCAAAGTCGTGGTTATGAAAGGGCTGCCGGGCTTGCATGAAGATAGCGCCT
>QHXM01000034.1 GCA_003222945.1 Acidobacteriota bacterium
CCTCTATTTAGCAATACAGAAAAGCTCTACACCAAACAATTCGAACAACCTGAGCGCCAGTTCTGATAACCAGACGGCCAATACAGATGAATCCGTTTCATCCAGCCCTCAGAGTTCTTCAAATCAGGGCGTCATTGAATCAAATAAGAGAAGCGACGCCCCAAGTAATATCTCTATCAATGCAAACAGGAGTGAGACAAAGAGAAACGAACCTTCACAGCAAAGTGGCAGTGCAGATAATACTCGGATGGTTAGCGGCGGCTTGGGCCCAGGCAGCGGCGAGCCACAGCAAAGCAATAATGCAGGTAATACTAAAGAGACCACTACTGAAGATTACAACAGAATCTTCAACCCTTCAGAAGTCACAGTGAAGGCGCGCATACTTTCGCGTCCTGAACCGCAGTACACGGAAGAAGCGCGTAAGAATCAAGTCTCTGGAACTGTTATTCTGAGAGCAGTCTTTTCGGCCTCTGGACAGGTGACCAACATTAGTGTTGTATCCGGTCTTCCTTATGGTTTGAATGAGAGAGCAATTGCTGCGGCAAGGATGATTGGATTTACTCCTGCTATGAAGGATGGGCATCGTGTTTCGCAGTACATTCAGATTGAATACAACTTCAATCTGTATTAATGATTGGCTCAAGTAAAGAATTAGTGCTCTCTGAAAGAGCATAAGAGGAAAAGCATCCACGAAATAACTCGAATAAAGAATCTGTTTCTCTTCGTGTTATTTCGTGTGAATTCGTGGATAGCTTCTCTTCTTACTTTATTGCTGCGCGTCAACGTCTCCAATCTCGTGCAGCTTAACTGACCTCGACAATCCTAATCCTGATAACTTACCTGCCATCAGCACGACCATCTCGCCCTGATGCACGTAGCCTGCTTCCAGAAGCGCACGCTCGCCAGTCTTAACCATCTCTTCCGTGCTTTCGCATTGCGGAATAACGCATGGCTCTACGCCCCAGATCAGAGCCAACTCGTTTCGCACCTCTCTTGAATTCGTCAGCGCCACGATGCGTTGGTCCGGTCGAAGCGCGGAGAGCCTTCGTGCCATCAGGCCGGATTCAGTAAAGACAGCGGTGGTCTTTATGTCCATCTCTTCGGCTGCGAACGCTGCTGCTTCGCAGAGTGCGCGGCTGAACTTGCCCGATTGCTTTCCTGCCCACTTGTGAACTTCGCTCGAACCTGTCGGTCTTCCTTTCTCTGCGGATTCGATTATGCGCGCCATCGTTGCGACTGCGGCCACAGGGTTCTGCCCCATCGCTGTTTCGTTCGAGAGCATAAGACAGTCCGAGCCGTCCCAGACAGCATTCGCAACGTCGGACGCTTCTGCGCGCGTGGGGCGCGGGTTCGTGACCATAGACTGCAACATCTGTGTTGCGGTGATTACAAACTTACTCGCAAGGTTCGACTGCTCTATAATTCTTTTCTGATAGACGGGAACAAGCTCGACGCTCGTCTCAACGCCCAGGTCTCCGCGCGCAACCATCACGCCGTCCGCAGCGGCGATTATCTCTTCAAGGTTATCAATCGCTTCGGCCTTCTCGATTTTGGCTACGAGCGGCTGGCGACCTCCAGCGCTCTTTATCAGTGATTTCGTCTCAAGACAATCCTGCGCGCGGCGAACGAAAGAGAGCGCTATATAATCAACTCCCTGTCGCACAGCCCACTGAAGATCGCGCCGGTCCTTGTCCGTCAAAGAGGGAATCGGAAGAATTACGCCGGGAAGATTTATTCCTTTGCGCTCGCCCAAAGTTCCGCCGTTGACGATTCGACAGATAACGTCCGTGTCAGTCGTGCGCTCGACGTGAAGCTCAATTAACCCATCATCGAGAAGCAGTCGCGCTCCCGGTTTCACATCGCGCGCCATTCCAGCATAGTTCGTGGAGACTTCGCGCGCATCGCCCGCAACAGACCTTGTAGTGATTGTGAAAAGCGCGTTCGCCTCAAGCTGAACGGGCTGGCCGTTCTTCAAAACGCCCGTTCTGATTTTCGGACCGGAGAGATCGACCAGGATGGAGACGGGACGCTGCATTCTTTCGGCTGCGGCTCGAACGCGCGCGATCGATTCCGCGTGCTCGTCCTGTGTGCCGTGCGACATATTTATTCGCACGCCGTTTGCGCCCGCAGCCAGAAGCGCCTCAATCATCACAGGCTCGCGCGAAGCAGGCCCGAGTGTGGCAAGGATTTTAGCTTTTCTCACAGTGCCACCATTATCTACAAGGCAAAAGGTAAAAGGCAAAAGGAAAAGGTGAAGAAGAGCGCGTCGCTAGCTGTAAACTCTTCGCGCACGACGGTCATAGCGGAAGAGCGGACGACCGCAAGACTCGCAGGCGATCAGTGCTTCAAGTTTGCGAAGATAAGCGATGACGGTTGCGACGACCGTCGAGTGCGACCATGTGAGAGGCGAGACTGAAAGAGGCGCACCAGTCAAAGGATCAACCTGTTCAGCTAATACACCGGAAGGCAGCGCACGCCGCGTCACCCATTCCAGAATCTCAACGGCGCTCTCCAACTCTTCCAAATTTCGCGCTGCCGCTATTCGATAATCCGCGAGCCAGAGCGTGCAGATGAACCAGGGGTTGCCGGGAACTCGCTCAAGATCATCGGCCACGCGCATGTAGCCGTCGCCTTCGTATCGCGCAACGCCTCCGACCTCAGTCTTCGCCCACAAACGCTTTTCGACCGCCTGCATCGTGTCTCGCACGATAGGGTCATCTGGCGCGAATGCTCCGAAGTAGAAGATGCCGAAGAGCGAAGCGTCAATCGTAGAGTCAACATCAAAGCCGCCGTTTAAGTCCGGCGTGATTGATCTGGCGAAGCGGCAAAGTTCAGACCGATATAGAAAGCTGCGCATTCCTTCGCGCACTTCCTGTGCAGCTTGCTCATACTTTTCGGCAAGCTCGGATTCTCCGAACAACGTCGCAAAGTTCGCAGCCGCCGTTAAGCCTCCCGCTACGGTCGCGCAAGTGAATGTGTGAATGCCTCTGCGATCTTCCCAGAGATTCCACGAAGGCTGCGGCAAGCCCGTCTGCTCGTCTCGGAACTCCACCATGAAATTCGCGGCGCGCTTAATCAGCGGGCGATAAAGTAAGCGAGCAAACTCTATGTCGCGGAACTCGTCGTAGTGATTCCACAAAGCCCATAGGACCAACGCCGTCTCGTCCTCCTGAATCGGCATCATGCGATGCTTGGTGTAAGGGTCCCACGATGCGTGCCAGCCGGATGCGACCGAGCCGTCCGGGTTGTACTTCTGCAAAAAATATCCTTCCGGGTTGATTATCTTCCCGCACAACTCGAAGAATGCGCGAGGCAGGTTGCTGTAGCCTGCAAGATCGAGCGCGTAAGCCACGAGCGCGCCATCGCGCGGCCACAAGTAGCTGTAGTGGTCCGTTGCGCGCAACGTCACGTCGGAATCGTTTGCCGCGAGGATTGCGCCGCCGTTATCAATCTGCGTTCGGACCACAAGGAGCGAACGTTTGTAGAGCCGCACGACTTCGCGCGGGAGGTTTCCAAAATCCATCTCGTTCTTATTGACCCACGCTCGCCAGTAATCGTTCGTGCGACGAATCAACTCGCGCGGGCTTCGGGCGTGAACCAGTTCGTTGAGTTTCGACACTTCAAGGTAAGAAGTGCCAGCCGCAATCCAGTAGAACATCTCAGCCGTAGCTCCTGCTTCGACCGTGAGCGTGCGCCCGATGGTCGAATCAACAGAGCCTTCCGTGATAGCGCCTTCGCTCAATCGTCCGTCCTCTGCGTCGCGCCAAGTTCCTTCCGCGCCGCGAAACGCTTTTCGCCCCGTCGCAAATGTCTCGACACCAACGGGCGCGTCCGTTGAGATGAGAAAGTATCGCTGACCTTTGTAATGAATTAGTGAGAGAGTCTCAGGATCGAAGTAGGCCGTGTCGCCAACTTCGGATTCAGAGATGTAGAAGTCCTGATGAAAGAATAGACGAAACTCGCGCGGCGTGTCTTTGAGATTCTTGAGAAGGATTCGGCGTATGAAGATATTCTCGATTGAGTCAACCGCGTCGTTTGAAATTATCTCGCAGCCTAGACTCTCGTTTAAGAGCCGCACGTCAGTGACGAGAGTTTCATTCAGATAATTCAACTCGCGCGTCCAGCCTTTATCGCTTGTCCATGAGAACTCATTATCAACCCACAGGCCGAAGCGAAACGGATGGCCTTCCGAATGGTTCTCCTTGCCAACGCGCGGAAAATAGATGTCGCGTATCTGATACGACTCGTCAAACGTGACGAGCAGCGAGCCATTACCGACGGGAATGTCACGGGGCATGTTGGAAGGGATGAGGGATGAGGGATGAGGGATGAAGTAGAAAGCTTTCATCCCATTTTTTCTTCATCCCTTATCCCTCATCCCTCATCCCTCCTTTTAGTCTTTCTCTTCTAAAGCTTCTTGAACTGTGCGCTCAAGCTCTGTTGAGACCGCCTGGTCGTAGCCTACGAAGTGTTTGAGCACGCGGCCTCTTCGGTCAAAGACGAGCGTTTGCGGGATGGTGTCGTCGTTGCTCATGAAGAGGTATGTCATCTCAGGGTCTGGGAAGCCCATTGTGTATTTGAGCTTCAGCCCGTCTGTGAAATTAGGAATCAACGGGCGGTCATCAGGGCCTCCGACGTTTAGACCGATGACGAGCAGTCCTTTACTGCTGAAACGTTTTTGGAGCGCGTCCAATTCGGGCGCTTCTGCGCGGCACGGCGGGCAATAGGTCGCCCAAAAATCGAGCACGACGACCTTGCCTAGATAATCGGAGAGCTTCACGCGCTGGTCGTTCATCAGAGTAAAGCTCTGCGCGTTGACCGAATCGCTGGCGGTCGTCGTCGGCGGCATGGGAAGTGTTGTGCGCGGCGGCAACTTGCCCGAAGGCGTCTCCGTTTTGTTGACGACAACTGGCGGGGGCGCGTTATTACAGGAAGCTGAGAGCGCGCCGATTGCCAGCAGAATTATTAACGGGCGCGCGTGACTTAAAAAAGCGGACTGCATTCTCGACTAACTCCAGTTTCGGATGAAATCGCTGAATTATTCTAACAGGAAGACGTGAATGGGCGAAGTCTCGTTTCTTTGTTGAGATCGCACGGATAACAGTTGCGGTTCTAAACTCTACGCGTGAGCCTCAGAACTATAATTATCAAGTTCTGAAGCCTATTCTTCATCCGAGCCTGACGATATTTCTTCTTTTTCAGCAGACTGCGCAGGCTCTACGACGGGCACGCGGTACTCTTCGTTAGCCCAGCGGCCAAAGTCTATAAGCTTGCAGCGTTCGGAGCAGAAAGGGCGATTGGGGTTATCTTGCCATTCGGCGGGCTTATTACAGGTCGGACATCTCATAAGGTAAAAGTAAAAAGGTAAAAGGAAAAAGTAAGGCGTGGCTTCCGCAATACTTTTGCCTTTTGCCTTCTACCTTTTTCCTTCTTCACGCTGTTGCCAGCGATTCCGGGCGCTTGATTAGAATCTTGCGATTGACGAAATCAATGATACCGTCGCGGCGCATGGCGTTCAAGCGGACCGTTATGCTCTCGCGGGTTGAGCCAATGATGGATGCTATCTCGCGGTGCGGGAGCGAGATGTCAATGAGTACGCCATCGGTTTCAGGGACGCCGTAGCGTTTGGAGAATTCTAGTAGAAGCTTTTCCAGACGCGCGGAGATTGCGTCTAAAGCAAAATCTGCTACGAGGCGTTCAGCGCGAGCTAGACGTTGACCGATTAGGCGAAAGGTGTAATCATAAAGTTCGCGGTTCTCCGCCATCCCCTTTTTAAAATCCCCCACAGGTATCTTGAGAAGCCGCGCGCTCTCGTAAGCGACGGCGCACTTTTCGCGCTTAGGCTCTGCGGCATAGAGAGCCGATTCGCCGAAGAGCGAGCCAGCCGACAGGATGTCTATGACGGCTTCGCGTCCTGTAAGGTCTTCGACGCGGCAGAGCTTGACGCGCCCGCGCGCTATGACGTAGAGCGAGTCAGCCGGGTCGTTTGCGCTGTAGATGAAGCGGCGTCGGCGGTAGTCAACAGCAAAGGATTTTTCGGCGAAGCGGGCCAATAAATCTTCGTCCAGGTATTTGCCGAAATCTGATTGGCGAAGATAAGCGGCGAGGTCTTCAACAGTCAGGTCGCAAGCACGTTTTTGTAGCATGGGGGTTCGGTTCCTTAACAAAATTTCTCTTGAAGAACAGAAGCTGGTGATTAAATTAATGCCTGGAGTTCTTGTGTCCTATGAAAACGCTTGATTACACGCTCTGAAAGTGAACCTGAGTAAAATTCGGAATTCTTTGTAAGGAAACAAGTCCTCTTGGTAGTAAAATTATAGCGAGGGAAACGCTTTTCAGTTCTTGTACGGATTCGTGGAAAAATTTGAACGGCTGAAAACGAGCGAACGCGGACAGCGAACTGAAGAAACGACACTCTATCACGAAGAGAAAGAGCGCGCAAGCAGATTTTATGAATCGGTCAGTGGTCAGTAGTCCGTTGTCAGTTGTTCGCTTAGTCAGGGTGAATCTTTGACTTCAGGTAATCGGCTCAACAGACCGAAAACAACTGACCACTGACAGCGGACAACTGACAGTTTTTCAATTTATGGTAGGAAAATTCAGCGTTCTGGTCGTTGACGACGACCCGGACAAACGCATATTGCTGACGGTCGCTCTTCAAATGGCCGGATATGAAGTTCGCACGGCCAACGATGGCGAAGAGGGTCTGGCGGCTGTTGAAGCTTATCAGCCTGATCTAATTATCACGGATGTGATGATGCCTAAAGTTGATGGCTACGAGCTTGCGCGTCGCGTGCGCGCCAATCCCCAGACGCGCTTCGTGCCTATAATCATTCAGACCGCTGCGCGCAACAATGCTCAGGATCACAGGCGCGACTCTGAAGTCGGAGCGCTCGGCTACATCACGGACCCGACCGACATTGATCTGTTACTTGCGCGAGCGCGAACGCTCTTGGATTTCAAACAATATCTGGACACCTGCGAGGAAGAAGCTTTTACGGACCACCTGACGGGGCTTGCCAATCGCCGCCGCTTCGAGCGTCAGCTTGAGCGCGAAGTCACGCGCACGCAGCGCTACACACGACCCTTTTGTCTTCTATATCTGGACATAGACAATTTCAAGCGGGTCAACGACACTTACGGTCACGAGGCCGGAGACGAGGCTATTCGTCGGCTAGCTCTGACGCTTCAGGCCGGGACGCGCGGCATTGATCTGGCTGCGCGCATTGGTGGCGAAGAGTTCGCGGTCATCCTGCCCGAGACGGATTTTGAAGGCGGCCTGGATGTGGCAGAGCGTCTTCGCGCGAGCATAAAAGAGATGGAGATTCCCACAGTGGGGCGCATAACGGCAAGCTTCGGGGTAGCCGAATTTCCACTGTGCGCGGCGACCGGGCGTGAGTTAATATCTGTAGCAGACATCGCGCTCTATGAAGCCAAGCGACAGGGGCGCGACCGCGTAGAGCGCGGAGCAGCACCATCTGAGCTGAACCCGCAGCCCGCGACAAACGTATAAGGGAAAAGCAGGAGTCAGAATCCAGAAGCCAGAAGTCAGAATAAAAACAAAATCGGTTTCCACCTTTTATTCTGACTCCTGACTCCTGACTTCTGGATTC
This sequence comes from Acidobacteriota bacterium, assembly GCA_003222945.1. Lineage (GTDB taxonomy): Bacteria > Acidobacteriota > Blastocatellia > Pyrinomonadales > Pyrinomonadaceae > QHXM01. The sequence goes on from QHXM01000034.1 coordinate 7,614, forward strand.
TGCTTTTTTCAGGAGCACCTGATGGCTGATTACAAAGACAAGTTGGACGAGTGGCAGCGAGCGGCGCGTCGCAAGGCGCGTGAGCTTGATGAAAAGTTCGGAATCAAGGGGCGTGTTGAAGAGGGCGCGCGTGTTGCGCAAGACGCTGCGCGCAAGGGTGCGGAGAGTCTGGCGGACGGGGCGGATCGCATTCGCGCCGAAGCCGAACGTTTTGGTGATGAGTACGAAGTGCGTGAGCGTGCGCGTCGTGCTGCGGAGGAAGCAGCGCGGGCTGCACGCGAGGCTGGAGAAACT
>QHXM01000035.1 GCA_003222945.1 Acidobacteriota bacterium
AAAATTTTCTTTATAAGTTGCTCGTTTCGCACATTCACATGAACAAAGAGGTGCGACGCGTAATGATAACGGCATTGCAGGGCAAAGGCAAGAGGCTTAAGTCTCGGGTAGTGGGTCAGTTTGAATCTGAAGAGGGCTTTCTTCATCTGTTTAATGCAGCTTCGTGAAACGTTTTGCCTCAAAGCCACATTAACATTAAGGAAGCAGCATTCAGGCTGATTGCCAGAGGCCAACTCAATTGCTGAGAATTCACGTTGAATTTGAAATTGACCCGTTACTAAGTCTCGCCTATGTTTCTGAAAATGACCGGATTATCTAAGGTGCTCTGGAAGTAGCTGATGAATTCATGCGCATGTTTCGCCAGCAAGGCGGGCTGAAGGCCGCAACTTTTTTTGTCAGTGCGAATATATCTGCGACCTGGCCGTGCGTCTGGAAGCAGGACCCTACCTTTTACGCCTGGATCAGAGACTCGAAGAACTCAACAACAACAGCAACGGCAACTCTCAACATGTTCAGGAGGTTGTTTATGGGCGAGAATAATTCCTGCATTATGCCCTACAAGGGGCTGATGCCGTACTCGGATTCTAAAGAAGACGCGCAATTTTTCTTCGGGCGGGAACAGAAGCAGGAGATCATCACGGCCAACCTAATGGCCTCGCGCCTGACCTTGCTCTATGGACCGAGCGGCGTGGGCAAGAGTTCAGTCTTACGCGCCGGAGTGGCCTACCATTTACAACAGCAGGCTGAGCAGTTCCTCAATGAAGGCAGAGTGCCGGAGTTTGCCGTCGTCGTCTTTGATTCATGGCGTGATGACCCGGTCGCGGCACTGACTCAGCAGATCGAAGAGGTAGTCATGCCCTTGCTCAAAGGGCGCACCTTTGAAACCTCAGCTTCCTCGGACATCGTGAAAAGACTGGCGGATTTAACGACGCCTAAGCTGCGGGCCGAGCCTCCGAATGAGGATGAGCAGCCGACTATTGATCTACTCGTCATACTCGATCAGTTTGAAGAATATTTCCTATACCACGCGAAGGATGAAGGCGAAGGAACGTTTGATTACGAATTCCCGCGAGTCGTTAATAATCCTGAGTTGGGGGTCAACTTCCTTATCTCAATCCGAGACGACTCGCTCGCAAAACTCGACCATTTCAAGGGACGCATCCACAATCTTTTTACGAACCGTTTGAGTATAGAGCATCTAGATACTAAAGCGGCGCGCGAGGCTATTGTAAAACCGCTGGAGCAATTCAATCGTCTTCAGTTGTCAAACGGCGAGAAGGTCATTAATCCAGAGAAAGTCAAAGACGTGCTCGCGCAAGACGGGCGACAGGTCGGCATAGAGCCGCAGCTAGTCGAAACAGTTCTGAAGCAGGTCAAGACCGGACAGGTCGTTCTGGGGCAGACCGGGCGCGGCACCATAAAAGACGATGCGGGCGTTGCGGCTGATATTCAAATTGAAACTCCGTTTCTGCAACTGGTGCTCACTCGTTTGTGGGCGGCAGAGCGCGAGGCAGACTCGCGTGTGCTCAGGCTTGAAACACTGAAGCAGTTGGGCGGAGCCGAGAAGATCGTTCAGACCCACTTGGATAAAGTAATGAGCGAGTTGCCTAGCGAAGAGCAGGACATAGCGGCGCGCATCTTCTATTACCTGGTCACGCCATCGCTCACAAAGATCGCACACAGCGCCAGCGCCCTGGCCTTCTATTGCAAGTTGCCCCAATCGCAGATTGAAAATGTGTTGACCAAGCTCGCCTACACCGTCGGCGGCGGGCGTATCCTTAGATCAGTCGCTGCTGCGGGTGGCGATGAAGAGCCGGACGAAACGCGCTACGAAATTTTCCATGATGTACTTGCTTCGGCCATACTCGACTGGCGGACGCGGCACGAGCAGAAATTAGAGCAAGAGAGAGCTAAGGCCGAAGCCGAAAAGAGATTGGGCCGGGAGCGCGCCGAAGCCGAACGTCTGGCAGCCGAAAAGCAACTAGAGCTGGATCGAGCCAATGCGCTTGCTAAAGCGGAGAGCAAGCGTGCCGAAGCAGAAGAGGAGCGAGCCAAGGTCGAGTTGCAGCGTAGTCTAGAACACGCCAAGGCCGCGCGCCGTTTTCGTTGGGCTACAATCGGCTTGGCTATCTTGCTCCTGCTTGCACTAGCGACGAGCATATATGCCATAAAGGTCAGGAACGATGCTCTGAATGCGAAGAAAGATGCGGATCAGGCCAGAGCCGAAGCCGAGAAAGCGAAAGGAGAAGCAGAGAAAGCGAAAGGAGAGGCTATCATCGCCCAACAGGAAGAGAAGAAAAAGGCGGATGAGGCCGAGAGCCTGCGCCAGAGCGAGAGTGTGGCGAAACAGAAGGCTGAAAGCGAGCAGCAGCGCGCAGAAGAGCAAGCGGCCCTCGCCGCGCAACGTGCCGCTCAGGCTAAGCGCGCTGAGAACTCAGCTATCATTGCTCAAAAGAAAGAGGCGAAAAAAGCGGATGAGGCGGAGACCGCGCACCGGACCGACAACCTCTATCGTGAAGCTTTCAGACTCTCCCGCAGGAGTGACAAAAGAATGGAGGCCATAGATAAGTTTAATCAAGCGCTGAAAGATTATCGCAGAACGGGTGATCACCTTGCCGAGATAGATACGCTCCTGAACATAGGCGCAGTCTATACCGAAGACAATGATACCTCAAAGGCATTAGATTCTTTCAAGAATGCGCTGAATAGCTCGAAGGAAGGGAAAGAGAAAGCCTTCACATTTACCAGCATCGGTGACATTTACAAAGATTCGTACCTGTGGAACACCGCACAAAATAAGCCGAAGGCAATCGAATACTATGAACATGCGGCTGAGTTGTATGAGTCTCTTGGAGAGAAAGAGAAAGGGAATCAAGCAGGAGTACTATTAAAAATGGGTCAAGTCTATACCAGGCTGGTCGAGACGAGACGGAGTGCTAACCAAGAGCAGGACATTAATCAGGCCATCGGGTACTTCGAAAAAGCCCGGACACTCTACCATGACTTGTCAGACCACAGGGGCGAAGCCTCAGCGCTGCTCAATTCTGCCAAGGCCTTGCAGAACCTTAATACGGACGAGGCAACTCAGAAAGTCATGGACTATCTCAATCGAGCGCTGGCGTTATGTGATAAAGTCAAAAACAGCCAGCCGGAAGACCGCCGCATTGAAATCGATGTGCTCAAATATCTCGCCTCCATCAATTTCCAATTAGGAGAGTCGCAGAAGGCTATCGAAGCTTTAATGGAGGCCGCCGGTATCTACCATAGCCTTAATGACCGGGCCGGGGAAGTTGAGACGAATGTAAGGATCGCTTACTACTACTACGATCAAAAAGAGAAACTGGCTCAGAACGCTTCTAAAATTACTTTTCCTCTGGATCAAGCCCGGAAGTTGTACAAGGAGGAAGACAACCGCGAGAAACTGGCCGAAGTGCTACAGTACCTCGGCGCAGTGTATAAGGAACTAAAAGATTATGAGAAGGCCATTGAGGTTTATGAAGAGTTGCTGGACTATTACCGGAAGCAGGTTAAGTCTAAGCCCTCGGAATTCTACCTCTTGTCAATGCTGACTGACCTTGCCGTTGCTTCGGGCAATAACGAAAGAGCGCGGGCTTACCTCGACCAAAGCTTACAAGGCCTTCAGCAGCTTACCGAACCGAAGGATAAGCTGTCTGCGCTAATTTATATTGGCTCAGACTACCTGTCCTTTAAAGATTTGGATGCTGCCGCGGGCTCTTTCAATCAGGCTCTGGAAATCTCCAAGCAGTTAAGTGATAAGTCGCCGCAGGATTTGCTCAGCTATTTCTACTCAGAGGCTCAAACCCTCAGCAGCATCGGCGCAAAGTATGCCTCGCACGGCTTTGCAGATAAAGCCCTCGATTACTTCAATAAAGCGATTGAGCTGTGGCAGCAGAAAAAAGACCGCGACGGAGAGACTTCAACACTCAGACAGGTTGCTGAGGTTTATTTCGGCCAGAAAGACTATAAGAGAGCTATCGTTTACTACGAACAAGCTGAAAAGGGCTATCAGGATATACACTATTCGCGGGGAGAAGCCGATGCTGTTGAGCACATCGGCCTCTCCTATCGCGCGCTCGGAGATAATAAAAAGGCGGATGAGTACGAACAGCGCGCCCGCACAATTATGAAATCTAATCGGTTAGGTCGTCTTTCTTATTCGTTAGGACCATAAGTTAGATACTGCGTTGCTTAGCTCTCTACGGAACATGTGCCCGGAGTAAGCGAGCGATCCTCAGGGTTTTCAAACTCCTTCCTGCTCTCCCCGCGCGCACATCCGGCCAAGATCGCGCAGGGAGAGCGCATCACGCACCGCAGACAGTTGCAACGGTCACGAGAGAGCCATTACTATCGTGCTCCAGACATTACTACCGTGACCATTCATCCGACAGCCATCATCAGCCCATCAGCCGAGATTGCCGATGGCGTTCGCATCGGCCCGTATGTCGTCATTGAGGAAGACGTGCAGATAGGCGACGGGTGTGAGGTAGGCGCGCACGCTGTCATCAAGCGATTCACGACAATCGGCGCACGCAATCGCATCTTCGAGCACGCAATACTCGGAGGCGAGCCGCAGGACGTGAAGTTTAAGGGCGAGAGCAGCCGTCTGGTCATAGGCGACGACAACCTGATTCGTGAGGGCGTAACAATGCATCGCGCAAACGGTGAAGGCGAGGAAACCCGCATAGGCTCTCGTAATTTTCTTATGATTGGCGTTCACGTTGCACACAACTGTCAGATAGGCAACGACAACATCTTCGCAAATGAAGTCGCGCTCGCAGGACACATCATGGTCGAGGATCACGCTTTTCTCTCCAATAATGTGGGCTGCCACCAGTTCGTTCGCATAGGGCGTTACTCGATGGTCGGTGGCAAGTCTAAGATTGTTCAGGACGTGCTGCCGTTTTTTATGATGGATGGCAACCCGTCGCGCGTGCGCGGGCTGAACACAGTCGGATTGAGACGCGCCGGGTTTTCCGAAGAAGAGCGTCGCGCTCTGAAAGAAGCTTACAGGCTTCTCTTTCGCAGCCGTCTTGCGCTCACGGATGCCTTGCGCGAGATGGCGAAGCTTAATGACAGCAACGTTGAGCATCTAATAAATTTCATACGCAATTCAGAGCGCGGCTTCTCACGCGCTCGAAGGGAGCAACAGACGACTGACGAAGAATCGTTAATGGTCTGAGTTTCATGACGAGAGATACAAGAGAGAGAACCGTCGCGGAATTGGCCTCGCATGTTGGCGGACATGTCATGGGCGACGGCAACATTTTGATAAAGGGAATCGCAAGCGTCGAGAGCGCGGGCGCTGGCGAGATCGCTTTCGTTGAAGACGGCAAGCTGCTTGAGAACGAGAGAGAGAGTCGAGCATCGTGCCTGATTGTGCCTGAAGGAGCACAGGTTCAGGCAGCTTGTTTTATCGAAGTGAAGCGTCCGAAGCTTGCCTTCGCTTTGATAGCTGAGTTGCTGCATCCGTCTAAACGGCGCGAGCCTATGATTCATCCGACGGCGACTGTGGCCGAGAGCGCGAATCTTGATCTGACCGTTTCCATAGGCGCGCAGGTTGAGATTGGCGAACGCTCAAGCGTTGGCGCTGGCACTGAGATTCACGCAGGAGCGGTTATTGGCGAAGGCGTGAGCATCGGGCGCGACTGTGTGATTCATCCAAACGTTGTGCTCTATGACAATGTGACTCTGGGCGACCGCGTGATTCTTCATGCAGGTGTTATTGTCGGCGCGGACGGCTTCGGCTATGTGCCGGACGAGAACAACGTTCGCCACAAGTTTCCGCAGATAGGAACGGTCGTCATTGAAGACGACGTTGAGATAGGAGCTTGCACCTGCATTGATCGCGGCGCGCTTGGGCGCACACGCATAGGGCGCGCTACAAAGATTGATAACCTTGTTCAGATCGCCCACAACGTTGACATAGGCGAGCGCGTTGTCATCGCAGCGCAGACGGGAATTTCCGGCAGCACCGTTATCGAAGACGACGTTGTCATAGGCGGCCAGGTTGGTTTCGGCGATCACGCTCGCGTGCAAAGCGGCGCAATCATAGGCTCTAAGGCAGGAATACTTCCCGGTAAGATCGTGCGCCCGGGCGTCTGGTGGGGCATCCCTGTTCAACCGTTGAATGAATACAAGCGCCTCAACGCACACATGAACCACCTGCCGCAGATGCGCGAAGAGATTAAAGAACTGCGCGAGGCAATCAAGAGACTGCAAGAGCGAATAGAGAAAGAGGAGTAGGAGTAAGGGTGACTCTCTTTACATTCAGATGAAAAAACGCTCGCGGCTTCAAGTGTGAATCCGCTTACCTGCGATTGAGTAACAGCTTTCCCACTCGAACAAGACTCTCTTCCAAAACCCGAACACAATGCGACAAACAGAACGCTTTCCTTAACGGAACGGCTATTGCTCCTATGATTCAGCGAGATTGATTCTTGCATGAATCCAAAGACCATCGAAGAAGGTATGGAAAAATGAGAAGCTATAACCGATTCGCAATCCTCTTAGTCACTCTCTTCATAATCGCTGCGATGCACACACGACCCTCTATGCTGACGGCTTCGGCTCAAGTGGCTATCGCAAAGTCTTCTCCTACAGCGCGCGAGTCCACCCCGGAGTTGCGGCGCGAGACATTTGAGATAGTCTGGCGAACAATTAAGGAGAAGCATTTTGATCCTAAATTTAACGGAGTTGACTGGGACAAGGTGCACGACGTTTACGCTCCGCGCGTGAATCGTGTGAAGAACGATGAAGAGTTTTACAAACTTCTTCAGGAGATGCTGGGTGAGCTACATCAATCGCACTTCGTAGTTCTTCCGCCTGAGTACACGCACAAGCCTGAATCCAAAGAAGAGGTGGAAGCGGATTTAGGTCTCAGTATAAGAATGATTGACGACGAGGCAGTCATCTGGCGTGTGCTGCCCGCATCGCCTGCTGCGCACGCCGGACTTCGGCCCGGATTCGTCATCAGAGAGATTGACGGGCAAACGGTCCAGCAGATAAGCGCGACTGTTAAGAAACGCGAAGAGTCGCCTGAGACAACACGCGGGCGAATCGTTGACATGATAAATGAGCGTTTCCTGGGCGCTGCCGGAACTGCTGCTAGACTTGTTTACTTAGATGGAAGCAACCACAGGCACAATCTCAAAATCAAGCGAGAGGTATTGAAGGGAGAGATGTCACCTCCCGTCGGTGACTTCCCTTCTATCCTGACAGAGTTTGAATCCAGGCGTCTTGCCAATGGCATTGGATACATTCGCTTCAACTTTTTTCATCCCATCCTCAATCAAAGAATCCGCGAGGCTGTTCGCTCGATGAGCGACGCGCCCGGAATCATCCTGGACCTTCGAGGAAATCCCGGCGGCTTCGACGGCGTAGGACAGGGCTTGGCCGGACTACTTCTGGACAAGAAGATAATTTTAGGCACGAGCCGCAGCCGCGAAGGTTTTGAGAACTACATCGTCTATCCGCAAAAAAATCCTTACAGTGGACCGGTCGTCATACTCGTTGATTCGATGAGCGGTTCTGCGAGCGAGAGTTTTTCAGGCGGGATGCAATCAATCGGACGCGCCGTTGTCATAGGCGAAACAAGCGGCGGAGGCGACCTTGATGCGTCCGTTGATAAACTGCCGACGGGCGCGCTACTGCTCTACGCCTACGCGGACTTCGTAACAGCCAAAGGCATCTCGCTCGAAGGTCGCGGCGTCACGCCCGATATTAAAGTGACATTGACGCGAGCCTCTTTGCTCTCTGGCAACGATTCGCAACTCGAAGCAGCCATCAACTACATCAGGAAACAATCCAGCCAGCAAAAATAAGGAAGGAATCGAAACAATGCGAAAAGTAACTATCATCATTCTTGGACTT
>QHXM01000036.1 GCA_003222945.1 Acidobacteriota bacterium
GCAGAGGATTCCACCGCGCCAATATATTCCTACACGCAGCTACGACACGCAGCACATAAAGCTGGACCTGCATTTCGACTGGGAGCACGAGCAGGCAATCGGCACGGAGACTTTTAGCTTCATGCCTCTGACGAACGATCTTCGCAGCATAGAACTGGACGCGGCCAACATGAGCTTCTCGTCCGTCAAGCTGGCTAACGGCACGCCCTTGAAGTTCGAGCCGGACATGGCGCACGAGAAGCTACGGATCACGATGGACCGCGCCTATCAGCCGTCGGACCTTGTGACGCTCGTTATCTCTTACAGCACTAACGGCACTTCTAAGGACTCAGGCATCGGCGGATTCGGGCGCGGGCTGACCTTCATTAAGCCAACGCCGGAAGAACCGAACAGACCGAAGCAAATCTGGTCGCAGGGCGAGACGGAATATAATCATTATTGGTTTCCCTGCTACGACCACCCGAACGATTTCTCCACAACAGAGATAACCGCAACGGTCGAAAAGCCACTGATCGTCGTCTCCAACGGCAGGCTTGTAGAAGCTAAAGACAATAAGGACAACACGCGCACATTTCATTGGAAGATAGATACGCCGCACGCAAGCTATCTGACTTCAATTGTCGTAGGCGAGTACGTGCCTGTTCAGGGCAACTACGCGGGCATTCCCATTATCACCTACGTCTATCCGAACGAACTTGAGGCTGGCAAAGTAACTGCCGCGCGCCTTCCAGAGATGGTCAAGTTCTTCTCTGAAAAAACGGGCCTGAAATATCCTTACGAAAAGTACGCGCAGACTGTGACGCGTGATTTCGGCGGCGGCATGGAGAACATCTCTGCGACTACGCAGACCGACAACATGGTTCACGACGCGCGAACCGAATTGGACCGCGACGCGGACGGATTAGAGTCGCACGAGCTTGCGCACCAGTGGTTCGGCGATTACGTCACCTGCCGCTACTGGTCCGACATCTGGCTCAACGAAAGCTTCGCAACCTACTTTCAGGCTATGTGGGACGAGCATCGCTTAGGGCGCGACGAATTCTTATACCGCGATGTGAAGGGCAACGAGGATGCCTACTACAACACTTGGGCGCAAGGGAATCGCCGTCCGATAGTGACCAGCAACTTTAATAGTAAGGATGCTATCTTCGATACTTACGCGTATCCGCGCGGCGGCGCAGTCCTTCACATGCTTCGCAAGACGCTAGGGGAAGAGAACTGGTGGCGCTCTATAAATCACTATTTGAAAAAGTACGCGAACCAGCCAGTGCAGACCGAGCAGTTTCGCATTGCGATTGAAGAGACGACGGGACAGCCTATGGACTGGTTCTTCGACGAGTGGCTTTACAAGATGGGTCATCCGGTCTTTCGCGTGAATCAAAGTTACGATCAAAGCGCAAAGACCTTGACGCTCAAAGTCAGGCAAGAGCAGAAGCCCGACCCGAATTCAGATTACCCGCAGGTCGGATTCTTCCGTATGCCCGTTGATATTGAGATCGGAACTTCTGGTGCGACGCGAGTAGAGCGCGTGATGATTGAGCCGAAGGAGGAGCAGACCTTCACCTTCACGGTTGATTCTCAGCCACAGCTTGTCAACTTCGATTACGGCAGCACGCTGATTAAAGAGTTGAAGTTCGACAAGCCTACGGATGAGCTTGTCTATCAGTTAACGCGCGACGAGGACTTGACCGGAAGACTCTGGGCGCTCAATCAACTTTCCGCTCGCTGGAATGACAAAGCGACTGCCGACGCAGAGAAGCACAAGATCGCAGCCGCGCTCGGCGCAGCGCTCAACAACGATAAGTTCTGGGGCGTGCGAACGGATGTTGCGGCGGCACTCACAAAAGTGCAAGGGACGGAGGCGCGCACTGCACTTCTTGCCGCGACGAAGGATAAAGACGCTCGCGTTCGTGCGAGCGCAGTTAAAGCTTTAGGCAAGAGCAATGACCCTTCGCTTGCCACCGTTTATCTGCCGCTACTGAACGACGAGAGCTATGCCACTATCAGCGAAGCCGCCAATGCTCTTGGCGACACGAAAAACTCTGCGGCTTACGATGCTCTAGTCAAGTTGCTCAATGCTCCTTCCTGGCACGATCAGATACGCGCTTACGGGCTGTCAGGTCTGGCAAGGCTCGAAGACAAGCGTGCGCTCGAAGCTGGCCTTCGCTACTCTTCCGGCGATAACTGGCCGCAGGTTCGTGCCGCAGCCCTTCGCCTTATCGGTGCCGTTGGCAAGGATGACCCGCGCGTCTTCCAGATAGTCTCGCAGTCGTTTCTACATGCGGCTTCCCGTCAGGACTTTCAGATTGCCGCCGCATCAGGCGACGCGCTCGTAAAACTCGGCGACCCGCGCGGCATAGAGATACTCGAACAGGGCGTCAAAAGCGCAAATAGCCCGCAATTTCAAGGCTTTTTACGCCAATTCCAACAACGCCTGCGCCAGGCCGCGCAGCCAGCGCAGAAAGGGAGTGGACAGTAAAGAGTAGGCAGCAGGCAGTGGGCAGTTAGCAGCAAGAATGGATTTCGTCTTAACTGCTAACTGCCCACTGCCTGCTGCCTACTGATTTTCCTTGAGTTTACAAGCATTTTCCTGCTATATTCTTAACGTCTTGGGCGCACCACGCCACCGGTGCCCTTTGCTCCACAGGTTAGTATCCAATCTTTGACGAAAATCATTGATGCAAAATTCGGCTTCCGAAAAGGCTAAATCAGTGAATAGGGAAGAAGACGCTGCGAGCAGTACGGGCGCTCGCAAAACGACTCTGCTCGTAGTCGAAGATGACGAAAACATCTCTTCTGCAATCAGCGAGTATTTCACGCGCGCAGGTTACAGCGTGAGAACGGCTGAAGATGGAGTGGCCGGAGTTCAATCGGCAATGAGCGATCACCCGGACGCAATCGTGCTCGATCTGATGCTTCCGAAAATGGACGGACTTGCAGTTTGTCGTGAGTTGAGAGAGAAAGCTCCGTACATTCCAATCCTCATGCTCACGGCAAAAGACGATGTTGTTGACAAAGTGCTGGGGCTTGAGATGGGCGCGGATGATTACATCACAAAGCCCTTCTCGTTGCGCGAGCTTGAGGCGCGAATCAAATCGGTCCTTCGTCGTGTTCGCACTAGCGCGAGCGCAGAAGGTGGCTCGGACGATGCGCCGATTACGCGCGGCAAGCTTCGCATTGATCCTTCAAAGCGCGAGGTGATGGTCGGTGATCGTCACGTCGAGCTAACGCCGAAGGAGTTTGATCTTCTTCGATTGTTTGCGTCCAACCCTGGGCGCGTCTTCCCCAGAAAATATCTGCTGGAGAAAATCTGGGACTACTCTTATGAAGGTTACGACCGCACGATTGACTCACACATCAATCGCCTGCGTGCGAAGATAGAAGATAATCCAGAGAATCCTCAGATGGTCTTAACGGTCTGGGGCATCGGCTACAAGTTCTGCGACGAGTAGCTGAACCGATAAGAGCAAGGAAAGGGTCTCCCTCCGCTCCCGAATCAAATGCGCTTTCCGAAGATGAGGCGCAACCGCTTGACACCTTAAAGCATTTACCGCTGAGACGCGGAAACGCCCCTGCGCCAAACATTCCCCGGCGCTCGGCCTACCGCTTCCAATTCACGGGTTGAAGCCAGCCCGTTCTCCTGAAAGTAAACCTATGAAGAACGTTTCACCTGCCAACAATCCTGCCGAGAAAAATGCCGCACGGGGCAGACTGCGAGTTGAAGCCATGAGAAATCTTACTCCACAACAATGGAAGATTGTTCGCGCCATCATGGGAAGCTTGCTGCTTCTCACAATCGCGCTCTTGCCTATTGTGTCTCCACATGCGCAGAGAAGAAGAGAAGGGCCGTACAAAGTTACCGGAGTCAGTTCGCGCAAGAGCGGTGACGGCACGGTCGTCACAGTCTCTGCCGACGCACCTCTCACCAGAACGCAGACGTGGCAGGACGACGAAGGGTTTCACATGAGCTTGCCCGACGCGAGTCCGGGCATGATAAAGGGATTGCCGCGCGGCGTGACTGTCAGGAATCTTGGCAGGTCTTTGGAGATCGTTGTTGCTGTAAAGCCGGGCGCGGGCGTCACAGTTGACCCGCGTTTCAATCGTCTTAATCTGGTTGTTAACGGAAGCGTTGATACCTCGCAGGGACAGGCACAGCTTGAGCCTCCAACACAAAAGCAGCGCGCTGAAGAAGAGCGCGCCGCGCAGCCGCAGGATTATGCTCCGCCAGTGAGACAGCCGCGCGAGCGCCGCGCCGCCGCTCAAGAGAGTGCGCCCGCTGATTCCTACACGACGACAGGGCCGGATTATTCGCCGCGCCCGACGGCTTCTCAAAAGGGATTGGCTGCGAACACGCAGAGCGTCAACAACCTTCCTCAACCGACAGCAGTTCCGACAGCCTCGCCAGCAGTATCGCCACAACCCAACGCATCGCCCGCAGCGACACAAGCGCCGCTCGTTCCCACAACGGATCAGGGCGTTGTGACTCCCGGCTCAACGCCTCAAGCACAGCCAGCAGAAAGTCCGTCGGCGAATGCTGCTGCCGCAGACAGCGAAGCCGAAAGTGGCGGCATTGCCTCTTACGTCTTCTCAACAACGGGCGTGCTCGCCTGCCTGCTCCTAGGCATGGTCGCGCTTCTGGTCGTGCGCAAGCGTAAGGCTAAGGAAGACGTGATCGAGTTGAATGAAGAGAAAGGTAAGGAGGAAGAGGAGACAGTAGAGCTTGTAAGCATGGACGAGCCTCAGTCGCCTGTCGTTGAAGAGCGACCAAAGAAAGAGCGTAGGCGCTTGCTCAGACGCAAGGGCGATAGAGCAGCGGCCAGAGCCAAGGCATCCGAGAATAAGGAAGCAGAAGCAAACTCCGTTGAAGCTTTAGAGAAGCGCACGGTTGTGCCTGTGCAGCCCGCGCTCTATGGCGCGTACCGTGTGGACCAGGAGGTAGGAAAGCTTGTCTTAGGTCAGCCTCATCGAATGGATGTTCTATCTTCGCGCGCGCCTGATGATCGCCGCGCGATAGAGACTTCGCTATTGAAGGCACTGACAGCGCCTGAGACGGATGAAGACGGACGACGGCGCGCGCGCGAGGCTCTGGAAGAGTACGGTTTTGTCGCAAGACAGTGCGCGTCTCTACTGCTCGCGCATAATGCTTACGACCGCGCATCAAGCGCGCACGCGTTAGGCGAGATAGGCGCGCAGACCTCTTTGCCGTTTCTTCTTGAAGCTCTTTATGATACGGAAGGAATCGTGCGAACAGAGGCTGTTTCCAGTTTAGGCTCTCTGAAGATGCCTTCGGCCATCGGCGCGCTGCTGGATATGGCGCGGCGTCACCCGGAGATGCCAGCATCTCTTTTGAGTAACGTTCTGGACGCATGCACGTTTGAGTCTTTGAACTTCTTCGACGCGACGATGCCGGACCGCCCGCTGCTCGAAACGGGCGAAGGCGAGTCTTACGGGGGCGAGATAACGCACCTTGATCCTTCGGCTGCCGTAGAAGAGTTGCCGGAGTGGTTTGAGGATGACGAATTAGCGGAAGCGCTCGCGCGACTTAAGGAGTCGGATGTTGAAGCTCGCGCTTCTGCCGCGCGACGCCTTGCGCAGTTCCACGTTCAGCGCGCGGTCGAGGCGCTGACGGCTATAGTTGAAACGGAAGAGGAGTCGTCGGTTCGCGCGGCAGCCGTAACTAGTCTGGGAGAGATAGAACATGAGTCAGTCTTTGCTCCCGTCATCATGGCCTTCGGCGACGAAGCGCGCGAAGTTCGCGCGGCTGCGGCTCGCGCTCTCTCTCGCATGAACTTTGACCGCGCCGAAGGATATGTCAGACTAATCGAAACGGCTGACGCCGAGACTCTGCGCAAAGTGGCGCAGGCTTGTATCAAGGCAGGCATGGCTTCGCAGGCGATTGAGCGTCTGATTAGCGAAGACCGCCGACTTGCTTACGAAGCCTTCTCGTTGCTTTCGCTTCTCGCAAAGTCAGGCGAGATTGAGCCTCTGCTGGATGCAATCTGCGATCACGAAGAGGTAAATGCTCGTCTTGCGATTGTGAGACTGCTCGGCACGGCTGGACAGCCGGAAGTTGCTGGCGTGCTTCGCCAACTGGCCGTGCGCGATGGGCTGCCTGAGAAGGTGCGCTCTTCCATAATGGAAGTTGTTTACAAGATGGACCAGACAGTAGATGTCAAATGCTAAGAAATTAAGAATGCAAAATGCAAAATGAAAAATTCTGATCGCAAGCCAGCCTTCAATGTTGCGTTTTGCATTCTTAATTTTGCATTGGACTTCGCTGCCTTTCAAGTTGCATAATGCGGAACATTAAATTGGCCTTTGAATCGGAAAGACCCGGTATGTTTATGATGCCCCGCTCCCTCCCTGAAAAAAATAGACTGCTTGCTTTCGCGTCCGCTCTTACTCTCTTCATGCTCGTCTTTTCGGCGGGCATTAGTGTTAACGCGCAGAGAAGAAGACGGCCTGCTGCGCCCGTGCAGCAACCTAACGCCAGCACGGCGAAGCAGCAGACGCCGAAGAAGAACATCACTCCGCTTCATACCGGAGAGACTTCCGAAGGCTCGCGCATAACGATCACATCGGACGCGCCGCTTAACGACTACTCCGCATTCCGCAGCGGCGACCGTTATTACGTCGTCATCCCGCAGGCGAACGTTGCGCGCGCGCAGAGCGGATTGCGCGGGCGAGGCTTTGAAGATGTGCAGTTGCAGCGTCGCGGCGACGACGCGATTCTCTCTTTCAAGCTTCAGCCGGGAACGAACGCGCACGTCAACCAGAGATTCAACCGTCTTGACGTTGAGTTGAACACGCCCGGTGGCGGCTCGGCGAAAGGTCCACAGCCGACACCGACTCCCGCGATAGCCACTCAGCCAACGCCGCAGATACCAATCAATTCACAGATAACGCCTGGAACGGGAATCACAGGTCAGGCTAGAAACGGTCAGCCGATTAATCCTGTTGTAACCAATCCAGTAATAACTCCGACGGTAACAAACAGTCCAACTCCCGAAGCGGCAGCGTCGCCGAACACGAGCACGGAAGCGGGCACAGGCAATGGCACTGAGACAGGCGCTGAAGCGGGTACTCAAGGCGGTGCTGAGGCAAGTCCTGGTGCAACGCCTTCGTCAGAACAGATTGCGCAGGCAGAACAGCCGCCGGGCGCTGAGAGCGGCACAACTGGAAATGCCTCTTCATCGTCAAGCTCAACACTAGGCGCGACTCTGCAACAGAACTGGTTCTTAGTCTTGATCGGAGCGTTGGTGCTACTGAGCCTTGTGATGATTGCTCTCGCTCAGCGAAGTGCGCGGCGCAGGGCAGCAGCGCCAGTGCTCAGGCCCAGAAGAAAAGAGCGGCGCGCGGCAGCAGAAGCTAAAGCCACACCTTCACTTCAAGAGGCAGACACCTCATCTGTTGTGAAAGCTGCGTCATCTTCTACTGCGGTTGCTTCCGCCAAACCCGAAGTTGATGTTGAAGCTGTCGCAGCACCAATAGTCGCAGTCGAAGCCGTGAAGGCAGTCGAAGCCGAAGAGAAGACGCCCGTTGCAGTTAAAGAAGAGACTGTGGAGGTCGCTCCGGCTGTTGACGTTGAGCGCGTTGATATTGAGGTCAAGAATGTTCTGGCGGGCGAAAGTTACGATGAAACAATCATAGGCGCAAGCGACGCGGGAACACGCCAAATAGTCGCAACAGAGCTTCTATCCGCGCTCGCCGCGCGCAATCTGGAGCGACGCGAGCGTGTGCGCGAAGTCTTCATCAAGCACGGCTATCTGGACGAAGCCACGAAGAACCTTCGCACGGCAGAAGCGCCAGCCGAGCGCGCCGCAGCCGCCCGCACACTTGGCTATGTCAAAGACAAATCAAC
>QHXM01000037.1 GCA_003222945.1 Acidobacteriota bacterium
TGTTCGTTTGGCTGTGCGCTGCGATGAGTTTAGTTGTTGTAGCAATTTCGTGGAGAAGGATTAAACGAGCTTAGAGAATAAATCGCCTTTGCGCCTAAGTCGCAAAGAGCTTGAAGGATGATTAGAGAATGTTAGAGACAGTATCAATCTTAGATTTACGAAACTCCTACGACGATCTTCTGAAGCGCGTCGAGCAACTCGGGAGGTTTCTTTGATGTCGCCGAGAAGCGCGCGGAGTTAAAACGAACTGAGCAGCAGGCGTCTGCTCCCGATTTCTGGAACGATCAGGAGAAGGCGCAGAAGTTGATGGCCGAGCGCAGTCGCTTGGAACGCACGATTATGCGGCAGGAACAGTTCGAGTCTTCTATTGAAGACGCGGGCGTGCTCTTTGAATTCGCAGAAGAGGACGAAGCTTCCGTGAAAGAACTGCGCGAGCTGCTCGAACGGCTCGAACACGAAATCTCTCAGGCAGAGACCGAAATGCTTCTGGCCGGAGAGAACGATCAACTGAATGCCATCTGCACGATTCATCCGGGCGCGGGCGGAACGGAATCACAGGACTGGGCCGAGATGCTCCTGCGCATGTACCTGAAATGGGCCGAAGCTCGCAGCTGCAAGACCGAGATTCTTGATTACCAGCCCGGCGAAGAAGCTGGACTCAAGAGCGTCACATTCCGCGTCGAAGGCGAGTACGCCTATGGTCTGCTGTCCGCCGAAGCTGGCGTTCATCGTCTGGTCCGCATCTCTCCCTTCGATCAGGCTGCGCGGCGTCACACCTCCTTCGCATCGCTTTTTGTCTATCCAGAGATTGACGAGAACATAGAGGTGGAGATAAACGACAAGGATTTACGTGTTGACACCTATCGCGCGACGGGCGCAGGCGGCCAGCACATTAACACCACAGACTCTGCTGTTCGTATCACGCACATCCCGACAGGGATTGTCGTACAGTGCCAGAACCAACGCTCGCAGCACCAGAACCGCGCGGTCGCAATGCAGGTCCTCCGCTCACGCCTCTACGAGATTGAGATTGAGAAGCGACGGGCAGAGACAGCAGAACTTGAGGCCAACAAGCAGGACATCTCCTTCGGCTCGCAGATACGCAACTACGTTCTAGCGCCCTATCGTCTCGTCAAAGACGCGCGGACAAAGCTTGAGCGCGGCAACGTTGACGCTGTTCTTGCGGGAGACATAGACGATTTCATCAAGGCGTATCTACTTTCTAGGCGCGCAGCTTGAAAGTGGAGGTAGCTAATTTTCTATATGAGAGAGAATATGAAAGGCGTTGCGATTAGATTAAGTATTGCTCTTCTTACTTTTCTGGTTGGAATCGTCACTACCATGCTCTTGGCTACGCCTCTCTCTCTTTTGAATAAGGGAATACCATTTCAATTACCATCGGTTGCTGCACCAAAATCTACATCTTTGCCCCCAGAAGAATGGAAGAAAGTATATGTTGACAATAAGTTTTCTATCTATCTTCCGACTCCCTATAAAGATAAAAGGGGTAAATTGGAAACCGGCATAGTTGCTGGTGGAAGTCTTTTTGCTAAAGGTATGCTTTTCTATTATGAATATGGCAGGCATGTATATCGCGGATGGTGTGAGGAGCAAATGCCGAGGCAAAGATCGAAAGTGATAGTCAGCGGTAAAAAGGCGTGGCTAGATGACCGAGACGCAATGCAAGATTTCGGAGGTTCGTCTTCTATGAATGACTGGCCTTCAGTGCAAGTATGTTTCCCTGATATCGGGGATGGTAGAACGAAACTATTCGTAGAAATAGCTGCGCCATTCTCGCGGCAATTAAGCGTTGCTAAGCGGATAATCAATTCAATTGAATTCAAGTAAATTGAGGCACTATCTAACAGTCGCCTGTAGATGTATTCGGAGTGTTTATGGCAACTACACAAACTGAAGCGCGGAAGGCGCAGCCTACAGCGCCAAAGAACACGCGGCGCAACGAGATTATAGCCATACTGCTGTTCGCTCTGGGCGTGCTGCTGGCGCTATGCCTTGTCTCTTACAACCCGAACGATTCAACATGGGCTGCGGCCAGTCCGTATCCGACCCGCAATTGGATCGGTCCGTTCGGAGCAAATATCGCCGCCACTATATTTCAGTTCGTAGGAATAGCCGCCTACCTATTGCCTCTGCTGTTGCTCGCCGCCGCATGGCGACGTTTTCGCCCACGACGAATTCGCGCTACATGGCCGAGAATCATCGGTCTTGTCACGCTCATGCTTGCAGCGGCGGCGCTCTTTGATATTTTTATAGGGCGCAAGCTAATTGACGCGAGCATTTATCCGGGCGGTCTGGCGGGGTGGCTCATCTCTCACACACTTGCAAGCGGGTTAAGTAAAGTTGGCGCAACCATATTACTCTTAGCTCTCGCGGCGACAGGCTTGCTGCTCGCAACAAACTTCTCTTTCGTTCGCGCTTACGAGTGGATGGGCGCGGCTCTCGGCGACCGCTTCTCTTTCTTACGCGATATCCCGGAGCGAATCGAAGCATGGCGCAAGGCCAGGCGAGAGCGCGCTCAGTTGCGCATAAACATGCGACGCGCTGCGCGGCATGAGCGCGAACGCGAGCGTGCGACTGTTAAGCTGGAGAATGAGAAGACCGGAGCGGAACGCGTCGCAGAGTTTATGAAAGAGAGCGGAGGTGTTTCCGCTGCTTCAGCAATCAAGCGTGCGGCGACTGCTTCGGAGACGAACATTCAGCCTACAATCACCGCGCCGGAAGAGATGAAAGCTGTTGCGGCGACTGCTGCCGTTGCTCCGTCCCTAACTCCGAGCGTTCCGACCGTCACAGTCACTGAAAAGCCTTCGACAGCAAGGCGCACTGTCTCGCAAGGGTCGCGCGATACAAGAGCGAGCGACGCGTCTGAGATTGAAGAGATGGTTAAGACTGCCGAAGTGGTCCGCACAGAAGCGGTTGATGGAAAATCTGTGGCCGTGCAAGGCCGACAAACGCGCCGCGCAGTTGTGCCAATCAGCGACTACAAGATGCCGGACGTGGAATTTCTAAATCCACAGCCTCCGCACAGCGAGCAGGCTGACGAAGAGTTGCTCAATCTCGCCACACGCCTCGCTGAGAAATGCAAGGAGTTCAATGTCACTGGACAGATAAAGCACATCTGTCCCGGTCCGGTTGTTACGACCTACGAATTCAAACCAGACCCCGGCGTGAAATACTCGCGCGTCACAGGATTAGTTGACGATCTCTGCTTGGCATTGAAAGCCGAATCAATACGCATTGATCGTATGCCCGGCAAGCCGCACGTAGGAATCGAAGTCCCGAACCCTCAGCGTGAAACTATTCACCTGCGCGAAGTCATAGAGTCGCGCCAGTTCCGCGAATCTCAATCGAAACTCACAATCGCGCTCGGCAAGACGATTGACGGATTGAACTACATCGCAGACCTTGCGAAGATGCCGCACCTTTTGATTGCCGGTGCAACAGGCACAGGTAAATCCGTAGGCATCAACTCAATCATCGTCTCTATTCTCTACAAAGCGCGACCGGATGAAGTGAAGTTCATACTCATTGACCCGAAGCGTCTTGAGCTAGGGCTTTACGATGATCTGCCGCACCTGGCTACGCCGATTGTGACTGACCCGAAGCGCGCGTCGAACGCTCTGAAGTGGGCTGTCGCGGAGATGGAGCGGCGCTACAAGGAGCTTGCCGGTTGGGGTGTCAGAAACATTGACGGCTACAACGCCGAAGTGCTCAGGCGTAATCTTGTGAAAGACTATGACGAAGAGACGAACGAGCCTTGGAAGCCGCTGCCCTACATCGTCATCATCATAGACGAGCTTGCGGATTTGATGATGGTCTCAGGCCACGAGGTCGAAGAATCAATCACACGACTCGCACAGATGGCGCGCGCCGTGGGCATTCATCTTGTGCTTGCAACCCAGCGCCCGTCAGTTGATGTCATCACAGGATTGATAAAGGCGAACTTCCCTTCGCGCATCTCCTTCCGCGTCTCTTCTAAAGTTGACTCGCGCACCATCATTGATGCCAACGGCGCGGAGCAACTCTTAGGCAGAGGCGACATGCTCTTTCTTCCGCCGGGCACGTCGCGCCTAATTCGCGTTCACGGAGCTTACGTTGACGAAGCGGAGATAAACCGCATCGTCTCGCACATAAAATCTCAGGGCGAACCTCTCTATGACGAGACGATTACGCAGACGGAAGAAGAGGCTATGGGTTTGGATGGCGCTTCAGGCGAGCGCGATGAGCTTTTTGAAGACGCGCTCAGAATCTGTGTCGAGATGAAACGCGCTTCAACGTCCGTCTTACAACGACGCCTACGCATAGGCTACGGTCGCGCCGCTGCAATACTGGACATGATGGAGCGCGAAGGCTTCATAGGCCAGGCAGACGGCGCTCGTCCGCGTCCCGTTCTCAGTCGAGCATTTGAAACCGTAAGCGATTGGGACGAAGAACAAGGATGAAGGCGGAAGTAAAGAAAGGAAGCGGTGAGATTATTTACCGCTTTCTTCTTTTACTTCCGCCTTCATCCTTGCTTTTCATCGTGACTCTTTCTTCACTTTTCCACAGAAGCTGTGGAAAAGCCTGTGGAAAAGCGGCCTTGTAACTTTACAAGTCCTTGAAAATTTTAAGCTTCTAGCATTTTGCACACATACGCTGCAATTTTTTCAAAGCCTTCACGGACAGCGGTTTTCAGCCATGAGACTCAAGCTAAAGACTCGACAGGCGCACCTTCATCTTGCTCTTTCTCTTGCCTGTGCAGTGCCTGTCTGTTTCTCTTCATGCGTCAAATTGCCGCGTCATACATCATTGACAGATGGTCAAACTGCGCCGCACATTTCGCAAGCTGATGCCGCGCGTCTCATCAACATCAACACTGCTTCCTCTGAAGAACTCGAAAAGCTTCCGGGCATAGGCAAGGCTCTGGCCGCGCGCATCGTGGCCTTCCGCGAGCAGTACGGTCGCTTTCGCCGCACAGAGCATCTGATGATGGTACGAGGCATAAGTGACCGCCGCTTTCGCGCCATGCGCGCTCTAATCACTGCGGAGTGAAGCAGTATTGATGAACCTGCCTGAACTCTATAGCGCTGCGCGCGAGATTTTCAACGAAGCGCTCAAGAGCGTTGATGCCGCAGAGGCCGTGCGGCGCGCAGTTCAAATAGAAGACGGCCACCTCAAAATCCTTGAGACAACTTTCAGCCCCCGAGACCTCAGCGCTGGCCTTTACTCAATCGCAATCGGCAAAGCCGCGCACCCTATGGCCTCAGCCTTAAGCGAGATTTTAGAAGAGCGCCTGAAGGCTTGCGTAATCGCAGCGCCGCCTCCGATTGCGGATTTCGCATTGCGGAATGCGGATTGGAAAACGACTAACTTCATTCCTCAAATCCGCAATCCGCGATCCGCATTCTGCAATGTATTTCATGGTGGACACCCGCTGCCCAATCGTGAAAGTTTGGAAGCTGCGCGTGCTGCTTTTGATCTCTTGCGTCGCGCTGATAGGATGCGCGCGCTCATTATATTTCTTATCTCCGGCGGCGGCTCTGCGATGATGGAGTGGCCGCGCGATGAGAGCATTACGCTGGAAGAGTTGCGAGAGACGAATCGTGTACTTGTCTCCTGCGGAGCGAGCATCGCGGAGGTTAACTCAGTGCGTAGAGCCATCTCTGCTGTTAAGGGCGGCAAGCTCGCGCGACACGCAGTGCATTGTAATCAGGTGAGCTTAATCGTCTCCGACACAGGCGCGGGCGAAGAAGATTGCGTTGCTTCTGGTCCGACCTTCAAGCCCCCGATGAACGCCCCCGACCCTGCTTCAGTCATTACGCGCTACAGCCTGGAATCAAAACTGCCTGTCTCTATTCTTCGTGCAATCAAACTGCCTGTTGAGAAAGAAGCATCAGGCTCTAATAATGCTCTACGACGAGAACATTATGTGTTACTCGAAAACAGCACCGCGCTTGAATCAGCGGCAGAGGCTGCGCGCATCCGTGGCTTCACAGTCGAGATTGCGCGCGATATTGTGGGGCAACAGATTGACGAAGGCTGCTCGCTTCTTCTCTCAAGACTTTACGATCTTCGTCGTCGCACAGATAAAGGGCGCGGCGTCTGTCTAATCTCCGGCGGCGAGTTCGCGTGCCCTGTGCGCGGGAGCGGTATTGGCGGAAGAAACGCGGAATCAGTTTTGCGCTGGGCGATAGAACTCTATGAGCGCGCCGATAAGAAATCTCACATAGTCGCATTGAGCGCAGGAACCGACGGCATTGACGGCAACAGTCCTGCTGCGGGCGCAATCGCAGATGAGAAGAGCGCGGAGCGCGCGCGACTTTTGAATATGGATGCGCGACGCTTTCTTGACGAAAGCGATGCTTATACTTTTTTCCAACAGCTTAACGATGCGATCATCACAGGTCCGACCGGAACGAACGTTCGTGATCTGAGAATCATGCTCGCAAGCTGATAGAGTAACATTCGTTCGGTTGACAAAAGATTGACTCTAAGGCTTCTGCCATACTATAAACCTTGCGGCGCAAGACGGACTTTAGAGAGAGCGCCGTAACCCGACTTTTCCCGAAAGCAATTACCCTCTGCAAGGAGTTCTCCCAGAAGCTATGTCAACAAACGTCAGGTCAGCAGTCCGCTTCCCCAAACTTGTCGAAGAGAATCGCGCCCGCATCTTCTCTTTCCAATCTCTCATAGAGATTCTTAACGCGCTAAAGTGTGCGCCGACGCTTGCGGACGTGAACGGCTGGCTCAGCCGAGTGCAGATCACTTCGGAGGACTTACGCCCCTATCGCTCCTTCAAACAGGGAACATACGCGCGCCATCGCGTCTGCCGGAGCGAGTTCGCAGAGCTTCTGGTTCTTTGCTGGAGGCCGGGACAGCGCACTCCCATACACGATCACAACGGCTCTTTCGGCGCAGTGCTTGTCTGCGAAGGCGTGATGTGGGAGACCGTGTTTGCGTTGAATAGTGAAAGAGAGCTTTACTATAAATCTGCGCGCGATTGGCACGAGGGGCTAGCGACTGCGGCGGACTTGCCCGACATACACCAGATAGGAAACCCCGAAGTCAGCGGACAGGATTTAGTAACGCTTCATCTTTACGCGCCGCCGCTCACGGTTCTAAACACCTACAAAGTCGGAAGCAAAGAGATAGGCTGCTATTCGCCTGCGGAATTTATGGACGGAGCGGGAATTTAAGAAAATGATGAACGATGAATGATGAATTAGGAGCAGAATTCAGAATCCAGAATTCAGAATCCAGAAGAAAAACAGAAACTGCTTTACCCTTTCAATTCAGCATTCATCATTCATCGCTCATCATTTCCCTTCTTCTCTTCTCTCTTTTCACTTCCTGCAACTCACACAATAGTTCAAAGGATAAACAGGCGGATTCGTCGGAGATTAATGTCGCGGCGGCGGCGAATCTGACGGATGCGTTCACTGAAATGGGTAAGGAATTTACTGCGCGCACCGGCATTCGCGTCACCTTCAGCTTCGGCGCGAGCGCAGACCTTGAGCGACAGATTGAATCGGGCGCGCCGTTTGACGTTTTCGCTTCGGCTGATGTCGAGAACGTTGAAAAACTGAACGGCAAAGGGCTTCTCACGCCCGGCACGAATCACGTTTATGCGCGCGGTCGTCTTGTGCTGTGGATTCCGCCCGGCAGCCCGCTCAAGCTCAACCGTATAGAAGATATTACGCGCGCAGAAGTCGAGCGCGTTGCAGTCGCTAAGCCCGATTTAGCTCCTTACGGACGCGCGACCATTGAAACG
>QHXM01000038.1 GCA_003222945.1 Acidobacteriota bacterium
TTGCAGTTTTTGGGATTTCCTGAGAGGCTTGCGCACTCTTCAGAAGATTGCTCGGCGCGCTGCTCGCGGCAAGAAATAAAATTGCTGCAACACTCAATGAGAGTAATCTTATCATTGTATTTCAACCTCTCCGACATCCTTAATTAGAGCCGATTTATTTGGCGAACTCCCGAACCACATCTTTGTGATTGCCCCATCCTCTATCAAAATCTTTGCCGGAATGAGCGTTATACCCAAGCGTCCGAACATTCTGCCTCCGCTGTCAAGCAAAACAGGGAATGTCATCTGATTCTCTTGAATGAAACTTTCGACTTCGCTCCGTTCCTCAATGTAAACGCCGTAAACGGACATCTTGGGAATCAAGCTTGGTAAAGCTTGGGTAATGTTGGGAATCTCTTTCTTGCAGGCATCGCAACCTCTGGTCAAGAAAACCAGCAATACCTTCCCTTTCTTCAGTTTTTCATAATCGTCTTGATTAGTCTGAAGATTAATCATCCTGCCCCTCGGAAGCGAAGAGCTTGATGCAGATGAATCCTCGAAAAGCAGATTCTCTTTCCGGCGTTCCCAAATCTTTAGGAATATCAAGAGTGAGCAGAATATTCCGACGAGAGCAGGAATAATTATTATCGGTTTGAGAATTCTCTTCATTAACTTATTTGCCGCTAGTATTAAACTTTGCTTACGTCTAACTCAATCTAAAAGGCTAAAGTCATGCTCGTGGTTGAGCTAGACGTAAGCGACTAAACCGATGGCTTAGCCCCATTGGAACATTCCAAAGCTACCCTCACCGCTGACAACGTCATTGTATGTTGCAGCTATCATCCCTATGTACGCTACTCGTCTGCTCGTAAGCGCAGACACAAACATCAGTGCCACAGTTTGAGCCTACCAATTCATACATATGGGACATGTGACAATCATTTGGGTCGTCCTGTACCCATATATAATTATCGCACGCCGCGTAGGCCACGATTGGGGCAAGTGAAAGCACCACACCCACAAAGAACGATCCTAGCGCTATTTTCAAAGTTTTCATGAGCTTCTCCTTAGAGTTATGGAGGAACGATGCTAAGGCGCTCTTGTCTCACATCTCAGAATTGAGACGTGAAACCTCAGCAATGACTCCTCGGGTTGAGCCGCTGCCGCGTGTTGCGCTAAGATGCGAGTTGCTTAGCGATGCACATCTGTTGCACGACACGCGACAGAAGTTGTTTCGCAATGTGGCCCGATCATCACGCGCTTGTGGTGGTCGGGCTTTTGTTTGGTTGACAAATTCGACTGGCCTGTTTCAGCAGTACGACGAGAAGTTATCGCAAGCCGCTTTGCGAGGCAAAGAGATTCTATTAGCCAAAACGACTATTCATTAGCCAAATCGCTCGTCTGTTAGCCGATTCGCGCGTTCCTTATGCGACCTGCTGGGCGGGATGCGCTGTGATACCATTCTCTATATTGCTTGGGCGACATTCCGTAAGCCTTCTTAAAGTCCCGCACAAAATGGCTCACATCCTTGATTCCGATTCTGGCGGCAATCTGTTTGACGTTCAGGAATGTGGTTTCCAGAAGCGATTTTGCTTCCTGCATTCTAAGCAACTTTAAGTATTGCGTAAGCGACAGGCCGGTTGCAGCTTTGAACAGAAGGCGCAAGCGTGAAACTGATAGGTTGAGGCTCGAAGCCAACTCGCTGAGTGGGAGTGCGCGGCGAGGACTTTTTCCCACGAGGGCGATGGCTTTTTGTATTCTTCTGTCCATGACTGAGGCAACCTCCTTGAGCAAGTGAAAAAATTTCTGAGAACACGGGTTGAAGTAAGTCAAAGCACGCACACGGGCAAGCGTGAATAAGACTTTCAATGACGTAGAGAACCGTCCGGGTGGTGTCGTGGATTATACTGCAACTCTGGTATAATAGACACAATCGCACGAACGGGGGCGACAGGCTTCGACAGGGGCCATGATCGTTGACAGGATGCATGTCGGGCTTACTCATTTGCAGCTCGTTAAAAAGCATTTGGGAAAAACAATTGCCAATAAAACAGAATTGGCTCTCGCTGCCTAATTAAGCACCGAGCGTCTCGCAAGCAAGTTGTTCATGCGCGCTTGAGGAGATGTCACCTTAGATGAACTGGCTCGCCTTTTCGGTCCGTGAAGGCGAGCGAGATTAAAGTCGGACTAGCACACGGCAGAGGTCTTCGTCGCTTCACTTACTCTGCCGCGAGCGAAATCTGAAAAGAGAAGCGGCTAAGCATGTAGATTCCTTCGGCGTCGGCGCTTGGATCAGGGTTCAATTCCCTGCGCCTCCACCAAAATATTGTCGCTGAACTTACCGGCTTTCACCTTCGTAAAAGGAGGGCCTCCATGAAACTATCGAAGCGCAGTTGGCTGCTCGTTTTGGCGATTCTGATTATTGGCTCTACAACGAGCCTTGCGCAGAGCAGAATCAATCTCGTTCAAGGTAAGCGAGCCATCAATGACAAAGTAAATTTTGTAGTAGAGTTCGCGCATATGAAGAACCAGCAGCCTCCTTACCCAACCATCTCAGACGAGATGCAAATCTTTACCAGGTTTGTGCGCCCGGCGACCGGAATGGTCTATCTGGATGGTAAAGCGATAGGACGCTTTGACGAAGCTATGGCGTTCACCAGCAACATTGCTGATGCCACTTATGGTCGCCATACTATAACCTTGATGTTCACTAACCCCGCAGTAGTTACGGATTTCTACGTAACCTTATTTCGGGGAGCAGCGAGCGAAATCTTAGAAGGCGAGGACGCCTTTGTAACCACCCCAACCAGCCTAGAAAAGCGAGTCGTAGAACTTGAACACAAAGTGCACGAACTCGAAGCTGAGATTGCAACTCTCAAGAAAAAGCGTGTTCAGTAAACGAGTGCTGCCCTTCTTATTACTTCTCAATTGTTGAATCAAGACCTTCCAATCGGAATTTTTGACAGCGGCGTTGGCGGCCTGACTGTCTATCGCGCTTTGCACGAACGCTTGCCCGATGAACGTTTCATTTACCTGGGCGACACTGCGCGCGTGCCTTACGGAACGAAATCACTTGCAACGGTTGAGCGCTACGCGATTGAGAACTCGCTCTTTCTTGAAGCTCGCGGCATAAAGCTTCTCGTTGTCGCTTGCAACACTGCTTCGGCGCTTGCGCTTCCGGCGATTCGCAAGGCTATGAGCGTTGACGTGATTGGCGTGATCGAACCCGGAGCACGTGCGGCTGTCGAAGAGGCCGGAGGAAAAAGCATAGGAGTGATCGCTACGGAAGCAACTGTGCAAAGCCACGCATATCGAAACGCAATCGCAAGTCGCGCGCCTTCCGTCAAGGTCATTGAGCGCGCCTGCCCGCTCTTTGTTTCACTGGCGGAAGAGGGCTGGGCTGAAACAGATGTTGCGCGTTTCGTCGCTGCGGAATATTTAGAGGAGATAAAGGGAAGCGATGTCGGAACGCTTGTCTTAGGCTGCACGCACTATCCAATCCTCAGCCGCGTAATTCAGCAGACTATGGGCAACGATGTGCTCTTGATTGATTCTGGCGAAGCCACAGCGCACGATGTCTGGATGCTTTTGAATGAGAAGAGCCTCACGCGCAGAGTTCTTGAAGACAGTGAGCGCGAGCGTCATCTATGCGATGATCTTGACCATTTTTATGTAACGGATGCGGCAGAGCGTTTCAGCCGCGTCGCAGAGAGATTCCTGGGAAGCGCGCCTTCCGTTTTGGAGGCCGTAGAGGTTTGGGGACACGATGAGCTACGCACGTACTGACAAACGCGAGGCGAATGAACTGCGCAAGGTACGCATTACGCCCGGTTACCTTCCTTACGCAGAAGGCTCTGCGCTCATAGAGATGGGAGCGACGCGCGTCATCTGCTCCGCGTCTGTTGAAGAGAGAGTGCCGCCTTTCCTTCGCGGTCGCGGGCAGGGCTGGGTCACTGCGGAATACGCGATGCTCCCGCGCGCGACCCTTCAACGCACACAGCGCGAGACGGGGCGCGGTGGACCATCTGGCCGCACGCATGAGATTCAACGTCTAATCGGTCGCAGCCTTCGCGCCGTCGTCAACACAACCAACTTAGGCGAGCGCACAATCACACTCGACTGCGACGTTCTACAGGCGGACGGCGGCACGCGCACCGCAAGCATCACCGGCGCTTACGTAGCCTGCACGCTTGCCTGTCGTCGTCTCTTGCGCACAAGCAAGATCACGCGCGATCCCATCACGGGCGAAGTCGCAGCCGTCAGCGTCGGACTCGTCGAAGGAACACCGCTGCTTGATCTCAAATACGACGAGGACTCACGCGCAGAAGTTGACATGAACGTCATCTGCACGGGCGATGGACGATTCATAGAAGTGCAAGGCACAGCCGAAGGTGAGCCGTTCACGCGCGAACAGATGGATCAACTTCTGGAACTTGCGCGCAAGGGCATCGAACATATCGTAGAAATCCAACGCGCGGTGCTTAAGCAGACTAAAGAATAAATTCACCACAGAGGACACGGAGAACACAGAGGAGATTATTTCAAATTCCAGATCTGAAATCTTAAATCTGCTTTCTGATATTTTATGCTTCCTCTGTGCCCTCTGTGTCCTCTGTGGTGAATTTTAAGTCCTCAACCATAGACAACTTTGGTTTGTAGCGAGCGCATCCCAAGCCTCTGGATTTTAATTCTTTCCCGCGCGTTTGAACTTTCGCTTGAGGCTCGGTAAACGTTATCATTAGCTCAGCAACATGAAAGAGGAGTTTTAGAATAAAGCTATGCGACGCCTGACCATTCTTTTTCTCGCACTTGCCTCCGCCTTTGCAGTCGTTTCTGCGGTGGCATTGGCTCAACAAACTTATAACGGCAGTGAATACACGCTTGAGCTTCCATCCGAGCGATGGCGCGTCATACAGGAGCCGGACAGTATGCACGAGCACGCGGAGTTTATTTACGGCGACCGCAATGACGGTTACCTTAGACTCCGCAAAGAGGTCGTCGAAGCCGGAACAACCGCAGCGGACCTTTCTCACCGTGACCAGGATCAGAAGCTTCGTTTCCAGACAGGCTACATAGAAGGCAAAGAGGAGAAGTTCACGGGCCGACTGAACGGCGTGACCTACGCCTACGAGTACACGAGCGGCGGCAAACCAATGGCCGGGCGCATCTACTACCTTCAAGCAGACAACCGGACCATCTACACGCTGCGCTTTACTGGCCTGCGCGATAAACTCTCGCTCATACGAAATCAGACGGACTCAATTGCACGCAGCTTCAAACTTAAATGAAAGACGGAATTCAGAATTCAGAATGGGGATAAGGCGGAAACTGTTTTTCTTTTATTCTGGCTTCTGAATTCTGACTCCTGAATTCTGCTTTTAAGAAATGCGCCTCTCGCCCGGACTCGCCATCAAAAAGTCTAGCATCAACGGTAAGGGATGTTTCGCTACCGCTTATTTCCCGCGCGGGAAAAAGATAGCGGAGTACGCGGGCGAGCGAATCACGAATGCTGAAGCTGAGAGACGCGCACATCGTCGCCGCGTGCTTCGCATCTGCGCTATTGATTCACGCTGGAGTCTGGACGGCAGCCGTGGCGGAAACGGCACGCACTACATCAACCATTCATGCGAACCCAACGGCTACATGAAAATCCTCTACGGCCACATTCAATTCTACGCCCTGCGCGACATACTTCCGGGCGAAGAGATCACGATTGACTACGAGTACACGCTCCATTCAGATAAGAAACGTTGCTACTGCGGCGCGAAGACCTGCCGGGGAACGATAAATAAAAGGTAAAAGGAAAAAGGCAAAAGGGAAAACCAAGACGCGCTCCTCCTTCTTACCTTTTGCCTTTTACCTTCTTTACAGTCTCGGTAAGGTGAAAGTGAATTTCGAGCCTCGACCGACTTCAGATTCGAGCGTGACTGTGCCGCCGTGCTGCTCTACGACTTCTCGCACAAAGGAGAGTCCCAGGCCGGTTGACTCTTCGTCCTTCTCCTGCCCGTCGCGCACAACTCGATAGAACTTTTCCCATACGCGGTCAATCGCTTCGGGCGGAATGCCGTAGCCGCGATCTTCCACTGATAGGCGCACTGTGTCTGCTTCAAGCTGTGTTGAGACCATGACGGTTGTTCTTTCAGGACTATACTTGATGGCGTTGCCGACTAAATTTGTGACGACCTGCGTGATCAGGCTGCGGTCTGCAGCAACAGGAGGAAGGCGCGACGAGGGCTGCTCGACGAGCCGTATGCGCTTCCTTTTCGCAACGGGTAGGAGGCTCGCCAAAGTTTCTCGCACAACGTCATCCAGCTTAAGCGGAATCTTCAAGACCTCCTGTTTGTCAGCCGCTTCAAGCTGCGTGACCGCAAGGAAGGTATTTATCATTCTTGAGAGGCGCTGCGATTCGCTATTGATGATGGAGAGAAATTCGCGCGACTCCGCCGGGATAGTTTCGTCGTTCATCAAAAGCTCTGCGAAGCCGTTGATTGAAGTTATAGGCGTCCTGAGTTCGTGAGACATGAGCGAGATCATGTCGCTCTTCAACTTCTCATACTCCTTTATGCGCGTAACGTCGCGCACTGTGACGGCGAGGCAGAGCGGTTGAGTATTCACGCCGTTCTCGCTGTTGCGCTCTGCGACAAGAGCTATGCGAAGCTCAAGCGTCTGGTTGCTCTCCGGGAAATGCAGTTCGCGTTCATAAGCGTCGCCAGTTTGAAGAACGCGCCGCACGGCAATCGAAGGCTCGTCGAAGACGCCAGCGCGAAAGCGGTCCAGCAGGGTGAATAGATCGAGGATGCGCGCCTCGCTTTCGGTCAGACGCGCGGCCTTTAGCAGAGTGGGATTGATGTAAGCGAGCGTGCCGTCCAAATATGCTACGGCGTGTCCGTCCGATGCTTCCGATAAAACCTCTGCGCCGAATCTCTGTTCAGTCAGAAGTCCGCTCACGACGCCGAAAAGTTCGAGACGATTTTCGGTAGCCGACGTGGAGAGCAGAGAAAAAAAGCTGCGCTCCGTTGCACGCTTGCGCGCCTCGTCGCGTTGAAAGTTGCGCGCCAACTGTTCACCCACGGCTAATAGCAGCGGACGGTCGCTCTCATCGAAGCGTTCACGAAGGCGGACCAGCAGTGCGCCGACAGAGCGCCCTTCGTGCCTGAGCGGCAGTGCGACGTTTGAAGGCGCGTTGGTTTCATCAACGCCTTCAGCAGATGAAACTTTCTGCGTCACCATCGCTCTTGAACTGACTGCGCGCTCGCAAAGACTCACGCCTTCGCGCCACGCTGAGTTGCGACCCGCTCCGCCGACAGTCGCCGAGCGCAGTCGCGCCGCAGGAGCAAGATGGCCGTTCTCGTCCGGCTGAAAAATCACAGCCTCTTCGAGCGGCAACACAGTGTCCAGAAGTTTCAATCCGCTCATCAGACGAGCGTTCGATGAGCCGCCTTCGAGTTTAGCTCTTTGCGAGACGGCGCGCTTGAGGCTTGCTGTCAGCGTCGCGTCAATCCTCCACAAGCGTCTGAGTTGTACGGCGAGAACAGAAGCAAGAACGGCGAGCGCCATAGGCGCAAACGCAATGTCTATGTGAAGCAGACGAGAGAAGAGAAGGCTCAGCCCGGCTAAGGCAGCAAGGCCGCCTCCAACGAACGGCAACATGCGCTTTGTCCCGCCGCGTTCTATCGTAAAGCCTGCGCTCAGTCCAGCAGCCAGTATCATCAACGTTCCCAGCCACCTCTCAGGCGCGACAGGAGGATTCGCCTCCGA
>QHXM01000039.1 GCA_003222945.1 Acidobacteriota bacterium
TATGCGTCGCAGGAAAGCAATCGCATCGCATGACATGACTTCGGCCTGAGCTTTCGAGATTCCACAGCGCTCAAGGTTTGACTCTATGAAGCTACAGATTTTCGTTGAGTGTTCGACGAATGTGACATGCGCCGCACCACGCGACAGAGCTTCAATGCCGACAGCGCCTGAGCCTGCGCAGAGGTCCAGAAATCGCGCCTCCATAATTCGCGTCCCCAGAAAATCGAATAGGGCTTCGCGCAGACGCCGCGCCGTAGGCTTCACCTTCGGCGACGCCAAACTTTGAAGGCGATGCTTTTTATACTTTCCGGCAAGAACCTGCATAACGCTTAGAAAATTAGCCGACCGCTGCGAGTCCGAATCTAGCATCAGCGCGCACGCGCTCGATCAACCGGGAGGTTTCACGCGTCATGCGGCGCGTGGTCAAATAATAATCTGCTTCGCGCCGCGCCTCTTCAAGAATCTGCACGTCGCGCACAAGATTGCCTATGCGAAAAGTCGGCAACCCGGACTGGCGCGTGCCCATCACTTCGCCCGGCCCTCGTATCTCCAAATCTTTTTCCGCGATGCGAAAGCCGTCGTTGGTCTCTTCCATAATGCCTAACCGCTCGCGCGCAACGCTTGTCCTTTTGTCCGACGCGAGCAGGACGCAGAAGCTCTGCTCAGCGCCGCGCCCGACGCGCCCGCGAAGTTGATGTAGCTGCGATAGACCGAAGCGCTCTGCGTGCTCAATCACCATCAGGGACGCGTTCGGAACGTCAACGCCGACTTCTACTACAGTCGTCGCAACAAGGATTTGAATCTCGCCCGCGACGAAGCGGCGCATCACATCGTCCTTCTCCGATGCCTTCATCTTGCCGTGAATCAGGCCGATTGAAAAATGCGGGAAGACTCGGTCGCGCAGTTGCTCGTACATGCGCGTAGCATCCTTCAGGTCCATCTTCTCAGACTCTTCCACGAGCGGATAGACTACATAGACCTGTCGGCCTGAGCGCACCTCTCGCTCGACACCTTTATAAACTCCTGCGCGTTGGTCTTCGCCTAAGACGACGGTTTTGATGGGCGTCCTGCCGGGCGGCAGTTCGTCAATGACTGAGACATCCAGATCGCCGTAAGCCGTCATTGCGAGCGAGCGCGGGATGGGTGTCGCGGTCATCACAAGCACGTCAGGATTGAAGCCGCGCGTGCGAAGCTCTGCGCGTTGAAGAACGCCGAAGCGATGTTGTTCGTCAATCACTATGAGGCCGAGTTTATCGAACGCGACCGCCTCTTGAATGAGCGCGTGCGTGCCTATACAAGCGTGAATGTCTCCCGCAGCGAGGTCTTTGTGAAGACGCCGTTTTTCTGTTGCGCGCAAAGAGCCGATTAAGAGTTCGACGCGATAGGGCGTCTGCGCTAGCAGGCGTTTGATGTTGCGCGCGTGCTGTTCCGCCAAGATTTCTGTAGGGACCATCAGCGCGGCCTGATAGTTGTTCTCCATAGCGGCGAGCATCGCCATGAGTGCTACGATTGTCTTGCCGCTTCCGACGTCGCCCTGAAGCAGTCGGTTCATGGGCGCGTCCGATTGCATGTCGTCGAAGATGCGATTGATTACGCGCTCCTGCGCCGTTGTCAAAGTGAAGGGAAGAACAGAAGCTAGACGTTCGCGCACGCGATCCGTTATCTCTATGACTGCGCCTTTCGACTCTTTGATACGTTCTCCGCGCTGAAGCGCAATTGCCAGCGCAACCCAGAAGAACTCTTCAAATATCAAACGAAGATGAGCAGGGCTTCTAGCGCGCTCGTAATCCGCGAGGGGCACGTCTTCGGTTGGAAAGTGTATGCGGCGCAGAGCGTCCGCGCGGCTAATTAAATTTTGACGAGAGCGCAAATCTGCGGGAAGCGTTTCTGTAATCGCTTCATCATTAATCCGGCTCAACACCTCATACATAATCTCGCGCAGACGTTTTGCACGAAACTCCCCTAGCTTTCGATAAACAGGCACGCGACGGCCTACGTGAATAGCCGCAAGCATAGGATCAACGTCGCTCTCTTCATCCTCTTCAAACTCTTCATCACCTAGCGGATCATCACTCTCGTTGCTCGCGCTGCCTTCTTGCACAGGCGCGCGCTCGCGCTCTCCCATTTCACCATTTAACCCTTCTCCCTTTCCCCCTTCTTCTGCCAATCGAATCAACTCGCGCTCAGGCGGCGTCCAGGTGCCCGGCAGCATTTCAAGCTCGTCGGGTTTGTTTAGACGCAAAGAGAAGGTGTTGCGTCGCGTGTCCCATTCCCATAGGCCAAAGGCTATGAAGCGAGAGCCGCGCGTAAACTTCTGGCGATGGTAAGCGATGATTCGTTGAGCGCTGCGGCCAGAGACAAACCACCAGACGACGACGGGCTTGCCCGTGCGCTCAAGGTCTGACGCTGTAACCTCGAAGATGAAAAGCTTGGGCTGTTTGGGAGAGCGATTCTTGCCCACTTGAAATCCGCCCGCGACTCTCACGTAAAGCTCAAGCGATGCTTCCATGCCGTCGCTTAGGTCAGCGATGCGCGCAAGGTTTGAACGGTCCTCGTAGCGCATCGGCAGGTAGTTCAAGAGGTCTTCAACCGTTGCCTCCATAGCATCCGTCTTCGCAGCCAGAGAAGCCAGAGCAAGCCCAAGCTTTCGCGCAGACGTTTGACCTAAGCGCGGGATGCCGAAGCGATGAAGCGAGACGACAGATGTGTCGAGCGTGATGGGGGAACTCTGTGACATCGCGCCAAATCATAACACAAGGCCCGGAAAGAGAAAGGCAAAAGGTAAAAGGAAAAAGGCAAAAGGGAAGAGAGGCGAGCGAGTCTTTCTTCTTCACTTTTACCTTTTACCTTGAACAGCCCTTGCGATAAATTATGGTTTGGTGCTGAGCAGAGAGTGTTGGGAGTTCCGCTGTGAAGGTCTGTTATGTCATAGATACGACTGTGGGTGCGCGCTGGATATGTGAGCAGTTACGCGGCCTGCGCGATAGGTGCGGTTTTGAGGTGACTGCCTTTATCTCCGGTGACAGGGGAAGTCTGGCGGATGAGCTAAGAGCGGAAGGCATCCCTTTTCATACATGGAAATTCGGTTTCACGGGACTGGTCGGGTTATTGACTTTGCCCTTCAGGGTTATTGCTCTGGCTCGCGTGTTTCGCCGTGAAAGATTCGATGTTGTTCAAACTCATCTCTTTCGTTCAATGATAATTGGTCGCCTTGCGGCCTGGCTGGCGGACGTGCCCGTGCGGCTGGCTATGATCCCCGGACCATATCATCTGGAAGCTCACACCTTGAAATGGATTGATCGCTTCACCTGTTGGATGGATACAACCTTAATCGCTTCGTGTGAATATACGCGCCAGTTGTATCGTCAAATGGGTGTTTCAAACAGATGCTTGGCGCTTATTTACTATGGCGCGGATGAGAAGATTTTTGATCCAAAGAAAGTGCAGCCCGCCGATCTACGCTCGGAATTCGGTTGGTCCGCCGATACTCCGCTCATCGGAATGGTGGCTTACTTTTATCCGCCCTGGCGAGTCAGCGGCCATACTCCTCCGTATCTTTACGGGCGCGGCATGAAAGGGCATGAGTATTTAATAAGGGCATAAATATAGTTGACGAATCAGCGAGACAATAACCGTCGCTATAAAGGGAGTTCAACTGCTCATATAGGCAGCCGAACTGCCAAGCATGATGAGTTGAGCTTGTCACATGATGAGTCAAACTCATCATGTGACAGCCTGTCAGCCCTAAAGCGACTTGATGCGCCAACTATATTATTGCCCAAACGAGCATACGGCAAGCAAGGCTACTTCCGACCGCGCGAGATTATTCAACGCCGTAGGCCACAGAAAAAAGAGCGCGAGGGTGAGAATGCTTATCGCTCCAGCCAGAGTAATCAGAACGGTTAGCGCGACACTGAAAGCCTTTGATCCAGGAAAGCGTCGGCTTGCTACCAGATAAGTGATGGCCTGCGGCGATCCCAATCCGAATATAATGATGGTCCACTGTGTGACGCTCAGAAAAAAGGTGAACCTTCCACGACCGTCAGGCCCAAGGTATCGCGCTATCAGCGGGCTGGTGATGAAGGCCAGACAGTATTGAGCGCTTATTATGGCGAGCAGCACAAAAATGCTCTTGCTGGATTTGGTCTGCCCCGCTGCGTCAGTCGCGCACAATGGTTCTATATTCTCTTTCATTCGGGGTGCGCTGCTTTCACAAGTGGCAGCAGGTGTTGCTGACAATGCAGTATCTCGTCCGGCGTCAGAGGCAGCGCGTGAGCAACCTTGTGTGCGAAGTCTGCGGGCAACTCAAAGAGGTCGTTGCGCTCTCGCTCCACGAGTTCGGCGGTCGAGCAGATTACGCGTGCGGGAACTCCTGCGACGACCGTGTTGCCGGGCGCATCCTTTGTGACGACAGCGCCAGCGCCGACAATCGAGTCTTCTCCGATTGTGACTCCGGGCAGGATGATTGCTCCGTAGCCTATGTAAACCGGTCGCCTATCTTTACGGGCGCGACTCTGTATCGTCCCGTGTGATTAAAGAAGCTTGCGTCGTGCGTGAGGATCATCACCCTCGGAGTGATCCTGCAATTTTTCCCGATAGATATTAGCTGCGGGAAAACTCCATCCAGATTCGCAATAGACCAGTGAGTTCCCGCCCCTATGTCGAGTCCCTGATAAAGATCAACCTTCGACTCGTTACCTTTTCCGAGCAACTTTTTAATGAGCCTTTTGAAGAGACGCATACGATCCTCCACTGACGCGGCAGAAATAGCATTGGCTAGTTAATAATTGCGAGAAGCTGCGGCGAACAGACCGTGATTATACAACGAGATTTTGAACGCCTGTCATTCAGCTAACAATGTGCTACTATGCGCTTGCCCTTCAGTTTAGTTAAGAAAGCTAGTAGCCGATAGTTCTTGAGATGACGCGCGTCTATCTTTCTCAGCCGCATTTGGAAGGCGACGAGTTAGAGTTCGTCCGGGATGCGTTTGCTTCCAATTGGGTCGCGCCGGTCGGCCCACAGGTCGATGCTTTTGAGAGGGAAGTTGCGGACGTTGTCGGCGTGCCTTACGCCCTTGCGCTTTCGTCAGGAACGGCGGCGATTCACCTCTCTTTGCGCGTGCTTGAGATAAACCCTGGAGATGAAGTGCTCTGCTCGTGGTTGACTTTCGTAGCCAGCGCCAACCCGATTGTTTACGAAGGCGGGCGTCCCATTTTCATTGACTGCGACCGCGCGACGTGGACGCTCGACCCGTTCCTGTTAGAAGAGGAACTGCGCAACTCGGCGGCGCGAGGCCGTCTTCCGAAGGCTGTGATTGTTGTTGATCTTTACGGCCACTGCGCTGACTATGATCGGATTCTGGAGTTATGCGCAGAGTATAACGTGCCGTTGATTGAAGACGCTGCCGAAGCGTTTGGAGCGACATATAAAGAGAGAATGGCGGGGAGCTTCGGCAACTGTGCCATTCTCTCCTTTAACGGCAACAAGATTATCACGACATCAGGCGGCGGCATGTTGCTCTCTAAAGATAGAACCATTGTCGAGCAGGCGCGCTTTCTAGCCAATCAAGCGCGACCCCGTGCCGCATTTTCATCATACGAATGTCGGCTACAACTATCGCATGAGCAACGTGCTGGCTGCTATAGGGCGCGCGCAGTTGCGAGTTCTGGAGAAGCGCATCGCGGCACGTCGGCGCATTTATGAAGAGTACGAAGCTCAGCTTAGTCAGTTGCCCGGAATCGAATTCATGCCAAAGGCAGCGCATGGTCTGTCCAACTACTGGCTCACCTGCGTGTTGATTGATTCGGAAGCCTTCGGGTCAACAAGAGATGATCTGCGGCTCGCTCTCGAACGAGAGGATATAGAGTCGCGTCCGGTCTGGAAGCCCATGCACTTGCAGCCAGTGTTCGCAGGATGCAGGGTTCTGGGCGGCGCTGTGTCACAAGATATTTCCGAGCGCGGGTTGTGTTTGCCGAGCAGTTCAAACTTAAGTCTGCATGATCTTCAACGCATCATCGAAGTCATACGGAAGATGTGCAGGACCGCTTAAATTAAAAATTTTTCCGAAACGCGAACAGGCTTATTCTCTAAAGCGAACGATGAAGATTATTCTTTGCAAAGGGCAATTCCTGGGACCTATGAGCGGCGCTGACGAGACTCTGGTCAACTACGCCACTCAACTTCACGGCGCAGGCCACACGGTCTGTGTGCTTCTGCTATATCCATACTCGCCGCAAGATCAATATTACCTGCGGCTGCGGGAAGCTGGCATCTCGGTTCAAGCCATCGCTTCAAACTCATCGCGCACATTTCTTTCGACAGGAAGAAAGATAGCTCGCAGGCTATTGAGCGCGCTCCCCTCATCTGAATATCTGGTGCGAGAGAAGGCGCGCAGACTCGCAACAACGCTCGCCTCACGTTACGAGCAACGGTGTTGTGATTTCCTTCGTCAGTCCTGCGCCGATGTGGTTCATGTTATGACACCGGACCCGGGCGGTAAGGTTTTAATCAGCGCCGCACACGCCGCTGGCATTCCCGTCGTGTATCAGGAAGTGGGCATACCCTATCATCCGCCAAATTATGAGTCTTACTACGACCAGTTCACTTCAGTGCTTCCGTTCTGCTCGCAGGTGGCAGCCGTGTCGCCTACAATCGCGCAACTGTGCCGCGAGAGTCTGCCGTCTTTCAATAAGCTTTCGGTGATGCCGGTTATGACGGATGACCTGCGCAACGGTCACCCGACTCGCTCAATATCACAGTCGGAGATTGCGATAGGGTTCGCAGGGCGGATTGAGCGCTTGAAAGGCCCTATGGTTTTGTTAGAAGCTTTCGCCGCCGCGAGCCGAACGCATAAGGGGTTGTGGCTAATCATCGCTGGCTCAGGCGGGATGAAGGAGCAATTGGTCGCACGCGCCCGATTGCTTGGTGTCGCCTCACGATGCGAATTCACAGGCGTCTATACAAGCTCCGACGGTCGCCAGTCTTTCATGCGGCGGTTAGATATTTTCGCGCTGCCATCGTTCACCGAAGGCACTCCTAACAGTATCATCGAGGCGATGTCGCTGGGATTGCCAATCGTCGCAACAAACGTCGGTGGCATCCCTGACGTTGTGGATTCTGATGCAGGCATTCTAGTCTCGCCTGAAGATTCAGCATCGCTCTCGCAAGCCATAATACGTCTCGCAGAGGATGCGGAACTGCGCCAACGAATGGGCAGAGCCGCGCGAGATAGGTACGAAAAACTTTTTTCACCGGAGGCCGTGCTGCCGGTTCTGCTTAAGACCTATCGCGGGATTGCAGGCAAAGAGCTTTCAGACTCGTCGCTGCCCTCAAATGAACCTGGCCTGCACCCGTGGGAGCAGGAAGTTTTTCAGACTGTATAGCCGAAAGCGCCGAGCCGGAAGTGATACGGACCAAAGAGCAACAGATAATGAGCGGGGTTCTAATTCTGGGTGCGGGCGGACACGCCAAAGTCATCGCAGATATTTTAATGTGTCGTGGAATTCTGGTCCGGGGTTTTTTGGATGATGACCGTAAGTTCTGGGGCGAGACTCGTCTGGGTCTGCCTGTTCTTGGGGCGATCGATCTGTTTCCTGAATACGAACCTGAGGGACTGATTATAGGTGTCGGCGACAATTCCCTTCGTCGTAGAGTTGCCCGGTTACTCAATCCGCACGCTGATGGACTCCTGCGCAATGCG
>QHXM01000040.1 GCA_003222945.1 Acidobacteriota bacterium
TCATCCCATACTTTCTGCTCTCGTTTCTGCTACTAACTGCCATACTCTTTACGCAGCAGGCAGGCCAGAGAACAGAAATCTTAATGGGAACGCATCTACCGCTTCAGACCATAGCGCAGCTTTCACTTCTTGTGCTCCCGAACGTTCTGGTCTTCACACTGCCCATGGCTCTTCTGACGGGCATACTTATAGGGTTTAGCAGAATGGGCAGTGATAGCGAGATGGTTGCCATGCGCGCTGCCGGCGTCGGCACATGGAAGATGCTCTGGCCGCCCTTGCTTCTGGGAGTCCTTATCACAATCGCCTCTCTACAGATCAACCTGAGCCTTGCGCCAGAAGCTACGCGCGCCCTTAGACGCGTAAGTTCGCAAGCCGCACTCTATAAACTGGAGTCGCCGGTCGAGCCACGCTCCTTCTACACGGACATCCCGCACCTTGTTATATACGTTCGTGACGGAGATAAGGCGCAAGGGTTATGGGGAAGAGTATTCCTTTACAAAGAGGAGCGCGACGGCTCAACTGAAATCGTCACGGCTCGCACGGGGCGAATTGATGCAGCCGGAGAGCAATCCGAGCTGGTTCTGAGCGATGTGGAGCGCGTTACCATGCCTGGCAGCGCGCAAGCCACGGGACAGGCCTACATCACAGAACGACTTGATCAGTTGAGGGTTATTCTAGACACGGGCCGAAAAACTGTCATGGAAGCGCTGAGAAAGGAGGAGGCAGAGCCGAAACCCGTAGAAATGTCTCCAACTGCGCTCGTAGAATATGCCGCAGCCAGAACTGGCACGGAGGCACGCGACGCTATCACGCAACTTCATAAACGTTACGCTATGGCTCTAACGCCCTTTGTTTTCGCCTTCCTGGGGACAACCATCGGCCTTCGAGTCAGAAAGGGCGGAAGAGGCGCAGGTGTGCTGCTGTCGGTTCTGCTGATGCTCCTTTACTATCTATTGATGCTGGTCGGGGAACAACTGTCAAGGGCCGGAAACCTAAGCCCCCTCTTCGGCGCCTGGCTTGCATCTATCCTCTCCGTTACCTTCGGCCTAATCCTCCTATTCACACGGCACAGAAGCCTTCTGCAAGGCGTTAGAAGCTATTGGAAAACGCGAGACAGCAGAAACATTACTCTGCCAGTCCGCAAACTCCAGCGTCAAACTTCAACACGCTCTCTGGGGTTTCCAAGCCTTATGGACCTGGATATCCTCCGAAAAGCCGCCACAAGTTTCACGCTCGTCTTCATCTCTCTTGCCCTCGTATTCTTCGTCTTTACGCTCTTCGAACTCTGGCGCTACATAATCTCCAGAGGTATTCGTCTCATAGTCGTAGAAGAGTATTTTCTATTCCTTCTGCCCTTAGTGACCGTACAGCTTCTACCGGCAAGCATCCTTGTAGCAATGCTTGTGACCTACGCGCTAATCTCAAGGCATAGCGAGGCCATAGCATGGTGGGCTGGCGGCCAGAGCGTTTATAGATTGATCCTACCGGGACTTCTTTTCGCAGCCCTTACGGCACTCTGCCTGTGGTTCTTACAGGAACAGATAATGCCGGAGGCCAATATCAGACAGGATGATTTGAGGATACAGATTCGCGGGGGCATCACACGCTCTGCAACAAACTCAGACAGGCAGTGGCTGGCATCTTCTCAGACCAACAGGCTCTACTCATACTCCTACGACGAAAAGGGCAGCCTGAAATCTCCCGACATTTATGAGTTTGACAACGAAGGCGTACACCTGTCCAGAATAATAAAGGGCAGCTACGCATACTGGACAGGGAGCACGCAACTTCAACTGGAAGGGGTAGAGTCTTTAAGCTTCAAGTCGTCTTCATTAGAACGTGAGGAATTCTCTCAAACAAAGCTTGAAAATGCAGAGCAGGCGGAGATGTTTAAGCCTACGATAGATAGGCCATCGCACTTAAGCGCAAAAGCTTTAAGCGATTACATAAAGAGGGCTGAGTTGCACGGCATTAATATAAGTGAAGCGGCAGTCGCCCTTCAAAAGAAGTATGCGGCACCCTTCGATGTCCTAGTCATGGCGATAGTCGGCATCCCACTAGCAATATCTTTCGGACGAAAGAGCGCCATCATCGCCCTGTGCTTTGCAGTTTTTTTAGGCCTGGCCTTCTGGGCAGTCTCAAGCGGTTTTCAGCAGCTTGGAGATTATGAACTTCTGCCGCCGCTGGTTGCTGCGTGGGCGCCCGTCGCTATCTTCGCAATAGCAGGCATATATCTTTTATCGCGTGTGCGCACCTGAACGGGAATCTTTCCAAAACACTATAACTATTATATGAGCAAACTGAAGGCTCTCTGTTTATGTACCCATCTCCCAGCTGGAGAGATATTCAACCTGCTCCGCCGTCAGCGCGTCAATCCCTATTCCTAAAGCGCGTAGCTTCAGGCTGGCTATCTCCGTATCAACCTCTTGAGGTAAAAGGTGAACCCCGGATTTTAGCTTGCCTTTATTCTTAATCAAATACTCCACAGACAGAGCCTGATTGGCAAAGCTCATGTCCATAACACTGGCAGGATGCCCCTCAGCAGCCGCAAGATTAATAAGACGCCCCTCGCCCAAAACTATTACGCGATTGCCTGTTCGATTAACTCTATACTCCTCCACGAAAGGTCTAAGCTGCGCAGGACCTTCAGACATAGATTTTAGGGCCACAAGATTTAACTCCAGATCAAAGTGGCCGCTGTTGCAGACTATCGCCCCATCTTTCATGAGCGCGAAATGTTTCTCATCAATTACGTGGCGATTTCCTGTGACAGTAATAAAAATGTCCCCTATCGGCGCAGCCTCTAGTATAGGCATAACACGAAAGCCATCCATTACAGCTTCGACAGCCTTAATGGGATCGATCTCCGTAACTACTATGTTCGCTCCCATCCCCTTGGCCCTCAGCGCTACACCCTTTCCACACCACCCGTATCCGACTACCACTATCGTTCTACCGGCCAGCAATATATTTGTGGCTCGAACGATCCCGTCCAGCGTTGACTGCCCTGTCCCATAGCGGTTGTCAAAGAAATGTTTCGTCTGAGCATTATTAACTGCAATAGCAGGGAAGGAAAGTACACCGGAGGATTCCATAGCCCTCAGGCGCACAATACCCGTGGTCGTCTCTTCTGTCGTCCCTGTCACTTCGCTTACCTGTTTAGCGCGCTCCTTTATCAGCGTATTCGGCGCCGCCCGCTTGTAGCGCTCTAACAAGATTTGCAGTCTCTGTTGTGACATGAGCGCAGGCAACAACGCGAATACCCTTTAATGGCTTCTCCTGCGAGAAACGCTCCCGAATTAAGCGTAGAACGGGCATTTCACGCTCAGCCCATTCGATGCGACGCTTTCCATCCGCAGATAAACCAGTATCCTTGATATCGTAATCAAACGCCTGTGTAGTAGTCATTTATAGCACCTTCTTTAGAGTGTTTGTTGAACTGTAATGGATGTTAGCCGAGAAAGATTGTCTCAAAGACTTATACTCCTGCCGCCTCCCGCAGGGCTTCAGCCTTATCCGTTGACTCCCATGTGAAGGATTCGCCGTC
The DNA here is from genome assembly GCA_003222945.1 of Acidobacteriota bacterium. Classification (GTDB taxonomy): domain Bacteria; phylum Acidobacteriota; class Blastocatellia; order Pyrinomonadales; family Pyrinomonadaceae; genus QHXM01. The sequence continues at coordinate 3,548 of QHXM01000040.1, forward strand.
TCGACCAAAGTGACCATAGGCCGCAGTCATTTTATATATAGGACGGCGCAAGTTCAGATCATCAATGATCCCTTTGGGCGTCAGGCGGAAATGATCGCGTATGAGGGCTGAAAGTTTTTGTTCGCTCAGGCGTCCAGTTCCACCCGTATCAACCAGCACAGAAACCGGGTCGGCAACGCCTATCGCATAAGCCAATTGAACCAGACACTTTTCGGCCAATCCTGCCGCCACAATATTTTTGGCAGCGTAGCGCGCCATATACGCTGCCGAGCGGTCAACCTTTGTAGGATCTTTGCCGGAAAATGCTCCGCCTCCGTGCGGGGCGTATCCGCCATATGTATCGACTATAATTTTACGTCCAGTTAGCCCTGCGTCCCCCTGTGGACCGCCTGTGACGAACCTGCCCGTAGGGTTAATGTGATACTTTGTATCTTTGTCCAGTAGCTCCGACGAGATAGTGCTTTTGATTACCTTATCAAGTACATCAGCACGCAGTTGCTCATTCGAGATGTTCTGATCATGCTGAGAGGAGATTACGACTGCTTCTACCCTGTAAGGCCTGCCGTCTCTATACTCTACCGTCACCTGAGATTTCCCATCCGGGCGAAGGTAGGGAAGTTGGCCGGATTTGCGCACTTCTGAAAGTCTTCTTGTAAGCCTGTGCGCAAGCTGAATCGGCATAGGCATCAATTCCGGAGTTTCATTGCAAGCAAAGCCAAACATCAAGCCCTGATCGCCCGCGCCGCCATGATCTACTCCTAAAGCTATGTCTGGCGACTGCGTCCCGACAGCAGAGAGTACGCTACAAGTATCGCAATCAAAACCAAATTTGGCTCGGGTATAACCGATTTCTCTAATCGTTTCACGTGCCACTCTGGAAAAATCAACTCGCGCGTTGGTTGTTATCTCCCCGGCAATAACGACCAAACCAGTGGTGACAAGCGTCTCACATGCGACTCTGCCCGTCGGGTCTTGCTCTAATATTGCATCCAGCACTGCATCGGAAATTTGATCTGAGATTTTGTCCGGGTGGCCTTCTGTGACAGACTCAGAGGTGAATAAAAAACTTCCTTCTGTATTCAATCGGTTTCTCCTCTTAATAAAAGAATTATCTTCAGTATTCAAAGACCGCGTAATGTAACAGCCTGACTGAGGGCTGTCAAGCAAACAGGCAATTAAGAATATAGCTGGAGCAAATAGAGATCACAATGGACTTCGTAATATACAAGCCAACCAATATTGGGTTTTTAATAAAATAGGTCTATAACCTAATCCTTATTATCAGACGCATTGTCTGTGCTGCTCAAGATCAAGCGCAAAGAAGCCCTTACCAGGGCGCAGCCGGAAGCCGATCGGCTGACTAGGCGTGCTGACCAGCTCAATCCACTTTCTGCGAAAGGCACGACAACCAAGTGATGCCTCAAAGAACAGTCGTTCATCTGGCTGCTTCAGAACGCCTGATGGCGCTCGCAGCTTTTGTCGAGTGCGAAGCTAACTTTCAACCGCTCGCAAGCAGGGACATTCTCTGCCTACTTGCTCGAGCGCGTCTTAGCTCTGGCAAGCCGCTTCCCTTTTACTCTATAAAACTTGCTTCTACTACCTGAATAGTTATCCTATTATTGACTATTAACTTGACGCTTCTCTTTCGATAACCTACATTATCAAGCCGTTAATTATATCAGGGGACTTTTATACTATGATTAAGATTGAGCTACCAGTTGAAGCCAAAATACCACGAAAGACTGAAAGTTGGATTAACGGAATTCTGGAAGCGCTCCCGCGCGAGCATCTCAGAGGCCTTGAAAGAATAAGATTGGTTGAGGCGATTAATGACCCAAGAGTCAAGAATCTTCAGCAAGCAGACCTGCCAGGTTTATATCACCCCAAGCAAGGAACAAAATCGGCATGGATAGAGGTCGCCACAGGTGTTCTAATTCCTAAAATGAGGCCGTTTACGAAACGTATTATCCCCCGCCTCTCCTTCAAAGGTAACCTTGCGGCAATTATATACTCATTAGTTGGGCAGCACTACTACCTGACCCTCAGACATTCCATCAAACGCGGACAGATCGAGCCGGCTGTTCGATCCTACACCGAAAAATATTTACGGATTTGGCACGAGCATCAACATACAGTCCGATCACGCCTATTTAAACCGATCCAGCCTACGCTCGAAAAATGGGGACGCTCGCTTCAAAAACGGGCAACACAGGAGAGGAAAAGGAAGCGGGTCGGTTAGAATGCAGAGGGCATCAACTTATTGGATTGAACCTTTAAGCTTATCGCAGGCAACGCCTGCTTTGAGACAAGAGCTTAACAAACTACTTTAGAGTTTCAGATTACTTTGCCTTCAACTCTTTGATAACATCTTGAAGTGCCGACACAAGGTCAACCGCCTCAACATTTGACCGCCGAAAATGAATCTCCAGCTTGAACTCCTTGCCAGGAGACTGATACTGAAACACATAAGGCTTCGGCGTGGCCTTCCCCTTCTCCTGATATGCACGTCTGGAAGCCCTGGCATCATCGCGCGTCAATCCTTTGAGTACTATCTCATCAGCCATTCTTCGCATGGAGTCATCGTCAGGCTGGCGAACGATCTCCAGAAGCAGGGATTTTGAAGTGATGTCGGCGCGCCGACATCTTTCACGAATACCCTCTGGCAATGTAGCTATAGAGAGCGCTTCCGTTATTGAGCTGCGGCTTTTCCCTACTTTGCGCGCTACCTCCTCATGCGTGTAGCCAAACCGCTCGCAAAGCGCTCTAAGTCCATCGGCCTCCTCCCATGGAGTCAAATCCTTACGCTGCATATTTTCAATCAGGGCTATTTCTGCTACGGCCCGATCATCGACGTCCATCTCTATGCATGGAATCTCTCGAATGCCGGCCTCACGCGCTGCGCGCCAGCGGCGCTCTCCAGCGATTATCATCCAGCGCCCGCTTAATCTTGAAGGTTTTACCAGTAGAGGCTCTAGAATCCCCTTCTCCTTGATCGAAGAGGTTAGCTCATCCAAATCGCCAATCTCAACACGCGGCTGATCCGGATTGGGGTCTAACTTATCCAGCGCAATCATCCTGCCAATAGGAGCAGGGCGATGCTGCGCCAGCTCCTCCACGTAATGCGCATCATGTCTCATGCGTAACCCGACTGGAAGCCCTCTCTTAGACACGGCTAATCACCTCTTCGCAAAGTTTTGCATACTCACTCGCGCCGGATGAATTTGGCGCAAACGTAAAAATCGACTCCTTGTAGGCTGGAGACTCCTCCAGCCGAACGCTCTTGGTAATTACCGTCTCGAACATCTTCGGACCAAAAACGGCGCGAATACGCTCATAGACCTCGCGCGCTAGAGTCGTTCTCTTATCGTGTAACGTGACAAGTACTCCTAACACCTGTAAATTCGGATTAGGTCGTGTTTTAACCTTCTCTATCGTCTCTAAAAGGTCGTCAGTTCCCTCTAAAGCAAAAAAAGAGGATTGAATAGGAATTAGGACATGCGTTGCAGCTACCAGCGCATTTACTGTAATTAATCCGAGGGTAGGCGGCGTATCTATGATTAACATATCATAGAGCGCGCGCAGTGGCTCTAGTCTGTCCTTAAGGCGGAAGGGGGCGTCGAAATCTCCAACTAACTTGGCCTCTATCTTCGCTAGGCTGATTCGCGCCGGAATAATATCTAATCCACTCAGACTTGTTTTATATATAATCTGATTTGATCCACCCAGACCATCCATCAATAGGTCATAGGCCGAGAATTCAATTGTGTCAGGGTCCAGAAATGAGATTGAACTATTAGCTTGAGGGTCTAAGTCCAGTAGCAAAACTCGCTGACCGCGCCTGGCGAAAGCCGCTGCTAGATTTATAGCGGTAGTGGTCTTCCCCACCCCGCCTTTCTGATTTGCTATTGCAATGACCATAAAGGGAATCTACAATTGCACAAACATATTCAAGTAGATCCACTGGAGAATCTACATAGGAAGATCGCCAACCTCGCCGATTACGTCCGGCCACTCATCTTCATCCGTCTGATCACCTTCGCTTGCAATGTCTTGATCGCTTGAAGCAGCGTTGCGCGATGCGCGAATCACATCCATGTCAACATATATGGGGCAATCGGCCCGCAGTGCAAGCGCTATAGCATCGGAAGGGCGCGAATCTAACAGAAGCTTAGCACCTTCACTGGTCCGAAGTTCGATTACAGCGAAAAAAGTATTATCGCGTAATTCGGTTACGATCACACGGACAACGCTCGCGCCCATCTCAACGATCAAGTTCCTTAACAAATCATGAGTCATAGGTCGCTGCGGGGCAACTTTCTCAATCTCAAGAGCTATGGCGTTGGCTTCATAAGCGCCCACCCAGATCGGCAGCATTGTTTCGCTATCTACATCTTTTAGAATTATTATAGGCGTTCCACTGTTCGGGTCCATCATTAAAGCTCTAATTTTCACTTCTATTTCCATATCAACACCTTAATTATTACCTTAAAGATTTACAGCCCTTTTACCAACCCTCCATACAAGCTATTTACCTTAGCCTCAGTAATCCGAACTATCACTTCCTGTCCTGCTAGAGAAATATCGCCTGGAAAATTTACAACCTTGTGGCAGGTGGAATGCCCTCTCATGTCAAGCGGAGTTTTTGCGCTCTTTCCTTCCACAAGTACACGCACTTCACCCCCCACATACTCTTCAAGCACCGATCTCTGAATTCCCTTTTGTACCTTCTCTAACTCCAGGAATCTGGCAGTCTTCTCTTGCTCGGAGATATTATCTTCCAGACTTGCGGCGGGCGTGCCAGGTCTTTCTGAATACTTAAAGATATACAGACTATCATAGCGACAATATTTAACTAGATTTATTGTCTCATCGAACTCTTTAACAGTCTCACCGGGAAAACCAACGATGATGTCGCTCGTTAATGCTATGCGCCGCTTGGCGCTTTTAATCGCCTCCACACGTTTTATATAGTCTTCGACCTTATACCCCCTTCTCATGGCGCGCAAAACACGATTGCTGCCGGACTGCATAGGCAAATGCACCCAGTTACAAAGATTTTCATTCTCGTCAATCGCAGAAACAATGTCAGGATGTAGATCGCGCGGGAATGAAGTCGTAAACTTAATACGCTCTATTCCAGTTGCTGCAACCACCCTTAATAATTTAGAGAACTGTGTGGCACCCTCAATACTCTCAAGACCAGAATCCGTTCTGGGCCTGTAGCTGTTCACATTTTGACCAATCAGATGTATTTCCCGGAAACCTTCCCCACGCAACCTGCTCACTTCCTCAACTATCTCTGCGGCAACTCGACTCTTTTCGCGCCCTCTTGAATAAGGAACAATGCAATAGGTACAGAACTTGTTGCAGCCTTCGATGATGGGAACAAAAGCAACATAAGGTGAATGTCGAAAAGATGCTGAAACCCCTGAAGCCTCACTCTCTACTCTTTCACCCAAGTCCAGTGCCTTGCCCTGCCCTTCAAGAACTTCTTTAACTATTGAAGGGATGCGCTCTAACGCTCCAGTGCCGATAGCAAAATCTATTGACGTAGAATCTTCAAGTAGATTCTCACCTTCTAGCTGTGCAACACAGCCCATCACACCAATGATCGGCTTTCGCCCATTCCGAAATCTTCTAACATCTCTAATTCGCGCGAATACCTTTTCAGCGGCACGAGCGCGAACTGAACAGGTATTAAAGATGATCACATCCGCCGATTGAGTGGAATCAGATATAGCATAGCCCGCATTATGCAGATTGGTTGCAGCCCGCTCTGAATCGGCCACATTCATCTGACAACCCATTGTTTCAATATAAACGTTTGTCTCCAAAGCTCCCCCAATTAATAAAAACTATTGGAGCATGAGTGTAGCAGAAAAAGCGGCTTTTGGTTAGACTTCTTTTGAAGGGATAATGCCGCGCCAGATTGCTGGTTTCAGAAGCAAAATAAGCAATCACAAGGATTCCTTTGCGCTTATCATTGCTTCGCATCAGCTCCTTAAAAGGTTAATTGATTCGATTGACAATTGAGGCAATTATCCCTTGACCAGCCTTCCAGGCACGAGTAGTATCTTTTTGTTTTAAGCCTTCCAATTCTAACTACGGAGAATTAGATCATATGTCATTTAATAAAATTATTTTGGTCGGAAATTTAGGCAGAGACCCAGAGCTGCGTTATACGCCACAGGGAACACCTGTTTGTAGCTTTACAGTTGCTACTAATGAAAAACGCAAAGACCGTTCAGGCGAAACTCAGGATATAACGACCTGGTTTCGCGTGACTCTTTGGGGAAGACAAGCTGAAACCGCATCCCAATACCTGACCAAGGGTCGTCCAGTTTACATTGAAGGACGCTTACGTTTAGAAGAATATACAGACAGGGACGGTAATAAGCGCCAGAGCTTGGAAGTCAACGCTACGGATATACATTTTATTGGCAGCAGTCGTGGAGATGAACAGAGCGTACCTCAAAGAGCAGCAGCAGGGGGCGGGCAGATGTCTAATGAGCCTGAACTTTCAGATGACGATATTCCCTTCTGAACAGCTCTGCACTTACGACGGGCGGACCATTAAATCTACTTTGTCGCAATTCCCCACTCTCCAAACTTCTGAAGTTTTTCATACCTTCCGGTGACTGGTGACTGCTGGGGGTTAGCAATTAATTGAAAGAGTTTCTCTTTAAGAGCCGTGTCAAGTAATTGTGCGGCCATGTCATGGTCCATGTGCGCCCCTTCGGATGGTTCTTTTACAACCAAATCAACCACCCCATTTCTAAACAAGTCGTCAGCAGTAAGTCTTAAGCTGGCCGCGGCCTGCTCTGCTTTTCCGGCGTCTTTCCAAAGAATCGCAGCACAACCTTCTGGGGATATTACGGAATAAATCGCATTCTCAAGCATTAATACCTGATCGCCTAGACCAATGGCAAGCGCGCCCCCTGATCCGCCCTCTCCTATTATGGTAATAAGGATGGGGACAGGTAGCTTAGCCATTTCCCTTAAATTAAAGGCTATAGCCTCGGCCTGACCTCTCTCTTCTGCATCAATACCGGGATATGCTCCCGGCGTATCTATAAAGGAAAGAACAGGCCGCCCGAACTTTGCAGCCATTTGCATACAACGTAAAGCCTTCCTATAACCTTCCGGTTTCGGCATTCCAAAATTCCTA
>QHXM01000041.1 GCA_003222945.1 Acidobacteriota bacterium
ATTTGCCAGCGCGCCGCTTCTTTGTAGTGAGAGGCGCGCGACCAGATTGTGTACTTCAACCGCGCCCAGCTTCAGGCTATCAATGCGCGCAAGTTGCGAGCGAACAGGACCACCGATTCCCCATCCCGTCACGCCTTCGAGCGATGCTTTATACTTCGCGCGCAGATTGTTCTTCTCCTTGAATGGTCCATAGAGCAGAAGCGCAGAGCGAGTGCCCGTGTCAATCACAAATATGCCGGGGATGCCGTCAATCGAGCCGTTAACTAACGGAAGGTGCGCGTCGAAATCAAGCGCTACGATTGTTCCGCCACCGTGATAAGCGAATGCGGAAGGCTCTGTGAATGTCAGACGCTGCCGTTCGTAATCTATCTTGACCACGAAGCGTTTGAACAGAGGATAGCCAATGATTCCATCAATCCTGTTCGCTCCGAAGACATACTTTGTATCTGCGAACGAGATTACTCCGAACTCTTCATCCGCCAGACGAATATCGCCTACTTTGACCTCAGAGATCGCGGTCGCGCCGCGCTCTACGGTCTTCTCGCCTACGCCTCCGTCGGTGGATGTGCCTACAATCTTCAATCCTAGATCGCGCGCAACTTCGGGCGAGATGACGGCAACCCCGCCGCTATCGAAGATGAAACGAAACGGACCTTTGCCGTTAAGCGAGATGTTGATGATGATGCGATTGTCTATCAGATCGAAAGGCAGGCTAGTCGAACTCTTACCGGCGACAGTGAAATCAGATGAAGATGCTATTGATTCCCTAACCAGAGTCGCTGTTTGACCTGACAGAGCGAAGTTTGAGTTTCGCGCACAGGCGGCACACGGAATCAACCCTTGAATAAGAGCGCAGAGCGTCCAGAGCATTCGTCTAGTCAAGCGGTTTCTCCTGCCAAGAGATTTGTAATTGATGTAATCCTGATCGTCCGCCTTATTGCGATACCGGCGGATCAGTTGGTCCGGCAGTTCGGCTGGCGTTGCCGCGAACTACGTTGCTGGCCGAATCCATGTAGAGATGTCGCGCACCCCCGGATGGCTCATCCTTTGGATCGGCGTTGACGCTGTAGGCTGTCGCCTGACCGCTCGTGTCCGGCGTCAATTTCAGAGTGAAGACGTAGCCCGACAGGACAGGAGCGCTCCCTGCGAAGCGTTGGTCAAGTGAAGCATCTTTAACCATCTCATCAAACGTCCCGTAGCTGCCTGAATGGACGGTCATGTACTCGGTCTCTGCGCGAAAGATGTTCTGCATGGTGCGAATGGCCGCAGCCTCGTCCGCCGCGTTCAGAGATTTTTTAAGACTGCCCGCTCCGTTACTGGAATTCTCAGTCTTACTGCCACAGGCAGAGAAAGACAGAACCGTCAACGCGAGAAGCATGAACAGAGCAACAATGCTTTTTCGCCATGCGCTACTTTTGCTTTTCATTTTGACTCCAGACTTCTGGATTCCGCCTTTCACTTTGCGTAATAGCCGCGCCGGGTTCGCGCCAGTAGCTCCGGGTGATTAACCAGACGGACCAATACATTTCGCCATGTGCCATCGCGCTCTCTGTTGGTCGGGCGGTATCCTATGCTATAGACCATTCCCAGATCGCGTATGACCTGATCGTAAACGCCCTTCAAATCTTCCAGCTTGCGCGCATTGTATAGAAGGCTTCCGCTCTCCTCTGCAATCAACGCAAGCTGCTGTCTAGCCAGTTTGTAAGCGCTTTGGACCGCACGATGTTTCTTAATCTCCTCGCGCTCCGTGTCCAGATAGATCGGGATGACTATGGCGTCTGACTTCCTGATAGTTTCCAGAAGGTCGTCGAAGCTCATCACAGAACCTGGTCCGGGCACGTCCGGCAGCGCATTGTCCACGCCGTCCGTCATCACAACTACAGCCTGACGCCGCGCCCCGTTCTTCGCGCCCAGGACATCTCTCAGGACAAACCCAAGCGCGTCCCAGAAATTTGTTCCGCCCACAGGCTTCTCTATCTTCTTGATGCTCGCCTTCAGTTTATCGCGGTCGGTCGTGAGATTCGAGATGACTAAAGGCGCGTCCGTGAATGTGACGATGCCTATTCGGTCCACAGGGCGCGCGGCTTCAACGAAGCGTGTGGCAGACTTGCGTATCAGGTCCAGCTTGTCCGAGGTAGAGCCTGATAGGTCTATCAGAAGCACAAGATCAAAAGGCGTCTCGGCGGAAGCGAAGAAGCTTATCTCTTCTGCTTTGCCGTTCCCCATCACAGCAAAATCCGTCTGCTGCAACTCACTCGCTCGATTCTTTGTATCACGACTAAAGACGCTCACGTTCAGATCAACGAGGTCCGTGTCAATGCGCAGCGTCTCAATCCCATCATCCCTCTGTTGCACAACCGGCTTAGGCGGTGGCGGCGGCGGATCATCCTGCGCGTGTGCAGGCAAGGAAAAAGGAAAAAGGTAAAAGGCAAAAGTTAAGACGAAGAGCGAGCTTCGCATAGATACTTTTACCTTTTGCCTTTTACCTTTTTCCTTAATTCGCATAGTAGCCGCGTTTGCCGCGCGCGACGGCGTTCGGTTGCATGACGTTGACGCGAATGGCTCGCCAGCGTCCGTCACGCACTCTGTTTGTAGGGCGATATGAGAGGCTGTAAACAGTGCCCAGGTCTGCCACGACGCGCTCGTAGGCGTCCGCCAAGTCCTCTAGCTTTTCGACTTCGTAGAAGAGGCCGCCGCCAGCTTCGGCCAACTCCTCCATGCGGTCGTAAGCAAGATCGAAGGTTTCGTCCTGTATGTCAAGATCGCTCAGAGGTTCATACGTCGTATCGAGCCAGAGCGTGTAGAGCACGCCGTCAAACTCGCGCACGCGAGAGAGCAACTCTTTGTAATCAAGCTTTGATCCTTCGCCAGAAACATTCGGCAGAGTGCTGTCAAGCCCGTCGCTCATTAGTATGATGGCGTTGCGCCGCTGGTCTTTAGCTAGTTTGCCGACTTCATCCATAGTGAAGGCAAGCGCATCGTATAGCTTCGTGCTTCCCTTCGGCTGCTGAATCGCGTTGATTCGCTCGCGCAGGGCTTCGCGGTCAGTTGTAGGCTGCGAGACCACTACGAAAGTATTGGCGAAAGTGATTATGCCAATGCGGTCTGCAGGTCGCGCGGCATTTACAAAGCGCAGCGCAGCCTCACGAACAAGGCCGATCTTCTCCTGCGTAGAGGTCGAAAGGTCTATCAGAAGAATCAGGTTGAAGGGCGCGTTAGCAGACTCGAAGTGCGCTATCTGCTGCTGCTTGCCGTCCTCGAACAACTTGAAATCGTTCTCAGCGAGTCCTTTCAATCCGCGATTCGTTCCGCGATCAACGACGCTGACGTTCAATGTGACAAGCTCTGTGTCAACGCGAACTACATCGCCCTCGTCAACCTCCTGCGGCGATGTCAGAGGCGTGGAAGGCGTGCCCGCTCCTGCTCTGTTTTTATCAGCGCCGATGAGTACGGGCGTCTTGCGCGCTTCATCTGTTGGCTGAACGTCAGCAGCCTCGCCGTAAGAAGAGAGCGTGATGCGACCTCGCTTAGAGGTGAGGCGCACAGGCTTGCCACCCACACCAAGCCGCGCATGAAGCTGTGCCGTGCTGGCGCTTTCGCTTTTGAGTTGAGGAAGAAGGGAGACGACCCCTTTCGCGGGTGCTTCTGCCTCAATGTCTGCGTCGCCGGACGCAGGGAAATCTGCGTGTATGTCGCCGTACACGCTCTCAATAGTTAGCTCAGCCGGAAGTCCATTTACTGATACGCCGCCCATTTCGGAGACGATGACGGCGCGCGAGCGTTCAGGAATGTGCAAAACAAGGTCAACGCGCGTCATCATTCCTACATCTTTCGCAGAGACGCTTACAGTCAACAACTGCTCTGTCCTCTGGACGGAGACGGGCGCGCCCTTCGGCTTCTCGCCTCTGACCGTTGCAATGACCGCGACAAACCTTTCGTTCCAGACATCGACGAGAACGTTTCCGCGCGGATTCTCAATACGCAAACTCCCATCAACGGGAAGGTCTGCGCGTATGCCTTTGTCATCCGCAGGGCGTGCGAAAGTTTGCAGCGCGAAGAGAAGAAAGAAGGCGACAGCTAAGACTGAGGAGAGGGGTTTTGCCCGTCGTAAATAAAGCATGACTTTCATAGTGAAAAGTGAATAGTGAAAAGTGAATAGCTGTCCTTAACTTTTCACCCTTCACTCTCCCTGCTTCAGCAACTCTGCGATGATCGCTTCCGACGTTATGCCTTCGGCCTCGGCGCGGAAGTTCGGGAGAATGCGATGCCTCAAGACAGGATAGACCACTGCGCGCACATCATCAAAGCCTACGGCGAAGCGCCCGTCAAAAAGTGCGCGAGCCTTCGCGCCTAAGATCAGTGCCTGCCCTGCGCGTGGACCTGCGCCCCAGCGAACGTTCTCGTTTACAAACGCGCTTGCCTCTTTCGTGTTCGGACGACTTGCGCGCACTAATCGTGCGGTAAAGGCTATGACGTTCGATGCCGCAGGAACATCGCGCACCACTTCCTGAATTCTCAAAAGCCTAGCGCCGTCCATGACAGAACGCACATTGGCCTCTCGATTTGCGGTTGTCTCCGCGATGATGCGCTGTTCCTCCTCCGCTTCAGGGTAATCAATCACAATTTCGAACATGAAGCGGTCGAGTTGGGCTTCAGGAAGATTGTAAGTGCCCTCCTGCTCAATCGGATTTTCAGTTGCGAGCACGAAGAAGGGAGCTTCGAGCGTATAACGTCGGCCTCCCGCAGTTACCTGATGCTCCTGCATGGCTTCCAGAAGCGCTGCCTGTGTCTTTGGGGGAGCGCGGTTGATTTCGTCCGCAAGAACTATATTGGCAAAGATTGGTCCGTCGATAAAGCGCGCGGCGCGGCGTCCGGTCGTTCTGTCTTCTTCTATGACTTCAGTGCCTGTAATGTCCGAAGGCATCAAATCGGGCGTGAACTGTATGCGATTGAAGCGAAGGTCAAGGGCTTGAGCGAGAGTTTTGACTAGAAGCGTTTTAGCGAGTCCGGGCACGCCGCGCAAGATGCAGTGGCCGCCCGTTGCAAGCGCGATCATGCTCTCGCGCACGACACCTTGCTGGCCTACTATCACCTTCGCAATCTCAGCCTCAAGCTGCGAGACCGTTTCCGGCAACGCATCGAGCGTCGCAGCCTTTTCGCTTTCGCCCATCAACTGCATCTATGTTTACTCGCAAAACTCAGAGCCGTGTGCAACTGCGCTCATGCTTGCCAGCAACCTTTCCATGTGCTGCTGAGCTTTCCATGCGCCGGTGCGTTTGGCGACCTCGACGCCTTGCGTCCAGGTCCGACGCGCTTCTTCTCTTTGGCCTTGACTCACCAGCGCCGTGCCGAGCATCTGGTAAGCGGCGGTGTAGTCGGGGTTGAGTCTGACGACGCTTTGAAGCGCGTCCGCAGCCTCGCTCCATCTTTCGGCTTTCACATATTCGCTGGCAAGCCCATACCAGATCATTGCATCTTCCGGCTGCTGTTTCAGCATCTCAGCGAAAATGTCTATCCTTGATTGCGTCATCACACTCTTCTTTTTTCAGTTGAACTCTTATGGCCTACCGCTCAATCATATCAATCATTGAACTACTCTGCGCCGGTTGAGTTTCAGTTTGCACAGGTTCAGCCTCGCCGCTCCAATCCGCAAGGCGCAGTAACAGGTTTCCCTGATTTGATGCATAAGGCATTGCGTCATCTTTCGTCACGATTCCCTGTCGAATCAAATTTTCTATCACGCCGTCGAAGCTCTGCATCCCTTCCTGCTCGCCCTGCTCCATAGCGTCTATCAGAGATTTCCCTTCCGACTCGCCTCGTTCGATGTACTCCTTCGTGCGTGATGTGGCCTTCAGGATTTCAACTGCGGCCACGCGTCCGCGACCGTCTGCGCGCGGGAGCAAGCGTTGAGAGATGATGAAGCGAAAGCCCTGAGCGATGCGCGTGCGAATTACTTTCTCCTCGTTCTTCGGAAACACACCTATGATACGATCAACTGTTTTAGAAGCGTCAATCGTGTGAAGGGTTGAGAGAACCAGGTGTCCTGTCTCGGCAGCTTCGAGCGCGACTTCAATCGTCTCGCGGTCGCGCATCTCGCCTACGAGTATGACTTTCGGGGCTTGACGAAGCGCTGCGCGAAGCGCGCGAGCGAAGTCAGAAGTATCGGAATAAAGTTCGCGCTGGTGAATCGTGGAGTTTTTATGAAAATGCAGAAACTCTATTGGGTCTTCGATTGTGACGATATGGTAATACTTCGTCTCGTTGATTAGATCAATGATTGCGGCCAAAGTCGAACTCTTGCCTGAGCCTGTTGGGCCTGTCACGAGCACCACGCCATTTTTAAGCTCGATGATTGATTTGAGTTGTTCTGGCAGGTTCAGTTCTTCAAAGCGTGGAACGCGCGGTGGAACGACGCGCATCACTATGGCGTGTGTGCCGCGCTGCATGAAGATATTGACGCGGAAGCGCGAGAGTCCGGGCACACTGAAAGAAATATCTGCCGAACCGTATTGCTCAAGATTCTGCGCGGCAGCAGCGTTATGGCCTGCTCTCAGGTGAGAGCCGAGAATCAATTTCGAGATGCCCGCCGTGTGCGCGGGCGTCAATTTTTCCAGACCCGGAATATGGACCGGCTGAAGTCTTCCGATAAGCTCGACCTGCGGCGGTCGGCCAGGCGAAAAGATAAGGTCGCTGACCTTATCGGAAACTGCAAGCATACGCCTGAGAACTTCACTGAAGTCTGTCAAAGCTTTTGAATCCGCCGAAGCAGGCGAAGGCGTTTGAGGAGTAGTTGTCTGTTCTGGTGTACTCATAAATGCAGGAGTCAGGAGTCAGAATCCAGAATTCAGAAGAAAAGAAAATCTGTAGAAGCGGTTCTCCGCATTTTCATTCTGGATTCTGCCTTCTGCCTTTCAATGTGTTAGCGCGTAAACGATGATGTTGACGCCGAAGCGTGTGTTGTCTTTCGTGATGAAGCGTTTGTTTGCCCAGTCGTAATTCCACTCGCAGCCGTAGTCCTTGTTTGAGTAAAGGACTGCGATGCGATTGTCAATCTCTATAGCCTTCAAGTAGTCGTGAACCATGTCGTCGCCCCAGCCGTTGAGTTCATGAGAGGTCGCGGGCGGTCCGTCCTTGAACTCGAAGAAGGCTCGGTAGAGCGGGTGAGATTTGGGAAGTTTTCCGAGTGCCTCTTCTGGACGGTTGAGAATGGCTTCGATCTCGACCTCGAAAGTTTTGGCGAATGTGCCGTCTATATCATGGTTGCAATCGTCAACGAACATGAAGCCGCCATTGCGTAAGTAGCGACGCAGGTTGGCGCGTTCCGCCTCGGTGAAACGCACCAGCTTGTTTCCCGTCAGATAGACGAACGGGTAGTTGGCGAGATTGCCTGAACCCACGTCAACAACACGTTCGTTCGGGTCAATGCGAATGGAAGTGTACTCGACGAGCGAATTCAAAAGGTTCGAGGGCATCTTCGGGTCCGCGTCCCAGTTGCCCGAACTGTAACGCAGTCGTGCGAAGGTAAAGACCGAAGCGGCGCTTAAAGGTCTGCCGGACGTGGCACGATTTGTGCTGACTTTATTCGCGGCTTTGGTCAGACTGGCCGAAGCTGTAGAGGCTGCGGCTGCTAGGAGCGAGTTTCGTAGGAACTTTCTGCGATTCATGTTGGCTCAACCTCTTATTCAAACTTTCAGGCCGACGTTCGCGTCAAACTT
>QHXM01000042.1 GCA_003222945.1 Acidobacteriota bacterium
AGCGCCCACAGTGTAAAGATTCCGCCAAGGACGTAGATGTACCAGCTAAGGAGATTGATTCGCGGGAACGCTAAATCTTTCGCGCCGATCATTATGGGCACTAGAAAGTTTCCGAGCACGGCAGGGATGGCAGGAATCAGGAAGAAGAAGACCATTATGATTCCGTGCTGCGTGAAAACTTTATTGTAAGTGTTCGATTGGAACAGGTCGCCCTGCGGCGTCAGCAGTTCCAAACGGATCAGCATCGCGTAGATGCCGCCCAATAGAAAGAAGAGCGTGACCGAGCCTAAGTAAAGAAGCGCGATGCGCTTGTGATCCTTCGTAAGGAGCCAGGACTTTATGCCGTACTCCTTGTTGAGATAGTTCACGCGCGGCGGTTCAAATGTCTGTGCTGTTGCTGCTGATGTTTCCATAACTCTTTATTGATTACTGCAAAATATTTTCGGCGACTACTTCTGATTTCCCTGCGTCTTCAAAACCGGATTTGTACCCGCTGCATCCTTCGTGTTCGCTCCCGTAGTGTTCGCGTTTGTGTTCGCGCTCGCAGGCTTAGGCGGAGGCGCGGTCGCAGGACTCGCAACCTGCGGCGTTGCAGGGCTGAGCGACTTGATGAAGGCTATGATCTGTAGCAGATGCTCTTCGCTCAACTGCTCCTTGAAATAAGTCGGCATCAGCGGCTGCCTGTAGCCTTCAACGATCTGCGACTGCGGGTTGCGAACAGAGTTGCGTATGTAATCTTCGTCCGCCTTGATCGTTTGCCCGCCTTCCAGTTTTACGTTGCTTCCGAAGACGCCCGTCAGCGGCGGCCCCTTGCCGCCTTCGCCGTTTGCGCCGTGACAAGAGATGCAGCCTTGCTCTTGAAAAACCTTCTTTCCGGCTGAGGCTGCGGACTCTTCGCCTTCGCCTCCAGCGAGCCAGTTGTTGAAGTCCGTCGGATCCATCGCTATGACCCAGCCGCCCATGCCCGAATGGTTCGTGCCGCAGTATTCAGCGCAGAAGAGATGGTAACGTCCGGGCTTCGTCGCCTCGAACCACATCGTCGTGTAGCGACCGGGCACAACGTCCGCTTTGGTCCGAAACGCAGGAACGAAGAAGTCGTGTATGACATCTTCGGTCGTCATGATTAGCTTTATCTTACGCCCCACAGGAATGTGCAACTCGTTAATCTCGCGCTGTCCCGTAGGGTGCTGAATCTTCCACATCCACTGTTTGCCGACGACATAAATCTCCATAGCGTCGTTCGGCATATGGTACTGCGCGAAGTAGGCTCTCACGCCCCAGACGAAGACGGACATAGATATCAGAAAAGGAATGACGGTCCAGATTGTCTCAAGCTTCAAAGAGCCTGCGACGGGGCGCGGAACTTCCGTCTGAGAGCGGCGGCGATATTTTACGACGAAGAAGACGAGCGTGACGGTGATGAGAAGCGTAAAGAATGCCGTCAGCCCGACCAGATAGAAGAATAGCCCGTCCACGCTGTCAGCGAATGTGGACGCCTTGTCGGGCGTGAATGGAAGCCAGGACTGCATAAAAGTTTTAAGCCGCTCCTCCAACGCTCTCTATCTCGGAGAGCGCCTTTTTCTCATTCAACTTCTTATTTCGCCGCTTGAGCACAAGAACGAGCGCGCCAATCCCTAAGACGGTCGCAACGCTTCCGAGCCGCATGATGTTCATCACAACAGGGCCATACTTTCCGGTCGCAGGGTCGTAGTGATAGCAGTAGAGCAGCAACTGGTCCGTATAAGAACCGATCTTGTTGTTCGAGGCTTCAATGAGACCCAGCCTCATATCTCTACCGTCATACTCAACGCCATAAAAGTAGCGCGAGAGTCTTCCTTCCGGCGTCAGGATCATGATGCCCGAAGCGTGCGCGAACTGGTTCGTCTTCTCGTCGTAGTTGTAACGAAAGCCCACTGCGTCCGTTAGCCGCGCGATGTTCTCCTGATCTCCGACAAGAAAGTGCCAACCCTTGTCAGCGCCCGGACGGTTGTAGCGCGATATTAAAGATTCCTTTTTCTCAGCCGCGTCCGCAGGCGTCTCGCGCGGGTCGAAGCTCACGGTCAGCACCTCAAACTCTTTTCCAACATCGAACGACTGAGCGCGAAGGCTTCCCAACAGACCCGTCAGAATCTGGTTGCAGAGCATAGGGCATTTGTAGAAGACGAGCGAGAGAACGACCGGCTTCGAGCGATTGAAATATTCGCTCAACTCTACGGTCCGCCCCGACTCATCTTTGAATTTCAGATCAAGCGGCACTTGCTCATTCAGCTTCTGCTCAATCTTCACCTCTCGCAACGCGGGCGGCAATCCTGCGCCGTTCGCGCCAAGCTCAGGTCGCGGACTGTAAAGCGGAGCAGAGCCGTCGTACATCTTCCCTTGCGCTAAACAGTAGGCAGTAGGCAGTAGGCAGTAGGCAGTTAAAAGCAGGAGAAATCGAACAAAAAATCGCCCTCTGCTTTCCGCCTTCTGCCTTCTGCCTTCCATGTTTTTACTGCCAACTGCCAACTGCCTACTGCCTACTTTTCTCATTGGTCTCTCTTCACTCCCATTCGTCCAGAACTCATAAATGAGGGCATGTCCATTCCGCCGTGTATGTCAATCTGTTGCTGCCCCTGCGCTGAGGTCCTTGCGCGTAGCTGCCCGTCCTGAACAATCTTTTTCATAGCCTCATCAATCGGCATACTCGTCTTGCCCGTTCCTGGATCGGGCTTCCCCTGAAGCTCGTCGTCCCAAATCTTGCGCAACTCTTTGTACTCTGCGTTCGGCTCTTTCAGTTGCAGGTTGATGCGCTCTTTTCCTTCGCCAAGACCTACTCCGAAGCCGGGAGCTAACTGCAAGCGCGGCTCAGGCGGCAGCATCTCCTTTTGAGTAATTGCCATTGGTCCGCGCGGGTGCGCAGCCTCGTTACTTTCTGCGCGCTTCTCCATGTAATTGAACATGAGCAGCATCAGGATGTGCACGATTACGCCAAAGATGAAAAGCCCTACGGCGAAGATGATTATCGAGCGGACATTCACATCGCTCGCCTCGTGGCTCACATCCGGGTTCTGTATGTGCGACACGTCCGGCGTCTTGTGAATGTCATCAACAATGTGCGAACGTTTCTTTCTCATAACCGCTTACTCAAACCAAACTGCTGCAACTCAAAACTGAAAACTCAAAACCGTTCTAATGTCCTCCGTGCTTTCCGTGCTCAATCGCTTCATCAAAGTATGGATCGTTAATTGGAAGAAGCGGACGCAGGCGCAATTGCCAGAAGAAGAATGCTATCCAGAGTCCGCCGAAAGCTATGGGGCAGACGATGCTCATCCACTCGAACTTGAAATGGCCGCGATTAAACTCAGGCACAATCAGCCAGTAGAGATCGACGAACCGCATTACAAGGATGAACAAGGCTATTGTCGCCAGCCTTCTGGCGTTACGCTTCAAATCTCTTGAGAGCAGGAGCACGAAGGGGAGCGCGAAATGTAGCAGGACAACCGCGACACCAATCCAGCCCCAACCTCCGCGCAAACGGTTCAGATACCACTCGGCCTCTTCCGGAATGTTGCCCGACCAGATAATCAGAAACTGTGAGAAAGCGAAGTAGGCCCAGAGCATCACGAACGCCAGAAGCAGCTTCCCCAGATCGTGAAAATGCGCCGCACGAACTTCACCTTCTAAGGGCGGGCGCGTAGCGAGCCAGACCATGACAGCGATTACGAACGAGAACGCGCTCAGCGTCCAACCCGCTACATAAATCAATCCATAAATCGTTGAGAACCATTCCGCATCAAGCGACATCACCCAATCCACAGAGGCGAACGTCGTCGTCAAAACGAAGAGAATGATTCCCGGACCGCTCAGCGCAGTCATGTTCTTTGAGTATCGCCGCTCGGCTGTCCTGTCCTGATCGGCGGACCACCTGTTCAGGAAGAACATCAGCGCAAACCAGATTGCGAAATAGACTGCGGCGCGAATCAGAAAGAAAGTTGGGTTAAGATAGTTCTTCTTCGCTTCCAGAACCGCTCTCAGAGCTTTTTCCGTTATCTCCGTCCGGTGCATCCATTCATAAAGATGCGGCAGCCCGAAGATTGCGAGCGGAAGAAAGAGCAAAAACATCAATGGCAACACTCGCGTCCCGGCTTCAAGCACACGACGAATTACAAGTCCCCACGCGCCGCCCGTCAGATGTTGCAGCATCAGCAATCCCAGACAGCCCATAGCGACGCCGAGCCAGAACATGAAGCCTACAAGATAAGAATGAAAGAACTGGTCAATGCCTCCGCCTATCGTGATAGGAAGAAACGCGCCGACGATGAAGAGAACCAGAAAAAGAGCGCCGACCAGAAGCGCACGCTGCTGGTATCGCGCCGACTCTCTTGGAGTAGCGTAGGTCAAGTTCTGCTCCACTCTCGTCCGCTCGGCCACTTACTTGTGCCCTCCGCTCTCCGCGTTAGCTGTGGTCGTCGTTCCTTGCGTCTGATTCATCCGGCTCAACTGCAATGCTCTTATGTAGGCTGCGATAGCCCAGCGATCCTGAACAGGAACTTGCGATCTGTAGCTAGGCATTGCCCCGAAACCTTCGGTCATCACGCGGAAGAAGTAGCCCACGCGCGCCTGCTGAAGGCGCGGTTCGTGATAAGACGGAGGCTTGCGATAACCGCGCCTTACTATCATCCCGTCGCCCTCGCCAGTGAACCCGTGACACATAGCGCAGAAAATCTCGAAGCGTTCACGCCCGCGCTCCATAACCTCCTGCGTCACAGGAAACGGAAAGTCTTCAGCATCGTTTGCATCGCCCGCAGGCTGTTGCGAGGAGGTCGCCTGCGTCCTCGTCGTCAGCCCTCCTTGCGCGCCCGCATTATTACCATTGCTCTGCGCTCCTGCGCTCCCGCTACTGCTTGGCGTGTTCGCATTGCCGCTTGTGCCAGCTTGCGTGTTCGCGTTAGTTGTCGTTGCCCCTCGCGCCTGATTGTTTGAATTCGCAATCTGTCCCGTGAAAAGTTGCCTGTCCGCTCTCAAATATCCGCGCGGCACAGTTCCCTCGACAGGCGAGCGCGACGAAAGACCATCCTTGAAAAATGTGCTCGACTCGTAAGCCTCATAACGCGGCTGGTCCTGCATGTCCTGACGGCAACCGGAAAGCAGAAGGCAGAAGGCAGAAAGCAGTAGGTAGCAAAGAACAGCGCGCACATCGTCGCCCGCTGCCTTCTGCCTACTGCCTACTGCCTTCTGTCTCTCAGACTTCGACATCTACAACCTCTTTTGGATTCAAGCTCCACATGAATGCAAGCGTCTTATCGTGATCGAACTTAGGGTCGCGCGCTTCTATAACTAGAAAGAACCGGTCGCGCGTGGCGAGCGCGAATCTCTCGGCGTTGAAGACCGGATGATAGGGCTGCGGCAGTTTGTTCAAAGCAAGCATTCCGAAGACAGCAGCGAGCGCAGCGCACAGCACTGTTGTCTCAAACGTAATCGGCATAAACGCAGGCCAGCTATGAAAGGGGCGGCCTCCGACGTTCAACGGATAATCTATGACCTCCATGTAGTACATCATGAAGTAGCCCGCGAGTCCGCCGAAGATTCCACCCAGAAGAACAATCAGGGGCAGCCGCGTCTTGTGAAACCCTATCGCCTCGGCCAACTCCTCAATCGGAAAAGGCGAGTAGCCGTTAATCCTACGGTAGCCCTCGTCATAGGTCTGACGCGCGGCCTCCACCAGATCGGTCGGATTATCGAACTCGGCCATAAGGCCGTAGAGTGGCGGTTTCGTCTCCATGACTTCAGTTTTGAGTTTTCAGTTTTGAGTTTTCAGAAAACAGCGTCTGGGCTGAAAACTGAAAACTCAAAACTGAAAACTGTTAAGCTGCTTCCTCCTCTACTTCCGCCTGCGGCAGAATGGTCCGCATCTCGAAGATGGAGATGATGGGCAGGAAGCGTATGAAGAGGAAAAGCAATGTCAGGAACAGTCCGATTGTTCCAATGAACATACTCCAGTCCCAAACCGTCGGCCAGTACATTCCCCACGACGACGGCAGAAAATCTCTGTGCAGGCTGGTCACAACGATTACAAAACGCTCAAGCCACATGCCTACGCCGACGACTAAAGAAATAATGAAGAGCGCGAGCGTTGAGTGGCGGATTCTTCGTATCCACAGAAGCTGCGGCGTTACGATGTTGCACAAAATCAGCGCCCAGTAGAACTGCCAGTACGGGCCAGTCATTCGATTCCAGATCATGAACCGTTCATACTTGTTCGCACTGTACCAACCGAAGAAAGCCTCCATCATGTAGCCGTAGGCCACGATCAATCCTGTTGCGAGCATAACCTTCGCCATGTTCCGCAGGTGGCGGTCGGTAATGAAATCTTCGAGGCCGTAAAATTTTCTCAAAGGAATAGTCAGCGTCAGCACCATCGCAAAGCCTGCGTAGATTGCGCCCGCGACGAAGTAGGGCGGAAAAATGGTCGCGTGCCAGCCCGGAAGTTGTGCCACAGCGAAGTCGAAGCTAACGATTGTGTGGACCGAAAGAACGAGAGGTGTTGCGAGTCCCGCCAGCAACAGATAAGCCATCTCGTAGCGCGCCCAGTGTCGAGCGCTCCCGCGCCAGCCCATCGCAAGAAGCCCGTAAAGAATCTGCCACCCTCGGCTCTTCGCACGATCACGCAGCGTAGCAAAGTCCGGTATCAATCCAATGAACCAGAAGAGAGCGGATACGGTCGCGTAAGTCGAGACCGCGAACACGTCCCACATCAGAGGGCTTCTGAACTGAGGCCAGATGCCCATCGTGTTCGGGTAGGGAAAGAGCCAGTAGGCTAGCCAGGGCCGCCCTAAGTGAAAGACCGGATACATTCCAGCGCACGCGACAGCAAAGAGCGTCATCGCTTCGGCAAAGCGATTGATAGAGGTTCGCCACTCCTGACGAAGAAGTAGAAGAATCGCAGAGATCAAAGTTCCAGCGTGGCCTATGCCAATCCACCAGACGAAGTTGATGATGGGCATGGCCCAGCCTACGGGCTGATTAGTTCCGAAGATGCCGACGCCTGTGAAGACAAGATTTGTGACCGCCAGCATGAAGAGTTGGAAGAGCATAAACGAGATGCCGAAGCCTATGAACCAGCCAAGAGGCGTGCGCCGCTTCAGGACAAGAGAACTGATCTTGTCCGTGACGGAGGCAAACGTGTGCCCCGGCTCAATGAGTGGCGTGGTCTCGTGCACTCGCACCTCGTCGTGTGGTTGATCCGATTCTGGCATCGTCTCTTAAACCTTCTCAGTAATCTCCGTGTTCGGATTCTTCATAGCCGAAAGATAGGTCGTGCGCGGCTGCGTGTTCAGGTCTGCAAGAAGGCTGTAGTTGCGCTCTTCCTTCTTCAACTTTGCAACGCGGCTATTCGGGTCGTTGATGTTGCCGAACACGATTGCTTCTGTCGGGCAGACGGCCTGACATGCTGTGACAATTTCTCCATCCTGGAGCACGCGCCCTTCCTTCTCCGCTTCAATTTTGCCGTTCTGAATTCGCTGCACGCAGTAAGTGCATTTCTCCATCACGCCGCGCGAGCGGACCGAAACTTCAGGGTTGCGCATCAGCTTGTAGGTCGGCGTCTCCCAATCCTGATATAAAAGGAAGTTGAAGCGGCGCACTTTGTACGGGCAGTTGTTAGAGCAGTAGCGAGTGCCTACGCAGCGGTTATA
>QHXM01000043.1 GCA_003222945.1 Acidobacteriota bacterium
GAAAAGAACGCTACTGCCGCTTCCACATCTACGGCAGGGACACCTGATGACCCATTGCTCCCGGCTCTGGCATCCCTCTACCCGCGCCGCGAGATTCCGACTGCGCTTTCAGTCGGCTACGTCAACACATTGGATAAGGGACTGCTCTTGAAAGCGTCAATGCAGGTTGACCGCGCGTCTCTTGACATCGCAGCAGGTGAAGCGAAGAAGTCAGGATTGGACGTTATAGGCGCAGCCGTTGACGACCGAGGCATCATAGTCACTTTCAAACAATTGCTGACCGTCACGCCCGACCCAACTGCACAGAATCTGCAACAGACGGTCGTGTGGAATCAACAACTCAACGTCAAGCCCGGCCTCTACCAAGTTCGCGTTGCCGTGCGCGAGCGCTCTACGGGGCGGACCGGCAGCGCGCAAGCTTGGTTAGAAGTCCCGGACATCGCTGACAATCATTTTCAAATGAGCAGTCTATTCTTAGGCGAGCGCAAGCTGTCGCCGCAGGGTGAAAAATTCGCAACAGCGCCTCAGCCCATCTTAGTTGACGTTGACCATCATTTTGCGCGCTCATCGGTCCTGCGTTTTCAAACCTACATCTACAACGCCGCCCGCTCCAATGCGTCAGCGCCCGACGTTGAGATCCAAGCGCGCGTCATGCGCGACAATCGAACGGTCGTCACCATGCCCACGACACGACTCCCGACCGACACGAGCAAAGACCTGGCGCGTCTTCCTTATTGGTCCGAGATAGCTCTGGAACAATTTCCTGCGGGCAAGTATTTATTGCAGATTACCGCAACGGACAAGGTGACAAAGAGCGTTGTGTCGAAGCAGGTTAGCTTCGTCGTTGAGTAATAGGAGTTTTGCGAAGAGAGGAAATCTCACAGTTAAAGATTAAAGCGGCGCGTTGGGGAAGAATAATTCAACGCGCCGCTTCTGTTAAGATTCAAATAGAAGGCCCTAGCCTACTGCAACCTCTTCCTCTTCCGCCGAAGGCTCAACCAGTGATGCGCTGGTTACTTTGTCGCCGCCGTCCGTCTTAATCAATCGAACACCGGAAGCGGAGCGGCCTGTCTTGCGAATGCTGTCGGCTTCTATGCGTATGAGCTTGCCCTGTTGAGTGATAATCATAATCTCGGACTCTTCTTCAACGGGGAAGACCGCGACAACCTTGCCTGTCTTCTCGGTCGTCTTCATGTTGATTACGCCCTTGCCGCCGCGCGATTGCAGGCGATAGGTCGTAATCGCTGTCTGTTTGCCAAAACCCTGCTCGGAGACAGAGAGCATCCGCTCCAAATCATTGGCAGAGACGGGGCAGAGCGCTACGACGTAATCGTCTTTGCGAAGATCAATTCCTCTGACGCCTCGCGTTGCGCGTCCCATAGGTCGCACCTGCTCTTCGTCAAAGCGAATCGCAAGGCCGTTGTGAGTGGCGATGAAGATGCGTTTCGTGCCGTCCGTCAAAACAACGTCGAGGAGTTCATCGCCGTCGTCAATGTTGATGGCGTTGATGCCGTTCATGCGTATGTTCTGAAAATCCGCGAGGCTGGTTTTTTTGATGACGCCCTTGCGCGTTACCATCACAACATAGCGCCCTTCGGAAAATTCACGCACAGGAATGACGCCTGCGAGTTTGCGCGAAGAGGGAATGTTGATGAGGTTGACGATTGCCTTGCCGCGTGCGCTTGCCGCAGCATCAGGCACTTCATGGACCTTCAACTTATAGACCTGCCCGTCGTCCGTGAAGATCATCAGGTAGGCGTGCGTAGAGGCTATGAAGAGATGCTCTACGAAATCGCCGTTCTTGCCTGTCGAAGCGCCGAAGCGTCCTTTGCCGCCCCGACCCTGGCGTTGATAAACGGTCACGGGCGTGCGCTTGATGTAGCCGCTATTTGTGACTGTGATCGCAACGTCTTCGTCCGCAATCAAATCTTCGATTGACAGTTCGACGCCCTCTTCAACGATCTCCGTGCGGCGCGCATCGCCAAACTCTTTCCTTACCTCTTCGAGTTCCTTGATGATTACACGGCGCAGAGAACTCTCGTTCGATAGAATCTCTTCAAGCTCCGCAATGAGCTTGATGATCTGCTCGTACTCGTCAATTATCTTCTGGCGTTCGAGAGCCGAAAGGCGTCTCAGTTGCAGGTCCAGAATCGCCTGAGCCTGCAACTCCGAAAACTCAAGCCGCTTGATTGCCTTCTGCAACTTGGTTAAGTATGCCGCAACGTCTATATCGCTCGGAATACCTTTCCAGTTCTTGACCTCGCTCATGGTCTTCGTGTCGCCCATGAGCCACGAGCGCGCTTCGTCAACCGAACGCGCATTGCGAATCGTCGTGATGATGTAATCGAGCGCGTCAATCGCTTTGGTCAAGCCTTCGAGGATGTGCGCGCGTGCGCGTGCCTTGCGAAGCTCATACTCGGTCCGGCGGCGCACGACCTCGCGGCGGAAATCAACGAAGGCTTCCAACATCTGCTTCAGATTGAGAACGCGCGGCTGCCCGTTGACGATTGCAAGGTTGATGACGCCGAATGAAGATTGCATGGGCGTCAACTTGTAAAGTTTGTTCAAGATAACTTGCGGCACTGAGTCGCGCTTTAGCTCGATGACAATTCGCATCCCGTCGCGGTCAGATTCATCTCGCAAGTCAGAGATGCCGTCCAACTTCTTCTCGTTGATGAGTTCCGCGATGCGCTCTATCAAGCGAGCCTTGTTGACCTGAAAGGGAATCTCTGTGATAACGATTGCATCGCGCTCCTGTGCGCCGCGACCTATGCGATCAATTCCTGCGCGAGCGCGCATCTGAATCACGCCGCGACCTGTGGTGTAAGACCGTTTGAGTTCTTCGCCGCCATAGATAAAACCGCCCGTCGGAAAATCCGGGCCTGTAACAATCTTCGTCAACTCCTTGATGTCCGTGTTCGGTTTACGCAAGAGCATGATGGTCGCGTCCACAATCTCTGTCAGATTGTGCGGCGGAATCTTCGTCGCCATGCCCACAGCGATTCCGTCCGAGCCGTTAATCAGAAGATTCGGGATGCGCGTAGGCAACACCGAAGGCTCGCTCAAAGACTCGTCGTAGTTCGGTTGAAAATCAACCGTCTCTTTCTCAATGTCTGAAAGAATTTGTGTTGTGAGGCGTGCCATGCGAACTTCCGTGTAGCGCATTGCGGCTGCGGCGTCGCCGTCAATCGAGCCGAAGTTTCCCTGTCCGTCAATCAATGGATAGCGCATTGAAAAATTCTGCGCCAGACGAACGATGGTGTCATAAACTGCTGTGTCGCCGTGCGGGTGATATTTTCCAATAACATCGCCAACGACACGCGCGCTCTTTTTATAAGATTTGTTATATTGGTTTCCTAATTCGTGCATGGCCCAGAGCACGCGGCGGTGCACTGGTTTCAGACCGTCGCGGACATCCGGCAGCGCGCGGCCTATGATGACGGACATGGCGTAGTCCAGATAGGAGCGCCGCATCTCGTCTTCAATATTTATGTAATTTCTCTCTATCGTTGTTTCCATTCTACAGACCTTTCCGGTACAATCCGCGCTGCTCTAGAGGCGCTCGTACCGATTGAGCCGCCCCGTTTGCGGCAGCAAATTCGCCGCTCAATCGCTTATGCGATTACGCGCACGCGCGGAATTTAACTCGTCATTTTCAGGCTAAAGGTACTTGACTCTGCCGTGCTCATCGAGAGCGGGTTTGAAGTACGATATATTGTACCCGGAAAAGGGCTTTTTGGCAAACTTCGGAACGGCGAAAAAGCCAATAAAAATCGAGCTTTTAGCCTATTTTTGAGCACACGCAAGCCGCCCTCTTGAAAGCCCAATATATGGGGTCATGCAATCGAATCTTTGAGTAAGTTTTCGGCATCCGAGATGAGTAAAAATTTTGATGGAAAATCCAGGCGGCGGCGCGAGCGTCTGGAGCTTTCTCTGCCCGTGCGCGTGTTCGGGCGCGAGAGCGAGGACTACGAGTGGGTCGAGCATACGAGGCTTCTGGACGTGACCCCGTTCGGAGTTCGCTTCACAATATTCAGACCGACCGAGCCTGGACGACTGCTTCACCTGACGCTTCCGATGCCGCGTCAGCTTCGCTGTTTTGACCACGTGGAGGATCAGTATAGAGTCTGGGCGCTGGTCCGTAATATGAAGATTGTTGAAGCGTCGGGCGGTAAGCCAATTCGTTATGAGGTTGGGGCTGCATTCATAGGCAAGCGCCCGCCGGAAAGTTTCGAGCGTGACCCGACGACGCTCTATGACGTTGCACCTACGGCAACAGACGCAGGACTATCCAATATCTCGGAGCGTGAAGCTCGCGCAACTTCAGCCGCCGCGCCGCGCCCCGAAACACGCCACAACATACCAATCGAAGTTATCGTAGAGGTGCTGGACGAGAAAGGACAGGTCTCAAACACTGAGACGACTGTGACGGAGAACATCAGTCGGCGCGGGGCGTCGGTTTTCACGTCGCTCAACATTACTCGCGGACGCTTCGTGCGCGTTACAAGCGCTCAGTATCAAATCTCCGTCGTCGCTGCTGTACGAGCGCGCCGCACAGGGGCTAACGGCATACCGCGACTTCATCTTGAATTCGTGGATAAGCAATGGCCGCTTGAAGGAATTGAATAGTTTTCAGTTTTGAGTTTTCAGAAAGTCGCTGACTGAAAACTCAAAACTGAAAACTCAAAACTGATTATGAAAATCACTATTCCGCGCGAGTTGCTTCTGGTTGAGATTGAGCGTCGCTGTTTTGACAGAGAGTGCAATACGAGGACGCGCATAGGGTTGACGAAAGAAGAGGCGCGCGCCTACTGTGGCTTCGAGTGCGAACGCTGCGGGCGTAAGTGGAAAGATGTTTTGACAGAGCGCGACGTGCCTGAGTGGTGGGAGGGGTTGAGCATAACGGACCTGCACGCGATTCGAGAGGATGCGGATGCAGTGCAGGATGAACCGGGCGAAGTTGTAAAGAGGATGAGCGAAGACTTTCGACGATTGCAGCGCGAAGGCGAAACGGGAGAAGAGTAGTTTTGAGCGAGAGCAGTCAGAGCGTAGCACCACGCAGGCAGGCTGGCGAACCACAGTCGGAGCCGTTCGTGCTGCCTCTATGGGCGATAAATATCATACGAGTCATATTGTATGTACTATCCCGCCTGTTCTGGCGCATAAGCTACAAAGGCGTTGAGAACATCCCGAAGACGGGCGGCGTCCTCATTGCTTCAAATCATCAATCCTATCTTGATCCTATATGGAAGTCGCTGCCAATCAGGCGGCAGATTCGTTATCTCGCATGGAGCGAAAGTTTCGACTGGCCTGTTGTCGGAAAGACGATATCGGCGCTGGGGGCTTGGCCCATAGAGCTTGAGAAGGCTGACAGGAAGCTGTTTCGCCGCACATTGCAGTGGCTAAAAAACGGCGGCGCGATGGTCATCTATCCAGAGGGTGGTCGCTCGCTTGAAGATGGCGAGATGCTCAGGTTCAAGGCGGGCGCAGCACGCATGGCTTTAGAAGCGAACATACCAATTCTTCCCATCACGATTCGCGGCGGAAATAGAGTCTGGCCTAGAGGCTGGAGCTTTCCACGCTTTTTTCACAAAGTCGAAGTCATCTATCACCCGCTGCAATGTCTAACAATCCAGAAAGGCGAAGACGCGCGCCAGGCCGCAAGGCGCGAGACAGACAAGTTGGCCCAAACAATAGGGAGCGCACTGTAAAGGCGGAAGTGAAAGAGAGAAAGCAGTGAATACTCTCGCCGCTTTTTTCTTTACTTCCGCCTTGCTCTTCTAGGGTTGCGTCTGTTGCCTGCGCTCTCTTCGCATCTGCCTGAGCATCATCATTCTTTGCTGTTGAGCGGCGCGACGCTGCTCGTCTGCAACGCGTCTCTGCTCTTCGGCGGCGCGTTTTTTCTCAACTGCCTGGCGTATGGCTTCCTCAAACTCGGGCGTTCCAGGAGGTGGGAAGCCTTTTCGCCCGGCTCTTCCTGGAAGAGCCATGTTATTCGTGTTTGGCGGCTCTGGCGGTTTGGGTTCGGTGTCTTGTGCACTCTCATCTTTCGTGGCGGGAGTAGGCTGCGTCTCAACTTGAGCGTGTTTAGCAGGAGCGCTCGCGTGTCGCTCCGTCATGGACGAAGCAGAAGGAGTTGGCTGAGCGCTCTCAGCCTTCTGAGGAGTCTCAGCAGGAGGCTCGGCGCTGTTCTGATTCTCTGTGTTACTGTTCGCTGTAGGAGCGCTCTGAACTTTATCTGCGCCTGCGGGCGTCTGGTTGGAATTGCGCGTGAAGGTATAGACGACTGCGGCCAGAGCTATTAGAACGACTGCGCTCGCAGCAATGGCGATAGTTCGTTTGCGCTCAGGAGATTTCGCAGTGCTCGCACCAGCCTTCGCGGTTCTCGTTACGACCGACTCGGCCTCTTCAACGTTTGTCGAAGTAGGAGAAACTTTGCTCTGCGCTGATGTAGGGTCTGTGACAGTAGCGCCTTCCGCTGCGATTGCTCCGGTCTTATTTCTCTTCTCGTCAGTCGCAGTCTTCAGTCCGGCAGCGTAGAGCAGCTTAGTTTCATCTTCGTAAACGTTCGTTGAAGAAGGCTGAACGTTTGTGTCTTTGCCTGCTCTATACCCTTGTCTTGCAGCCTCGCGCAAAGCTTCGCGAAAGGCTTCGGCGGTCTGCGGGCGCTCGTTCGCGTTAAGCGCCATCGCTCTGCTTATTACTTCCGCAACGGCGGGACTGACTTGCGCGTGAACTTCCGATGCGAGGCGCAGCGGGTCTGGCTGACCGTTTAGAACTGCCGTTGCGCGCGACAGAGCGTCAGGCGGAGTCTCGCCCGTCATCAAGTGATAAACGGTCGCGCCCAGAGAGTAGATGTCGCTTCGCGGGTCTGTGCCCACACCCTGAATCTGTTCGAGCGGAGCGTAATGGCGCGAGTAGCCGAAGACACTTCCCGTCGCAGTCACCTTGGTCTGCATGGGCGTGCCCTTCGCAAGACCAAAGTCTAGCAGGACGATTGCGTTGCGCGGCGTCAGTTTCAGATTCTGCGGCTTAATGTCGCGGTGAATGACCGTAGGCTCCTGCGTGTGCAGGTAATCGAGAGCGTCCAGAAGTTGGTCCGCCCAGTTCAAGACTTCGGACGCGGGAAACGCGCCGCCGCGCTTCTTCAATTTCTCCGAAAGATCATCGCCCGCTATGTACTCCATTACTAGAAACTGGCCTTCGTCTTCCATGAAGTGATCGCTCACGCGCGGCAGCGCAGGATGGCGCAAATGATTCAGAAGACGCGCCTCGCGCTCAAAAGCTTTTCGCAGATTCGGATCGTCGAAGAACGTCTCTTTCAAAGCGACCATGCTTCCGAAGCGCTGGTCCGTAGCGATATAGACTGCGCCCATTCCACCCTGTCCGATCTGATTCAGAACCAGGTAGCGATTTTGTAGAAGGGTGTTCGGGGCAATCATCCCACGAGTCTCCTTTAAGATAAGGTTACAGCGATTAATCCGACTTCAATGAAAGCCAAACTCTCGCGCAAAGTATATCTCTACAAACCATAAGAGAGCCACTGATAAAAGGGATGAGGGATGAAGTAAAGAAAAGAGAGAGTGCTTTCCTTCTTTCTTTTCATTCATCCCTCATCCCTCTGCCCTCGTCCCTGCATTCTAAGCACGCGCATCATCGCTTCATGCAG
>QHXM01000044.1 GCA_003222945.1 Acidobacteriota bacterium
CAGCTTTAGAATGTCGCCGCGCTTTGCCCCGAGAGCCATGCGTATTCCAATCTCATGCGTGCGCTGCGTGACCGAGTAAGCCATCACGCCGTAGATTCCGACCGACGCAAGTATGAGAGCGACGACTGCGAAGATGCTCAACAGGAACATGACCAGGCGACGTGACGCAGTTGATTCGATGATGCGCTGGTTCATCGGCTTGATGTTGTAAACGGGAAGCTCCTTATCGAGTTGTTGCACCTCTTTGCGAACCGTCGCGGTCATGCTCGCAGGGTCTGTCGCCGTTCGCACGATGAGGAACATGGAGCTACTCGGCGTTTGATTTGAAGAGGTGTAGATATATTCCTCTGCCTTGTCGTCCAAGCCCCAATGCTTTATGTCGCCCACGACGCCTATGATCTCTGCGGGCGGCACTCTGTTTTCGGGGTCGAGCAGGCGACGGCCCACAGGGTCTTCGCCGGGAAAGTATTTGCGCACCATCGTGTCGTTGATGATGACGACCAGGGGAGCGTCTTTCGTGTCGTGCTCGCTAAAATCGCGCCCTTTGAGAACAGGGATGTGCATGGTCTGGAAGTAGCCCGGACTTGATGTGCGACCGTTTGCTTCCGGGTACTGACCCTTCGGCGGCGCTGGCTTGCCTTCGACTACGAAGGTTGTCGTACCGCCGCTCCCGCCCATAGGCATCATGTCAATTGCGGCTGCCGCTTCGACGCCGGGCAAGCTTCGGACTCGCTCAGTTAATTCCTGATAAAAGCTCGTGACCTGCTCATTCTTACTGTAGTGAGATGACGGAAGCGAGAGTTGCAACGTGATAAGGTTCTGCGGGTCGAAGCCGGGGTTGACATCCATCAGTCGCAGGATGCTTCGCATCATTAGACCTGCGCCGACGAGCAGCACGAGAGCCAGCGTCACTTCAGAGACTATCAGCGCGTTGCGGTAACGCTTGCGGCTCGATCCGGCAGAAGTTCTACCGCCCTCTTTGAGCGATTCGTTCAGGTCCGACTTTGAAGCTTGCCACGCAGGAAAGAGTCCGAACAAGATTCCTGTCAAAACAGAAACAGCGAGTGTGAAGCTAAGCACGCGATAATCCAGACTTATCTTGTTCCAACCGGGAATGCCGAGCGCAAACTCGCGCGGCATACTTGCAATCAAAAGATCAACGCCCCAGAGCGCCAGCAAGAGACCACAAATGCCGCCCAGGACCGAAAGCATCACGCTCTCAGTCAAGAGTTGACGAATGATGCGAAAGCGGCTAGCGCCGAGCGCCGTGCGGATTGCTATCTCCTTCTGTCTTGCGGCTGCGCGCGCGAGCATAAGGTTTGCCACATTCGCGCAAGCGATCAAGAGCACGAAGCCTACGGCAGCCAGAAGAATCAGTAGCATAGGCTTAAACTTCGCCACATCCTCCTGCTGAAGCGATGCGAGCCTGATGCCCCGCTGGTTGTTCGTGTCCGGGTACTGCTGCTGCAAGCGGTTGGCGATAGTGTTCATCTCGGCCTGAGCCTGCTCTATCGTCACGCCGGGTTTCAAACGCGCACGGGTATAGAGAAAGTGTGCCGTGCGATTTGTTTTCTGATTCTCTCTTGGCGCAAGCGGCGTCCACATCTCTGACATCGCGCGCGGAAACTCGAAGCCTTGCGGCATGACACCCACGACAGTGTAAGGCTGGCTGTTGACGCTTATCTTTTTGTTGATGATAGCGGGGTCTGAGCCGAAGCGACGTTGCCACAATCCGTAACTTAAGATCACTTCGTTCTCTTTTCCCACCTCGCCCTCTTCGGACAGAAAATCTCTGCCCAAAAAAGGTTTGACTCCGAGCGTGGCAAACATATTGGGCGTGACCGAATTGCCCAGGACCTGTTCGGGGTTGTCTCCGTCCGTAAGGTTGAAGTCGCGCCAGCGAAAAGCTGCCAGATTCTCGAAGACGTGACTCTGCGACTGCCAGTCGTAGAAATTAGCAACAGAGGCTTCGTTGTGAGTCTTCAGATAATCGTCCAGGAGTTGCGGATTGGTCTCCCATGCGATCACCAATCGGTCCGGGTCTTTGTAAGGCAGAGAGCGCAAGAGGACTGCGTTGACGACACTGAAGATCGCACTGTTTGCGCCGATGCCCAGGGCCAGAGCTATTACCGCAACAAGAGTGAATCCGGGACTCCTCAACAGCATACGAACGCCGTAACGCAAGTCTTGAAGCAGGCTTCTCATAATGAGATTCTCCTAATCAATAATCGAACAGCTATTCATAACGAAGCGCAATCATTGGGTCCACTTTCATTGCCCTGCGTGCTGGTATCAGACAGGCTATTAGGGCAATGGTTGAGAGAAGTAGCGAGACGGCGATGAAGGTCAAAGGGTCTGTGGCGCTGATGCCGAACAGCAAACTCCTCATGATGCGCGTGAGCGCGAAAGCGCCAATCAAGCCGATCACTACGCCGATCAACGTCAAAGCCATACCCTGGCCCACGACAAGTTTTTGTATGTCATGTGTCTGAGCACCGAGCGCCAGGCGAATGCCCAACTCGTGTGTGCGCTGGACGACTGAATAGCTCATCACGCCATAGAGACCGATGGCGGTTAAGATGAGCGCGAGGCCAGCGAAGATAGCAAGAAGGAGAGTGTTGAAGCGTGGTTGCGAGACCGACGCTGCCAGGTATTCATCGAGCGTCTTGATGCTATAAACGGGCAGGTCTTTATCGAGCGCGCGAACTTCGTTTCGCACCGCACTTGTAATGCTTGCAGCATTCACGTTAGTCTTCACGACCAGCGTCATCGTGTCGAACGGAAGTTGCTCGTGCGGGACGTATGCTTCGGGGTCTTCTTCTGCCATGCTCAAATTCTTGTGCTTGACGTTTCCCACCACGCCCACGATCTCGCGCATCACAGGCTTGTTTTCATCCACCGAGATGCCCGGCTTGATGCGTTTGCCGAGCGGGTCTTTGTTCGGGAAAAATTTTTGCGCGAAGGCTTCGTTGACGATGACGACGCCCGGCGCTGTTTGATCGTCGCGCTCCGTGAAATCGCGTCCCTTGAGAAACGGAATGCCCATCGTCCGAAAATAGTCTGGACTGACGGTCCGAAATTCTGTTGAAGGCTCATCGCTTTTAAGCACCGGGCGACCTTCGGTTTCAAATGAGATGCCCATCCTCTCGCCACTGAGTGGAAGCGGAAAGACCGCGCTGGCAGAGGCCACGCCCGGCAGCGCTTCTATGCGCTCGCGCAAACTGCGATAGAAATCTGCCTGCTGTTGAGTATTGTATTTGACATCGGGCAGTCCGACGCTCAACGTCAGTACATTGTGCGAATCGAAACCGGGACTGACCTGCTGCAATCGTCTGAGACTTTGAATGAGCAGACCTGAACCGACCAGTAGCATCAGCGCGATAGCCACTTCAGCCACGATCAGCGCACTGCGAAGACGATTATGACGCGCTCCATCTCCTGAACTGCGCCCGCCCTCTTTGAGAGCTTCAGTCAAGTCAGACCTTGAAGCCTGAAGCGCAGGCGCTAACCCGAAGAGCACTCCGGTCACTAGCGCAACCAGAAAGGTGAAGCCGAGCACGTACACGTCCAAGCCAATCTGCGTTGAGCGCGGGATGGCGTTGCCGCTGACGGCTACGAGTAAATCCGTTCCCCAGAGCGCGATGAGCAGGCCGAGTGCGCCGCCTGCCAACGAGAGCAACACGCTTTCGGTCAAGAGTTGCCGAATCACACGCAGACGGCTTGCACCAAGCGCCGCGCGAATTGCTATCTCCTTGTTCCTCGTGGTGGCACGCGCCAGCAGCAGGTTGGCTACATTCGCGCACGCGATAAGGAGCACGCACCCGACCGCCCCGAGCAGTATCAGTAACGCCGTGCGAACATTGCCGACTAGATTCTCCAGAGCAGGAATGACCGTGATGCCCCTGTTCTTATTCGTGTCCACATATTGCTGTGAGAGACGGCTGGCGATTGCGTCCATCTCGGCTTGCGCCTGCGTTTGTGTGACGCCCGGCTTGAGTCGCCCTATGACCATCATGTAGTGCGCGCCTCGCTGCTCGGACAGTGGCTCGCTGCCTGAAAGGTCTTCGGCGACGGTCGTCCACAATTCCACCGGCTCGTTCTGAATCGGAAACTGAAATCCTTCCGGCATCACGCCTACGACGTTGTAACTCTTGCCGTTCAGCATGAGCGGCTGGCCGACGACTTTTGGATCAGAGCCGAACTGTTTCTGCCACAGCGCGTAACTCAACATCACTACGCGCCCGTTCTCACCCGGCTGATCCTCTTCTGGACGAAAGGAGCGTCCGATGATCGGTTGCACACCAAGCAACGGAAACAGATCAGCGTTGACCATCTCGCCCTGCAACCGCAGCGGCTCGTGGCTGCCGGTGAGAACAAAATCGCTATCGTGGAATGAAGCCACGCGCTCGAAGACGTGGTTTTGCTCGCGCCAGTCAGCAAAGTCCGGGTAAGAGGCTTGGGTTCTCGTCACACCGCGCTGCAAGTTGTTCTCCCACACGATCATCAAACGATCAGACTGTGGAAACGGTAACGGGCGCAGCAGCACAGCGTTGACGACTGAGAAGATCGCCGTGTTAGCGCCGATGCCTAAAGCCAGCGCTGCGATAGCAATGAGCGTAAAGCCCGGACTCTTCCAGAGCATTCGTAAGCCATAGCGTACGTCTTGTAGTAAGTTTCTCATCGAAATCTCCTATTCGTACCGAAGCGCAACCATCGGATCAACTCTAGTCGCTCTGCGCGCCGGAATCAGACAGGCGACGAAGGCAACTGCCGCAAGCAACAGCGAGACGCCGATTAAAGTTAACGGGTCGGTTGCGCCGACGCCGAAGAGCAAACTCGACATCAAGCGCGTGACAGCGATTGCCCCTATTAGACCGATTGCCACGCCAATCAAGACGAGCATCATCCCTTGATTGACTACGAGCTTTATCACGTCCGAAGTTTTTGCTCCGAGCGCGATGCGTATTCCAATCTCGTGCGTGCGCTGCGTGACCGAGTAGGCGACAACGCCGTAGATGCCGACTGCTGAGAGAAGCAGCGCTAGGCTAGCGAACATTCCCAGAAGCATCATGCTGAAGCGCGGTTTTGAGACTGAGCGGCTAAGGCGCTCGTCCATCGTCGCCACATCTGCGATTGGCAGGTCCGGGTCGAGCGAGCGCACCTGCTCGCGTATTGCTGGCAACAGTTTTTCCGGCGAACCAGTGCCGCGCACCGTGAGCATCATGCTGTTGCTCCAGCCTTCATTCTTATTCTGGCGGTAAGGAGCATAGACCTCCGGCTGCGCTTCCTTGCTCAAGTCAGAACCCTTCGCGTCTGCGACTACGCCGATGATTGTGCGGCGCGGGAAATGGTTATCTTGTCCCTGCGGCGCGGGCGGCAACATGCTTTCGGGTGGTCCGAGCCAGATGGTCTTACCGAGCGGGTCTTCGTTAGAAAAGAAGCGGCGCGCCGCTGTCTCGTTGATGATGGCGACGGGTTGCGAGTTCTCGTTATCATGCGCGTCAAACCCTCGCCCGCGCCGCAAACTGATTCCTATAGCCTTCAGATAGTCCTCGCTGACGAGCGAGAAACTAACGGACGGAACTTGATCTATGGATGTAGGCGGCGTGCGTCCTTCGACGCTGAAGAGCTTGCCCCAATCGTCGCCCGCGCCGAGCGGAAGGTCAGTGCTCACGCCCGCCGACTCCACACCGGGCACCGCTTTCAAACGCTCAAGCAGATTCGCGTAGAAGTTCATGGCGGCTGGCGGCGTCGAGTTGATATTGAGCGGCTCTGGATATTTCGAGACGGGTAGCGGCATACGCATAGTCACGACGCTTCGCGCGTCAAAGCCCGTGTCCACGCGGCGAAGCCTAATGAAGCTCTGAATCATCAACCCTGCGCCGACGAGCAAGATCATAGCGAGTGCTATCTCGGCTGTGACTAAAAGACCGCGCAGGCGACTAGCACGACGGCTTGCCGTGCCACTACGCCCGCCTTCGTTGAGCGCCCCGCGCACGTCCGCCCTTGCCGCCTGAAACGCGGGCAGCAGTCCGAATACGAGAGTTGTAAGAAGCGAAAGAGCAAGGGTGAAGACCAGCACGCGCTTGTCAATCTCTATGGCGTTGTGTCGCGGGAGCGACGCCGGAAGTAAAGACTCCAACGCGCTCAGCCCCCACATTGCAAGCAGTAATCCGCAGCCTCCGCCTAGAAGACCAAGCGGCACGCTCTCAGCTATCATCTGTCGGACCAGTCGCAGGCGGCTAGCGCCCAGGCTTGCGCGAATAGCCAGTTCCTTCTCTCTTGCAGCGGCGCGCGCAAGCAGAAGGTTTGCGACGTTGACACAGGCGACGAGAAGCACGAAGGAGACCGCGCCGAGCAGCACCAGAAGCGCTGTCCGCGCGTCGCCTACGATCTGTTCGCGCAGCGGGACGATATAGCCGTCGAACCCTTGCGGCTCTTTCCCCTCAGTGCGAAGCCGTCCGGTTATTGCGCCCACTTCGGCCTGCGCCTCTTGAAACGTCACGCCCGGTTTGAGGCGACCGACGATGTTGATGAAAAAGTTGTTGCGGCTGTCCATGTTGTCGCCGGGCGCGAACGACATAGGCGTCCACAGTTCGACAGCAGGCTGGTTGTCCATGAACGCCATGCCTTCGGGCATGACGCCTACGACCGTGAAAGAGTCGCCGCCGATTGTGATCGCGCGACCGACGATATTCGGATCGCTCCCGTAGCGACGCTGCCACAGCCCGTGACTGAGCAGCACGACGTGATGACGACCGAACTGCTCCTCTTCCGGCAGGAAGCCGCGACCCAATGCGGGCTTGACGCTGAGAACGTCGAAGAGGTTCGCGGTCACGTGCGCGCCCTGCGCACGCTCAGGCTCAAAGCCTGCGCCCGCGAGGTTGTAATCGCTGTAGTAGAACGCACCCAACCCTGCGAACGAGCGGTTCTGATCGCGCCACTCGCGGTAGTCAGGCATTGCGCTGCCCGACTGCGTGATGCCCTGCGGCTTCATAGAGGACCAGAGCATCACGAGTTGCTCAGGCGCAGGGTAAGGTAGTGGGCGCAGTAGCACCGCATCAACGACAGAGAAGATAGCTGTGTTCGCGCCGATGCCTAAAGCCAGCGTAATGACAGCGACGATTGTGAAGCTGGGCTTTTTCCTCAACATCCTTGCGCCGTAGCGCAAATCTTGCAGCAGCGTTTGCATAGACTCTCCTTCTCACTCGTACCTGAGCGCCAGCGTGATAACGGCAATCGGCCTTGAAGCCGGGCTTACTGAACATCACCCGCAGTTCGTACCGCAGGTCTTACAACGAAGCGGTCATCACGCTACTCCCAAAGCTTCTCCAACACTCTCTTCCACCACGCGCCCGTCGAAGAGATGTATCTCTCTGTCCGCATGACGAGCGTATCGCTGGTCGTGAGTGACCATGCAGATAGTCGCACCCGATTTGTGTAAATCCTGAAGCAGCGTCATCACAGCCTCTCCATTAACTGAATCAAGATTTCCCGTTGGCTCATCTGCCAGAAGAATAGAAGGCTCTCCTGCCACAGCCCTCGCC
>QHXM01000045.1 GCA_003222945.1 Acidobacteriota bacterium
TATGCTAACTCTTAGTGTCTGGTGAGGCTAACACAGACTCCCCAACTTTCTCTTTCCCAGCTTGCCGGACATAAGAGAGGAGCGTGCGTTTTTTCAGGTGCGAGAAATCTTCTGCGATAAGATGCGTGACCTCTGGTGGTGAATCCCCCAGATGAAATGAGCGTGCGCGCTCGTTCACGGCGCGGTCTTCAATCGTGACGCGCGCGTGCTGGCGCATGTGCTCGGCCCAGGATTCTACTAGAAAAGTTTCCATGTATCTTCCAAGCTGCGCCGGGTCTGCAAATAGTCCCCAGCGCGTAGCGCCGTCGCGCCTGAGAACTCTCTCAACATCTTTCATCGCGAGCAGAAATTCATCCGTGCGCTCCGGGTCTATACGATACTCTACGATCACAAGCACCGGGCCTTGCTCAGGCTGCGGCTCGCTCACGACCGTCGGCTCGGACCAGTGCAGAGAAGGACTCAGGTCCAGCCGCTCGCTGATGCGCAGTGGAAAGAAGAGTGCTGCGCTCAAGCCAACAATAAGAGCGGCAGCAGCGCAAAGGAGCGCGATAGGGATTCCGAATCGCTCTGCAATCAATCCCCAAAATGCGCTCCCCGCAGCCAATGAACCGAAGAAAGAGAGAAGGTAGATAGCCAGCACACGCGCTCTCACCCATTCGGGCACGACCGTCTGCACGCCTATGTTGAAGCTTGACATCGTAGTCATCCATGCAAGGCCGCCGAAGAGCATTGCGACAACCAGCAGATCGAAGTTGCGAACCTGAGAGAGCGTCGCAGTTGATAAGGCGAACAGGATTGTGCCTAGAATGACCAGAAGGTTGACCGAAAACATCTGCCGCGCTTTCGGCAACACGACCGCGCCGACTATCGCGCCTGCGCCTAAGCCTCCGAGCAATATTCCGTAGCCCACCGCTCCCAATCCTAAATCCCTTCTTGCGACAAGAGGAAGCATTGCCCACAGTGCGCTTGCGCAACTTGCGAAGACAATGGTGCGAACTAAAACATCTCGCAACTCCGGCGCGTGACGCACGTAGCGCAAACCCGCTCGCATAGCTCCCGCGACGCGCTCCGTAGGCGAGATGCTCTCGACAGGCTCTCTCTGCCAGCGATGTATGACGAGTATGACGCCGATGAATGAGACTGAATTGAGCATGAAGACCGCCCAGGAGCCAAGAGCCGCGACCACCAGACCGCCCAAAGCCGGACCGACTGCACGCGCGATGTTGAAAGCAACGCTGTTGAGCGAAACTGCCAGAGGAAGCTCAGAGCGCGGCACGAGTTCCGGCACAATCGCCTGCCACGCAGGAGCATTCAAGGCTGCGCCGAGTCCGAGCGCGAATGTTAGCAGGAGCAGAACCACCGGCGTGGTCAATTGCAGAAGTGTAACGACGGCGAGCGCGACTGCGGAGATGAGCATCCACGTCTGCGTTACCAGAAGCAAACGTCTTCGGTCAACAATATCCGCGAGAGCGCCAGCAGGCAACGCCAGCAGAAACATCGGAGCGTTCTCTGCGGTCTGCATCAGCGCAACAACAAGGGGCTTGGGCGCTAACGTAGTCATCAACCATTCCGCGCCGACATTGTGCATCCACGTGCCCACGTTCGACGCTACCGCAGCGATCCACAGCGCGCGAAACAGCTTATAGCCGAGCGGACTCCACGCCGACACACGTTGCTTCTCCATTGCTTCCCCTTGCACGTTCAATATTCTTGTTGAAATGTAATGTGATAAGTTTACTTCCTTGTCACAATCTTATCCACACTCCGCGACGATCCGCTTCTCTCAAAACGCGAATGAACATAGAAACTCATAAACGATATTCTTACCTTGCTCCGCAAAGTCTTTGAGTCTCTGATACAATCTTTTGCGAAGACGGTACGATGCACATTCTTGTAATAGACAATTACGATTCTTTCACCTACAACCTGGTGCAATATCTTGGCGAGTTAGGTGCGGAAGTTGAGGTGCGCCGTAACGATGAGGTTACGGTCGAGGAGGTTGAGGCGCATTGCTGCCCGGACAGGATTCTGATTTCGCCCGGACCGGGAACGCCGGATGGCGCTGGCGTCTCTCTTCAAATTATAGAGCAGTTCGCAGGGCGCGTTCCTATCCTTGGCGTCTGTCTTGGTCATCAGGCAATCGGGCAGGCATTCGGCGGGCGCGTAGTGCGCGCTCCCATCTTGATGCACGGCAAAACGTCAGAGATTTGTCACGACGGGCGGACCATATTTGACGGACTTGATTATCGCTTCAAAGCAGGCCGCTACCATTCGCTCGTCGTTGAGCGCGAGAGTTTGCCGGAATGTCTGGAAGTCTCTGCGACCACGCCAGACGGCGTCATAATGGGTCTGCGTCACCGCCAGATGAAAGTTGAGGGCGTGCAGTTTCATCCCGAATCAATTTTGACTTCGGACGGAAAGAGACTGCTCGCAAATTTTTTGAAACTTTGAAAAGCAGGAGTCAGAAGCCAGAAGGGGATAAGGCTGCAACCCGCTTCCTGTTTCTCTTTTATTCTGACTCCTGAATTCTGACTCCTGACTCCAGCTTTTATGAGACCTGCATGGCTTCTGCCAACTCCTTCGCGTAGAGATGAACCGCAAGCTGATAATGGTTTGCGCTCTCTCTTGCTGCGTTTGATGCGAGGCGAGGATTTGCGGCGCGATGAGGCGCACGTGCTGCTCGATGCTTTGCTCGACGGCGAAGCTACGGATGCGCAGATCGCCGCTGCTCTGGTTGCGCTGGCAGTCAAGGGCGAGACGGTTGATGAGCTGGCAGGGATGGCTCAGGCCATGCGCTCTCGCGCAGTGCGAATCAGTTGCGAGCATTCCTGTTTTATAGACACTGCGGGCACAGGCTCTAGTTACGCCAAGACTTTCAATGTCTCGACAGCGGCAGCGTTTGTAATAGCCGGAGCAGGGCTTCCAGTAGCAAAGCATGGCAGCCGCGCGGCAACGAGTCGTTCCGGCAGCGCAGACGTTTTGACAGCGCTCGGCGTCGAAGTCGCTGCGAAGCCCGAAGTCTCCGAAAAATGTCTGAGCGAGATTGGCATCTGTTTTATGTTCGCGCCCGTTTATCATGGGGCGACGGCGCGCGTGGCTGGCGTCAGGCGCGAACTTGGCGTACACACAACTTTCAATCTGCTTGGTCCGCTGACGAACCCTGCCGCCGCGCCGCGACAGATAATAGGCGTCTGGCATCAAGCGCTCGTCGAGCCTCTAGCTCATGCGCTAGTCGCGCTCGGAACTGAGCACGCCTGGGTCGTTCACGGCTCGGACGGTCTTGATGAAGTAACGCTCGCGGGCGAAACTTTCGTTGCAGAGGCTCGCAATGGGCAAGTCAAAACTTTCGAGATAGCGCCTGAAGATTTCGGACTTGAGCGCGCGACGCTCGCGCACCTTCGCGGAGGCGATGCTGCAATGAACGCGCAGACGATTCGCGCAGTTCTGGAAGGCTCGCGCCGCGACGAAGCACGCGACCTTGTCGTAGCGAACGCAGCCGCAGCACTCTTCGTCGGCTGCGCTGGCACTGATCTATATTCCGCCGCGCGGCTCGCCGAAAATAGCATCGACAGCGGCGCTGCGCTAAGCAAACTTGAGCAACTCGTTGAAGAGACGAACAGACAGTGAAAAGTGAAAAGTTAAGAACGGCTTTCCACTATTCACTATTCACTATTCACTATTCAATGGATTTTCTGACGGAGATCATATCGCTCAAAAGAGCGCGGCTTGAGCAGTCGAAAGAAGGATGCGGGATTGAAGCCGTGCGCTTGCAGGCTGATAGCGTGAGACAAAACGCTTTGCCTAATGCTCTTCGCGCCGCTCTGAAAAATAGCGACCGCATAAATGTTATAGCGGAGTTCAAGCGCGCGTCGCCGTCAAAGGGAGTGATTCGCAAGGATGCAGAGGCAGCGGAGATTGCGCGCAGGTATGAAGCGGGCGGCGCGGCTGCCGTTTCAGTCCTCACGGAGGAGGACCGGTTTCAAGGTTCGCTCGATGATCTACGCGCTGTGCGCGCGGCTGTTAGGCTTCCCATCTTGCGCAAGGATTTCATATTCGATGAATACCAGCTTTACGAATCTGCTGCCGCAGGCGCGGACGCACTTCTCCTGATAGTCGCTGCGCTCAATGATGAAAGGCTCACTCGCTTGCTTCGCACGACGGAGGATGAGTTGGGCATGGATGCGCTCGTTGAAGTGCACACCAAAGATGAGATGCGTCGCGCGACGGACGCGGGCGCTACTGTCATAGGCGTCAACAACCGCGACCTGCATTCGTTCAACGTCTCGCTCGAAGTCTCCGTGCAACTTGCTCAAGATTCTTCCATTGAGACTCTGCTCGTGGCCGAAAGCGGTTTGAGTTCAGCAGAAGATTTGCGACGTTTGCGCGCACTCGGCTACAAAGGTTTTCTGATCGGTGAGACGCTGATGCGCTCCGCACAACCCGATACGACTTTGCGTGAATTGATTGTTGAGGCGTGGACGTAAAGTCAGTACCGCCTGCGATACTGACCCGTTCTCTGACTTCTGCTTTTCGTTATGGTTCTAGTAAAAATCTGCGGCATTACTAATCTTGAGGACGCGCTCGCTGCTACCCGTGCAGGCGCGGATGCGCTTGGGTTTAACTTTTACAAGCGCAGCCCGCGTTACATTAATCCTGCGGATGCGCGCCGTATCGTTGAGCAGTTGAACGATTCTGTTATGACGGTCGGAGTGTTCGTCAATGAAGATGAGCCGGAGCGTGTTGAGCGCATAACGGATGAAGTTGGGTTGAAGGCTGTGCAGTTGCACGGTGACGAATCTCCTGAATATTGTCTCGCTTTGAAAGACCGCTTTGTGATTAAGGCTCTGCGCGTTGGTGGCAATTTTTCACCGCAGAACGTGAAGGAGTTTGAGGCGGACGCAATTTTGCTTGATGCTTTCGCAGGCGATGTGCGCGGCGGCACGGGGCGCGTTGTTGATTGGAACGTCGCAAGGGAAGTGAGCGAGCTTGTCCCAAAACTTTTTCTTGCGGGTGGGCTGTCGCCCGAAAATATTTCGGAAGCGATTGCCGCAGTCAAGCCCTTCGCTATTGATGCGTGCAGCAGTCTTGAGAGCGCGCCGGGAAGAAAAGATGCCGAACGCGTGCGAGCGTTTATTGAAGCCGCACGCGCCGCAGCGTTGAATGCTTCAATGCGGGTTGACTTTAAGTATAGACTTGAATAGAGACCTGTTCTTGAAAAAGTCTCTCCCGGAATTTCTAAAGGATGGTTGAATGAGCAAAACAAAGATTTTTACTAAATTCGTCGTGGCTTTCTGCCTTACACTTCTGTTTGTCGCCTCTGCTTCAGCGCAGGAGTATGATGTTGTGCCGGGCCAAAGGGTCGGCGTCGTAGAGATAGGCAGGAGTCGTCAAACGGTTCACGGCAAACTTGGCAAGCCTTCGGGAACATACAGCATTCAGGGCAGAGGCAATCGAGGCGATTACTGGTTCTCGTCCGACAATTCAAACACGCTGCGCGTCTTCTACGATGCGGCAGGCAGTGTCTATCAAATATCGGTTACGTCGCCGCGCTTCACAACATCAGAAGGTCTGAACTCGCGCAGCAGTCTTGCGGAGATTCGTAGAAGCTACGGCAATCTGAAAGTGCTTCGCGTGTCGGCGCGCGGCGACATAGACTATTATTACGACCCGCGCAAAGGCGTTGCGTTCGAGTTGACGGACCAGATGGACGCGCACTCGTCTCTCGTGATGAAGACTTATGCCGTTCTTGTCTTCAGAAAGGGTACGAGTCCACAGCCTGAGCCTGACGAACGCTTGAGATAAAAATGGTGAAGGAAGCTGTAAAGACTGAGCCTGACGAGCGCGGCCATTGGGGGCGGTATGGCGGGCGCTTTGTGCCTGAGACTCTGATGGTTCCTCTGGAAGAGTTAACCGAAGCTTATAGGATCGCGCGCGATGACCTGGAGTTTCACACAGAGCTTGAAACTCTACTGCGCGATTATTCTGGACGCCCGACGCCGCTCTTTCATGCGGCGCGTTTGACCGAGCACGCTGGCGGCGCGAAAGTTTATCTAAAGCGCGAAGACCTCTCGCACACAGGCTCTCATAAAATCAACAACGCGCTCGGCCAGATTCTTCTTGCGCGGCGCATGGGCAAGCATCGAGTGATTGCGGAGACAGGAGCAGGCCAGCATGGCGTTGCTACGGCTACAGTCTGCGCGCTCTTCGGTCTGGAGTGTGTCGTTTACATGGGCGCAGAAGACATGCGTCGTCAGAAGCTGAATGTCTTTCGTATGCAGCTTCTGGGCGCGGAGGTGGGAGAGGTCAACGCAGGCTCGCGCACTTTGAAAGATGCTATCAACGAAGCCTTGCGCGATTGGGTGACGAACGTCGCAGACACCTATTACTTACTTGGCAGCGCGCTCGGCCCGCATCCGTATCCTCTGATGGTGCGCGATTTTCAAAGCGTCATAGGACGCGAGGCTCGCTCTCAGATTCTTGAAAAGGAAGGCCGATTGCCTGATGTTCTGATAGCCTGCGTCGGCGGCGGCTCGAATTCAATCGGACTCTTTCATCCGTTTTTGACGGACGATGATGTTCGCATGATTGGCGTCGAGGCTGGCGGAAGCGGAAACGAATTAGGTCAGCACGCCGCGCGTTTCAATGAAGGCGGAGGTGGTCGTCCCGGCGTTCTTCAGGGAACGATGAGCTACGTTCTACAGGACGAGCGCGGGC
This sequence comes from Acidobacteriota bacterium, assembly GCA_003222945.1. Classification (GTDB taxonomy): domain Bacteria; phylum Acidobacteriota; class Blastocatellia; order Pyrinomonadales; family Pyrinomonadaceae; genus QHXM01. Next base: position 6,715 of record QHXM01000045.1, read on the forward strand.
AGATAGCCGCAACGCATTCAGTCTCCGCCGGTCTTGATTACCCTTCGATTGGACCGGAACACGCCTTTCTTCACGACAAAGGTCGCGTCGAATATGTCTCTGTAACGGACGCGGAAGCGCTCGAAGCCTTCAAGACTCTCTCGCAACTGGAAGGCATTACACCTGCGCTCGAATCTGCTCACGCCGTAGCATACGCTCTGAAAGTCGCGCGCGAGATGACGCAGGACCAACTCGTCATCATCAATCTTTCAGGGCGCGGCGACAAAGACGTTAATACAGCCTTCGAGTCTAGCGAGTCCGTCGAGTCTATCGAGACCGTCTGACTCGCAAGACTCGCTAGACTTTTATGACTCCTATCGAATCAGCCTTCTCTCGACTAAAGCGCAAAGGAAAGCGCGGCCTGATTCCTTTCATAACTGCGGGCGATCCTGATCTTGAAACTACTGGCGAGTTGCTCATAGAGCTTGCGCGCGCGGGTGCGTGCGCCGTAGAGCTTGGCGTTCCGTTCAGCGACCCTATGGCCGACGGACCTGTGATTCAAAGGGCTTCGGAGCGTGCGCTCAAGTCTGGCTTCGGACTGCGCGAGGTGCTCGATGTCGTAGAGCGTGCGCGAGAGAAGATGCAGGATGTACCTGTCATCCTCTTCAGCTATTTCAACCCGCTGCTGCAATACGGGCTTGAGCGTTTAAGTCTTGAAGCCGCAAGCGCAGGCATTGACGGCGTGCTCGTGACAGACCTTGTTCCTGAAGAGGCAGAAGAGTTTTCAAACATATTGAGAGCGCACAATCTCGACATGATCTTTCTCGTAGC
>QHXM01000320.1 GCA_003222945.1 Acidobacteriota bacterium
GGAGAAGTTGCCGCAATCGTCTAAATATGTGCATTTCATCAGCCTCTCGCTGATCGCGCTGACGGTGATTCTCCTGATGACGCCTGCCGCTTATCATCGGCTGGTGGAAAGAGGCGAGGACACGGAACATTTTCATCGTTTTGCCAGTCGCACACTTTTAGCCGCGATGATTCCTCTGGCCTTGGGCCTCACGGGTGATTTCTACGTCGTGGCTCGAAAGATCACGGAGTCAGAGGGATTGTCTATCAGTTTATCGGCGCTGGCGCTCTGCATCTTTTACGGTCTCTGGTTCGGCTACACTCTCTACAAAAAACAGGCGCAAGCGAAAGCTGCCAGACCGCCATTGCAGGTCAGCGTCTCTTCCATCTCAAAATAAACTGAGACAAGAAATCCTTTCAGGAGATGATGAGCGAGACACGCGACAGCATCACAGACGTTTGGGGCGAGCGCACGATGGAAGAGCCTGAACGCTGGGTGCAATCGGCCTGCGTGCTCTGCTCTAGCGGATGCGCCTTGGATATTGGCGTGCGCGACGGAAAGATCGTGGGCGTGCGTGGCCGCGAGGTTGACCACGTCAATCACGGAAGGTTGGGGCCGAAAGGTCTGCACGGATGGATCGCCAATCAGAGTACTGATAGATTAAAGAGGCCGCTCATTCGTCGCAACGATCAGCTTGAAGAAGCCGGTTGGGACGAGGCTATGGATTTGATCGTTAGTCGCACGAGCGAAACAATCGAGCAATACACGAGCGGCGCCATCGGCATCTACAACACGGGTCAACTCTTTCTCGAAGAGTATTATACGCTCTCGATCATCGCACATGCTGGTCTTGGAACTAACAACCTGGATGGCAACACGCGTCTCTGCACGGCGACAGCCGCGCAAGCCCTGCGCGAGACTTTCGGCTCCGACGGCCAGCCAGCCTCCTACACGGATATTGACGAGACCGCTTGCCTGCTGCTCTGCGGGCACAACATGGCCGTCACACAGACGGTGCTGTGGGCGCGCGTGCTTGACCGGTGACGCGGCGACAATCCGCCCAAACTCATCGTCATTGATCCGCGTGAGACCGCGACCGCGAAGGAAGCGGACATTCATCTGACTCCGCGCATTGGCACAAACCTCGCCGTGATGAACGGTCTGCTTCATCTGATTATCGAGGCCGGACAGATTGATCGCCAATTCATTGCAGAGCACACAGTCGGTTTTGAAAAACTCAAAGAGATCGTCAACTCCTACACGCCCGAATTGGTCGAGACCATCACGGGCATTTCCGCAGGGAAGTTACGCGCGGCGGCTGAGATGCTTGGGACTGCGCGGACTCTGGTTTCCACCGTGCTGCAAGGCTTCTATCAATCTCATCAAGCGACAGCCGCTTCCATTCAAGTCAACAACCTGAATCTGATTCGCGGGTTGATCGGCAAGCCCGGCTGCGGCGTCCTTCAGATGAACGGCCAGCCCACCGCGCAGAACACGCGCGAGACGGGCTGCGACGGCGAGTTCGCGGGCTTTCTCAACTGGCATAATCCAGATCACGTCCGCGAGATGGCGGCGCGATGGAACGTAGAGCCTTCGACCATCCCGTATTGGAACACGCCCGCGCACGCGATGGAGATTTTCCGCCACGCTGAGACAGGCTCAATCAAATTCTTATGGATTATCTGCACCAATCCAGCCGTCTCTCTGCCCGAACTTCATCGCATTCGCAAGATACTCGCGCAAGATAAATTGTTCGTCGTCGTGCAGGATGCTTTTCTCACGGAGACGGCAAAGTTGGCCGACGTGGTTTTGCCTGCGGCGATCTGGGGCGAGAAGACCGGCACGTTCACCAACGCAGACCGCACAGTTCACATTTCGCACAAAGCGATTGACCCAGCCGGCGAGGCGAAGTCTGATCTGGACATCTTTCTTGATTACGCGCGGCGCATGAACTTTCGTGATCGGGATGGAGCGCCGCTCGTGAAATGGATGGATGCCGAAGGCGCTTTCGAGCATTGGAAGGAGTGCTCGCGCGGCTTGCTCTGCGACTATAGCGGCATGAGCTATACGAAACTGAGCGCAGGCTCAGGCGTTCAGTGGCCGTGCAACGAAGAACACCCTGAAGGCACGGAGCGACTCTACACGGATTCCATCTTCCCGACTTCGGCAGAAAGGTGCGAAACGTTCGGGCACGACATCGAGACGGGTGCGGCGCGCACACCCGAAGAGTACAAGGCGAATGATCCATCCGGGCGCGCTATTCTGAAGGCCGCGCACTACAGCCCGCCGATGGAGGAGCCTGATGAGAAGTATCCTTTCCGGCTGACGACGGGGCGCGTCGTTTATCACTGGCACACACGCACGAAGACCGCGCGCTCAGTTGAACTAGATGCTGCCGCGCCCGAAGCCTTCGTCGAAATCTCCAAACAGGACGCGGCGCGCTTGAAGATTCAAGACGGCGATCTGCTTAGTTTGCCGCCGTGCAGGTGCATAAAGTTGATGACGAAAGCGTCGCTGAGAAATTGTCTGACGTTGCCGGAAAGGTGATGGACAAGGCCAGCGAGTTGATAGACAAGTTGATGGGTGCGGCGCACACGGAGCGCAGTCGCGTTTCTGACTACACGGGCGCGCTGGCAGAAGCGAATGAAGAGTTCGCCAAAGCCTGTGCCTCCGTTGCTTCACACCACTTGGAAGAGACAGAGATACAGATGGGGGGATGAAGAAGCTCGTGGAGTTCTCCAGTGAGGCTCTCGCCTCGCTTCGCCCGTTCACGAACAAGTACGGCGAGCACGAAGCTAAAGAACCGAACAAGCTGAGAACGACGCTCTTCCCCGCAGTCCGTGCAGGCTCTTTCGGCTTGCTGCGCGACCTGCACGCGCTCTACATCATGTCTGCGGAGATTCACATCTCGCTCGCAATCGTCATGCAGGCTTCAAAGGAGTTGCGCGATGAAGAACTTCTGAATGTTTGCATCGAGATGGACGAGCAGAACAAGCGGCAGCAAGCCTGGCTTATGACGCAGATTGAGCACCGCGCGTCGCATACTCTGGTAGTACCGCAATAGAGCTTTGGTTTCATCAAGGAAAGAGAAGCCTATCTCATGAGTCAGGAGGCAAGCGAAATTCAGCCCGTGACGAAGCGCAAGAAGGGAACGGACGCGATACCGGAATTAATCTGGGTGCCGCTTGTCGGCGGAATACTCACGCTGATACCCGGACTAATCGGACTCGTGATGGGCAACGCCTGGCTCTTTCCGAGTTTGGGGCCGACAGCTTTCCTGCAAGCGGCCAGTCCACAGCACCCATCTTCACGCTTCTACAACACTCTGGTCGGCCATCTCTCAGGCATCGCGGCTGGCGTCAGCGCGGTTCTTGTCTTAGCGGCCAGCAACGAGCCATCCGTTCTCGCCACACATCAGTTGTACCCGCACCGCGTCTGGGCTTCCGGGTTAGCAATAGCTCTGACGTTGCTCTTTCAACTACTCCTCCGCGCCAACCATCCACCCGCCGCCGCGACGACGCTGCTCATCACGCTCGGCGGCTTTAACCCGAACTGGAAAGATGTCTCTACTATCATCATTGGCGGCGCCATCATCGCAGGCGCAGGCGAAATCATGCGTCGCTTGAGGCTGGCACAACCGGGCCAGAAGTGAGGGCATTACCAGACGATGGCGATGTTGGTCAGCTTGCTTAACGCCGTTCGCGCGTGATGAGCGGGAGGGAGAGCGCGTGAGCGGTGGCGGCAATAATGCGGTCTGGCATATCGGACACGACTGTGCGCGGGATTAAAGCCAAAGCGTCGGAGACCGCGCGGTCAAGCGGCGCGACAACTACCATCGGATCAGGCTCGTCCAACTCTTGCTCGATGCGGGCAAGAACGCTAGCCTTGATGCGATTCTTCTCTACCAGATAACGAATCTCGATAAGTGTAATCGCTGAGATGAAGATGTAATCGCCGCTGGTGTTTGCGGCTCTGAAGCCGTAGTCGCCGCGCTCGACAGCTCGTGCGGCGCATCCACATACCAGATCATCGCGTGCATGCCGGCAACAATGCTCAATTCTCATCCTCACCCATATATTCACCCCACATCTCGTGCCGCGCTTCGCGTATCTCGGCATCGCTGACTGACGACCCTTGTGCTGTTGCGCCTTTCAGCTTGCGTTTAGCGCGGGGCAGATGAGGGCGTGTTGTCGCCGTGCGGGCTGCTAGTTGTTCTATTAAGGCAAGAGCCTCCCGTTGGCGTTCCGGCGGAAGGCTAGCGACCTTAGCTGCAATTTCATTCGCAATGTTACTCACCATAGTTCTTTGACCTTTACTGCTTGACTTCTCTCACAGGATTTTACCTCATCTGTCGCCGAATGAAAGCTAAAATCCGACTGCTGATTGCGCCGCTCGCTTAATCATAATTGGCTTCGGAAGTTGAAATGGTAAGAATCTGCGGTTCAGAGTTGCTTAGATGCGGTAGTAGAAACGGTAGTAGGTATCTGTCTGTACCTGCTTGTATCTGTTTGTACGCCTATAGCCCAAAGTTTAGGAAAATACATAGAGGTACAAGCACTTACAAGCAAGTACAAGAGAGTTCCAGAGTACTGCAAAACCTTTATTATCCTAAACGCGCTAGTCGAAACTATGCATTTTCAATGTAAGACTTTCAGTTGCGAA
>QHXM01000046.1 GCA_003222945.1 Acidobacteriota bacterium
CGTTGATAGCATCGAACAATGCGCGTTCGTCAACGAGTCCGCCGCGCGCGCAGTTTACAACCCGCACGCCGCGCTTCATCTTCTGGAATGCTTGAGCGCCGATTATGCCGCGCGTCTCTGCCGTGAGCGGAGTGTGAACCGTCAGAAAGTCCGCGCGAGCGCAAACTTCATCAAGTGTAGCTAGCTCCAGTTCCATATCGCGTGCCTGCTCCGGCTGAACGAACGGATCGTAAGCGACAATATTCATGCCGAAGGCGCGAGCGCGTGCTGCGACCGTGCGGCCAATGCGACCAAGCCCGACTATACCGAGAGTCTTTCCCTGAAGCTCTACGCCTATAAAACGTTTTCGCTCCCAGCGCCCCTCGCGCAGGCTATCGTTAGCCTGCGGCACGCGCCGCGCAAGCGAGACAAGAAGAGCGATTGTATGCTCTGCCGTTGTGATGGTGTTCCCGTCCGGCGCGTTCATCACAACAAGCCCGCGCGCCGTCGCAGCCGCGACATCAATATTGTCAAAGCCCACGCCCGCCCGACCAATCACACGCAAGCCCTTAGCAGCATCCATCAACACGGGCGTGACCTTCGTCTCGCTGCGAACGACAAGCCCTTCGCAATCGCGCACAGCTTCCAGCAAGTCATCAGTAGCTAGCCCGGTCCTCTTCTCAACCACGAAGCCAGCCGAGCGTAAAGGTTCAAGCCCGCTCTCGCTCACATCATCAGCAACAAAAATTTTCATAAAAGCAGAAGGCATAACGAAAGGCAGAATACAGAATCCAGGAGTCAGAAGTCAGGATAAAAGAAAATCTGTAAATACGGTTCGCAGCCTTGTCCATTCTGGCTTCTGAATTCTGGCTTCTGTATTCTGCCTTTCACATTGGTCCTGTGTCGTCGCTTCGCGCGCCACTTTCATCGAATGCGCCATCGGGTGACGGTGCGGGAGATTGTTCGTCTACGTTTGTCGTGCTCTGGTCCACATCGGAAACTTTCTCGCTCTCTTCAACATCCTCCAGAGTCTCGCCGCTCGTAGCATCGGACTTCGCGTCTTTGCTCTCCGCATCGTCGCCTGCGTTGGCGCTCTCGGTTGACTTGGGGTCTTTGGTCTCCATTCTCCAGGCTCTCCTTCTTTAGAACAACAGGTAGATTGTCGTAATGAACGACAACAGTATAGCCGCGTAAACTCCCGCGAGTATATCGTCGGCCATGATGCCCAAGCCAGACTCCAACGATTCAAGTTTACGAATTGGGTAAGGCTTCCAGATGTCGAAGAGGCGAAAAAGAAGAAAGCCCGCGATGACTAGCCAGATACTTGCGTTGAAAGGCAGAAACAGCAGGGCTATTAACTGCCCGGCGATTTCGTCCACGATAACGATGCTTGGGTCTTTGCGTCCCGTTGATTTTTCGACGCGCGAGGCAGCCCACGTTCCAACGACAGTTATCGTAGCAACGATCAGCAACGCGAAGGCCACGCGAAGCGATTCCAAAAGCTCCAAGGTCCATCCGTGTCCCGCCGCGAAGATTAAAGCTCTGGCGCTCGCCCATCTTTCAAGTAAAAATATGCAGACGCCCACGGCAGAACCGAACGTGCCCGGCGCAAGCGGCATGAAGCCGACGCCCCACGTCGCAAACGCAATAGCGAAGTAATCGCTAAAACTCTTTCGGCCCGCAGCGCGAGTAAGCTTTGCTCCTGTCGTTATGACAAGCGGATTCAGTTCATCGCTGGATTCTTTAATGCTTCGCATTGGTGTCAGGTGTCGGGTGTCAGGGAAACGGAAACCGGCACCCGACACCTGACACTAATTAAACAATTCGTCCAACAAGATCGTATTCGTGGGCTTCTGTGATTAGAATGTTGACGAACTTGCCCGGCACAGGCTCGAAATCTTCGGGCGCGTCCGTGATTAGAACCGAGCCGTCTATGTCTGCGGCCTGCGTCTCCATGCGCCCTTGCCAGAGCAGGTCCGATTCAGTTGACTCGCCTTCAAAGAGAACGCGCACGGTTGAGCCTACGCGAGCGCGGTTGCGCTTGCGAGAGATTCGCGCCTGCTCCTTCATCAAACGAGAGCGGCGCCTTTTTGCAGTTCGCGCGTCAACTTTATTGGGAAGATCAAAGGCTGGCGTTCCCTCTTCGTCCGAATAGGTGAAGATGCCTACGCGGTCGAACTCTACGTTGCGAATGAAGGCAAGCAACTCTTCAAAATCCTCTTCCATCTCGCCCGGAAAACCCGTTATAAAAGTCGTGCGAATGGCAATGCCCTGCACGCGCTCTCGTATTCTCTTGATTAATCTTTCAAGACTTGCGCGTGTTCCGCCGCGCCGCATCAACTTCAAGACTCGCGCCGAAGCGTGCTGCAAAGGCATATCCAGATATTTCACAGCCTTCGGCTCTGTCGCAAGCACGTTGAGGAATTCGTCCGAGATGTGAGTCGGGTAGGTGTACATCACGCGCACCCACTCGATTCCGTCAAGGTGCGAAAGCTCTCTCAAGAGATGCGCGAGCGCGTCGCGTTCACCCAAATCTTCGCCGTAGCGCGATGAATCCTGCGCGACGAGAACCAACTCCTTCACGCCGCGCTTTGCAAGTTGCTCTGCTTCATTCATCACAGAGCCGAAGCGTCGGCTGCGAAAATGGCCGCGCATCTGCGGGATAAAGCAGAAGGCGCACGGGCGGTCGCAACCTTCCGCAATTTTTATGAAAGCAGTGTAGCCGGGCGTTGCAAGAATGCGCGGCGTTGACTCGTCGTAGAGATAGGTCGCCGTCTGGTTGCCGATTGGAGTTTGAAGAACGGGAAGCGAGCGCGTGTTGGTCCGCTCATCGCAGACCTTAGCAATCTCGCCTATCTGACTCGTGCCAATGAATGCATCAACCTCCGGCATCTCTTTGCGTAACTCATCACGATAACGCTCTACGAGACAGCCTGCGACGACAAGCCGCTGCGCCTTGCCTTCCGACTTTAATCGCGCAGCTTCAAGAATCGCGTCAATAGACTCTTTCTTTGCAGATTCGATGAACCCGCAAGTATTAACGACAAGCGTATCTGCTTCGCTCGCATCCGACGTAATCTCATAACCCGACTGGCGAAGCTGACCCATCATCACTTCGCTGTCAACCAGGTTCTTCGGACAACCCAAACTTATAAAACCTATTTTTTTCATTATTGAATAACGTAAATCGTGAATAGAGGAAGCCATGCTTTTTTCTATTTACGATTTACTAATCTTTTCCATTCCTTTCAACCATTCTTCTATCTGTTCTGCTTCAATCTTTGAAAGATTCTGTTCGCCAAAGCGGACGCGATTGTAGGCGCGCGTGATCTTGATTGCTTCGGGCATCCCAACGGCTGCGGCGAATTCAAGCGGAGTTTCCCCTGTTGCGCGTTGCAGGCCGCGCGCGGCGAGCGCCTTCGTCATGCGCGCGTAAAATTCTACGACCGAAGCATCTTTGCCTTCTACCTGACGACGACTAAAGATTCGCCAAAAGCCTAGCTGTCGAATCCTTCGCAGGACAAGAATGAGCGCGAAGAGGACCAGAACGAAGACCAGTATCAGCAGCGAGAGTCGAGCTACTGAGATGCTGCCATCTGTCGTTCCACCTTTGGGCCATGTGAGCCATCCTGTGACAGTCTCTCTAAGACCATTCAAGCGATTGCCTAGCCAGTCGCGCAGTTCAAAGAAGCGATTGCCGAAAGCCCGCGCAAGCGAGCGCTGCTCCTGATTGCCGTAGCCTACGACGTACTGTATCCAGAGCATCTCGATAGCTTCGGCAAACTTGCCGAGACGCCCTTGTATGCCAGTTCTTTCAGTCATCGGGCGACCCAGGAAAGGCGTCGGATCGAAAGTCACCCAGGAGTTTGCTTCAGGGAAATAGACTTCGACCCAGGAGTGCGCGTCGCGCTGCGTGACTGTGTAAACGTCTGCCGCTTCGTTGTAGTCGCCCGTCTGAAATCCGTTGACCACGCGCGAAGGGATGCCTTGTGTGCGGAGCATCACGGCCATTGCGGTTGCGAAATATTCGCAGTGGCCTTCGCGCACGTTGAAAAGAAAATCTGCGAGCGGGTCTGGTCCTGTAGCTTTCAGGTCGAGCGAATATCTGAAATCGGTTTGAAGATAACGTTCGATTGCGCGAGCAGCGTCGTATTGATTGCGCGCACCAGCCTTCGTTATCACATCGCGCGCAAGACGCGGAATGCGCGTGTCAACGTGATCTGGAAGCTGTAGGTAGCGCGCGACTGCTGCCGGGAAAACCTGAACTTCGCCCAGAGTCGTCTTGCGCAAAGTGCTTTCGTCAGGCTCCGCTGTGTCTGAATAAACTTTATATGAGATACGCTCTTGATAATGATGACGGGTCGTGAGAGCGCCTTCCGCATCGCTGCGCAAGTAGGGAAAACCGCCCTGCACTGCGACCACGCGAGGCGCTGCGAACAGCACGGGCGTGTCAATCGCTTCAACAAAGAACGTCTGCGTCGTCAATCGCTGCAAGCCTTCGGTCGTACCGAGTTGAAAGAAGCCTCGCTCGTTTCCGGACTGCTCGAATGTGCTTCTTCCGCTGGTTCGCTGCCAGCCATGACCATCGAAGTAATCCAGAGCAACGCCTCGCCAGCGAAGGGGACGATTACGGCCGGTTAGCGAATCCTCCACGCGAACGCGCATCACCAGGCGATCACTCTGCTGAAGGCGTCCGACATCGCCCAGATTGACGCTGTCGGAGAAACCCACAAAGCCTGTGCCGCCATCGCCTGTATGGGCGAGCGCGCTCGATGTGGAGCGAGGTACAATCAAAAATAGCGGCAGCGCCAGTCCGAAGATCAGCAGCATCAGAACGAAGGATACGAGAGGAAGACGTTTGCCCTCGCCGTGCCGCGCGCCGCTTCCATGCTTTCTGAGGCGTCGAAACAGAGTCGAATCGGGCGCGACGAGCAGGCGCGTCTCTACAACCTTAACGCTGCGCCGCGCTTTTCTAATCTCGAAAGCGAGTATTGTGCTCAAGGCAAAGAGAGAGTAGAGACTGAGCGTTAGAAGAAAGAGCGGGCTGAGACTTAATCCGGCAGAAAGCAGAACCTCGAAGAACGAGATCAGGTATAGAAAGACCCAGTCGCGGTCCGATTTCACTTGGAGCAATTTGACAGCTGATAAGAATAGAATCAGGTGCGCGAGCGCGCTCACTCCGACTCGCTCATTCGCTCCGCCGCCCGCAAGGAATTGCCAGTCCAGATAAAAGAGCGGCATAGAAAGCAGTACGATGACGAGTCCGACGCGCTCCGGCAACTGCCATCTTGTGCTTTCGAGTCTCCACGCAACTATGAGTAGAACGGCAAACGCTAAGGCCAAGCCTGAACTCAACCCGCCAGACACAGTAAGGGCTAGCGCGCCGCAAGCGACCATCGCGTAAGATGAAACTCGAAAGAAAGTATTGAAGGACATCAAAAAGTCTGGCGTCTGAAGTCTCGGAGTCAAGAGTCTGAAGTCAAAAGCAATCTTTTGTTTTAGCCTTTGAGACTCTAGGACTTTAGACTCCAGACTTCTGTTAGCTGAAAGCTAACAGAAAAAAGCCCGCGAGAGAGCTTAACACTCTCGCGGGCTTTCCTTGAAATAATCCCGGCGGCTTCCTACTCTCCCACGCCGCTTCCAGCGCAGTACCATCGGCTCCAAGAGGCTTAACTTCCGTGTTCGGGATGGGAACGGGTGTGACCCTCTCGACAAAACCACCGGAAAACTTGAAAAGAACATGTGCGCTCGCATGAATTAAAGGGAATGAATGAAGCGAGCGCTCATTGCCCAACTGTTAAGAAGGGCTTTGAGAATCGAATAGTGACGGCTAGAGTTTTCTGGTCAAGCGTGCTGCTTGCTTGTTGCTTGAGAGTAAATTTTACGGTCAAGCCAAGGGGCTAATTAGTAGTGGTCAACTGAGCGCCTTTCAACGCTTGCATACCCACCCTATCAACGTCGTGGTCTACGACGAGCCTCACTGGCAGGTCTAATCTTGGGTCTGGCTTCACGCTTAGATGCATTCAGCGTTTATCCATGCTCCACTTAGCTACCGAGCGTTACCGTTGGCACGATAACTCGTACACTAGAGGTGGATCCATCCCGGTCCTCTCGTACTAAGGACAGATTCCCTCAAACCTGCTGCGCCCACACCAGATAGGGACCGAACTGTCTCGCGACGTTCTAAACCCAGCTCACGTACCGCTTTAATTGGCGAACAGCCAAACCCTTGGGACCTTCTTCAGCCCCAGGATGCGATGAGCCGACATCGAGGTGCCAAACCCTGCCGTCGATGTGAACTCTTGGGCAGGATCAGCCTGTTATCCCCGGCGTACCTTTTATCCGTTGAGCGACGGCCCTTCCATACAGAACCGCCGGATCACTAACTCCTACTTTCGTACCTGCTCGACTTGTCTGTCTCGCAGTCAAGCTGGCTTATGCGTTTACACTCTACGGCTGATTTCCAAACAGCCTGAGCCAACCTTCGAGCGCCTCCGTTACTCTTTGGGAGGCGACCGCCCCAGTCAAACTACCCGCCTGATAGTGTCCCTCCGCCGGATAACGGCGGTAGGTTAGAGTCCAGACAAACGAAGGATGGTATCTCACCGTTGGCTCCCCCGCCCCCAAAAGGGCGAGTTCAAAGCCTCCCATCTATCCTGCGCATCGTTTGCCCGAAATCACTATCAAGTTGTAGTAAAGGTGCACGGGGTCTTTCCGTCTAAATGCGGGAAACCGGCATCTTCACCGGTACTACAAGTTCGCTGTGTCTCTCGTTAAGACAGCTCCCAGATCGTTACGCCATTCGTGCAGGTCGGAACTTACCCGACAAGGAATTTCGCTCTGACTTTGTTACGCCGACTTTCATCGACGGGCTGGTCATTTCTGCCGGCCTCTGCATGTCGCCATGCAGCACGGACTATATCTTCATCTTCTGTTTGGAAGATGCCTGGCGTGTAGTCTCTGAGGATTCTAAGAACCTGGATGGTTTCTTGCGATTCATCGTTTGCGCGATGTTCGCAATTTCCATGATTCCTTCTGAGTTCAGATGTTTTCTTTCTCCGATCAACGCCAGCACGCGAGCGAACTTCTCAAAGTCCGATCGCTTAGCTGTCCTGAGTTGATTCTCTTGAAAGAATGGAATGATCTTGTCTCTCAAATCCGTAATTGATCTCACGCAGAAGCGATAGAGATGCTCCTTGTGATTATCGTTACGGCGATTAACAAAGATCTTTCCACATTCAAAGAACTCTTTGAGATCATGCAAGGCTCGCAAGCTTT
>QHXM01000072.1 GCA_003222945.1 Acidobacteriota bacterium
ACGGCTTTCAATGGACAGGCAGGCGTCAGAGCAGGCGGCGCTGGCTCAACTCTGGTTATATCGAACACCAGCATCATGAACAACCAGCTTGGACCGGCCAGCGGTGGCGGCTCTTTTGTGTCGCATGGCAACAATCAGATCAGCGGCAATTTGACTGCTGGAACTGCGCCTAATCCCAACATCGGTCAACAGTAGGCTCAAGGTTCACCCAGTCTCCTTTAGCATGTCCGCCTCGCATTGGGAGGCGGACATGCAGGAGGGCAGTCAGCAAAAGCCTTGAGCCGAGTGGCTGAATCTTTTTAGCCTTGGCCGACGAGAGGCTGTCCAAGTTCCCTTTGAACTTCAGTTAACCTTCGTATCGTTACCGTTGAGCCATGATTTCTTTTACAGAATTGAATTGTTTTGTAGGCGTGTTAAAGGAGGCCTATCCATGTTCAGATCCGACTTGTCGAAATCTATTTACCGGTCAATGCTAGGGACGCGCTTAAGTTTGAGAGTCGCCCGCTTTCTTGTCTTCTCTATTTTCATTACTCTTGCTGCGGCGCTTCTATTTACGGCTTCCTCTGCTGCGACTTCCAACCACTCGGCTTCGACTTCCCCCAACTTTGCTAGCGATATAATGGGCTTCTCCACTTCAGCATTTGATGTTGATAGCTGGAAGAAAGCTTTGAGAGGGGATTCGTCGAGGTCTAAATCAGACCTATTCGCATTTATGCCGTTGCCGCAGTCCGGCTCAGAGCAAGTTACGACTTATGATGCGACATGTACCACTCCAAAGAGTGCTTTCATATTGGGCGACATCGTTTGCGCTAAGGTAGAGGGAGGGCCTAGCTTCCAGCGCCGCCTTGCCTTAATAGACTCTTACCCGCTGGTAAGAGACTCTCAACCGATTACATCAGACCCACAAAATATCTTGTTTACACTGCCCGCGCTGCCGGTCTCCACCATTAATGGGCAGACCTATGATAACCGGGGCGTTTGGCGTGTGAATATCGTTCCCTCGTCACGATTCTCCGTGAGGGCCACCGCATCATTCACAGTTAGTAATCCAGTTTTGCCAGAGGCAAATCTTGCGATTTTCAACTCCAGCAGCGCAGGCGATTCGATAACGGCTGGCTCGAACATCTTCTATAATGTGGTCGTGCAAAATCCAGGCCCGGACGTAGCGCAGAATGTTCAGGTAACAAGCAGTATTCCAGCCAACACCACCTTCTTATCCGGCGCACAGGATTCACCCGGAGCGCAGAATACTTTTACTTGCACATTTCCTAACGCGAACGACTCAACGGGTAGCACGACGTGCACGATAGCGTCGTTACCCGCCGGACAGACCGCTACATTCATGCTTGTTTATAACGTGAATTCCGGCGCTGGCGCTGGCACGGTCATCTCAAGCACAGCGTCCGTTTCAAGCGACACGCCGGATAGCGACAACGCAGATAATTCTTCCACGTCCAACACATCAATAGTCGCTGGCGCGCCAACCAATACCTGCACGCTGGATTGCCCGACGAACATTACTGTGGCCGCCGACACGACTGAGAACAGTCAGCGAGGCGCACATGTAACGTTCCCCAATCCGTCAACAGTAGGCGATTGTGGTAATCCGCCTGTGTTGACTGCAACGCCTTCATCAGGCTCCTTCTTCCCGGTGGGCAGAACTACAGTCAACTTTACTTCTGCGACGGGCGACGGTGCTTGTAGCTTCGACGTTACCGTTATTGATACCGGCACCAATCCGCCGACAATTTCCTGTCCGCCAGACAAGACAGCTAATGCTGACAGTAACTGCTCGGCAACCGTGGTGTTGGGTACTCCGACCACGACGGGTGACAACGTAACAGTCGTTGGCAGCCGCAGCGATGGCCTGCCAATGTATGACTGTGACGCGAACGGTGAAAACTGTGTACGGAAGTCTCAGGACCTGCCGTTCTCGGCCGGTCAAACGACTATCACCTGGACGGCGACATCGCACGATACTCCAGGTCCTTGGGCTGACGAGTCACTTCATACCACTGGCACTGCTTCGTGCACACAGATCGTGACGGTAAATGATGTCACGCCGCCGAACATAGCTGCGACAGATCAAACAGTTTCGGCGGATGCAAATTGCCAGGCGACCGTGCCAGACTACTCCAGCACTGTCACTGACAATTGCGCGTGTGATAGTTCTGACAGTGCGGAGGCTTGCGCCGGACACCCGCATGTTACCGTTACTCAAAGTCCAGCTCCGGGCACTATTGTCGGGCGCGGACCGCACACGATTCACATCACTGCGAACGACGGCTCCAGCAACAATAACGGTGCCGGCAATACATCAGAGAAGGACATCACTTTGACGGTCAACGACACAACCGCGCCGTCAATCAGTTGTCCGAGTGACATCTCGGTCACCAGCCCGACGGGCGCTTGTTCAGTGACCGTGAATCTGGGTGTTCCAACTGCTACGGATAATTGTGACGGTAACGTAACGCCCGTTCCAAGCCGCAGCGACTCGAAGCCCATAACCGATCCATTCCCTGTGGGCACAACCACGGTCACTTGGACGGCCACTGACTCATCAGGCAATCACTCGTCGTGCGACCAAAAAGTAGTTGTGGCAGACAACGAGCCGCCAGTAATCAGTTGTCCGGGCAATGTTGATACAACCACTGATACGGGCGCCTGTTCTGCTTCGCACGTTAATCACGGAACGGCCACGGCTACGGACAATTGCAGTGGCGCCACGGTAAGCGGCACGAGAAGTGACGGACACGGCCTGGATGATCCTTATCCGAAAGGCACAACCACGATCACTTGGACTGCCACTGATGCTTCTGGTAATCACTCATCGTGCGATCAGACGGTCACGGTGAAGGACAAAGAGGCACCTGTAATCTCTTGCCCGGCGAACATCGTTCACGGGACTGATCCGGGCATGTGTTCGGCAAATCTTAATCCGGGAACGGCGACCGCGACGGACAACTGCGATAATCCAACTATCAGCAGTGCCAGAAGCGATGGTCAGGCTTTGAATGCGCCTTATCCGAAAGGCACAACGACCATCACATGGACTGCCACTGATAGTTCGGGCAATCTCTCATCGTGTGCGCAGACGGTCACGGTGAACGACACCGAGGCGCCGACATTGACGCTCAATGGCAACACGCCCTCGATGTGGCCGCCGAATCACAGTTATCACACGTTCCACGTTACGGACTTCGTGACGGGTGCGAGCGACAACTGTGACACACTCAGCGTAAGCGATGTCGTCATCGCAAAGGTGACGAGCGATGAGGCAGAGAACGCCAACGGCAGCGGCAACACGTTGAACGACATCGTGATCGCCGGCGATTGTAAGTCCGTCCAGTTGCGCGCCGAGCGCGAGCAAAGCGGTAATGGTCGCGTCTATACAATCACGTTTAGAGTTCGTGACTCGGCTGGCAACGAAACGACCCGCACGGCCAAGGTTACCGTGCCCGTTAATTCGGGCGGAACAGCCGTGGATAGCGGGCCGCATTACACGGTTACGAGTAGTTGCCCGTGAGTCTGCAAGTGTACGGCTCTAACATAAACTGGGCGGGCGTCTCTGGCGCTCGCCCACTCCAACCCTTCGAGAGGAGTAAAGGATGAGAAACCCACATAACTTGCGCACCGTGCGCCGTCTTATTATCTTCTGCGCAGTCATCTGTGCTCTGGTGGCTTTGCCGATGCTTTCACGTGCGCAGTCAGCAACCTCGGTAAATATCGTAAATAATTCAGGCCGCTCAGTCATTCACGTCTATCTGTCGCACGTCAACGCTGATGATTGGAGCGGTAACCAGCTGGGTGACGCGACCATTTCGCCCGGCCAGTCATTTAACCTCGGCAACGTTGCCTGCGACGCGCAGCAGGTCAAAGTCATCGCTGAGGACCAGAACGGATGTTTTCTTTCGACTGTAGTCAACTGCGGTGATAATGCCACTTGGACAATCACCAATGACACGGCAGCCGATTGCGGCGGCTAATGTAGAGAGCGGCGCTCTCGAAACATTCCGACGAATACACTATTGCCCCTGTTGGTAGCTGCTCTCGTTTTGAGTAGCAATCAACAGGGGCACTTCTCATTTAACGCTTAGGACACGCTATCCTCCTTCAGAGGGTTTACAATGCACTCTCATGCTGAGATTATGGCTCGTGCTCGTCCGAGCGAGCACAACTGACAGCAGAAGACTGTGTGGCGTCTGACAAAAGCTTTGAGAGACTTCGCGCAGGCCGCTCCAATTATGAGGAAGACCCACTAAGCCATGAAGGTGATGACCATCCTGGGCACGCGCCCGGAGATAATTCGCTTGAGCCGTGTCGTTGAGAAGCTGGACCGCTTGTGCCAGCACGTCCTTGTACACACGGGGCAGAATTTCGATCCTAACCTGAATGACGTTTTCTTTCAGCAACTCAATGTACGACAGCCAGACTATTTCCTGGGCGTGCGCGGCGAGACGTTCGGCGAGCAGGTCGGACAGATCATTGTGGAAGCCGAGCGCGTCATGCTCAAGGAGAGGCCGGAC
Organism: Acidobacteriota bacterium; assembly: GCA_003222945.1. GTDB lineage: Bacteria > Acidobacteriota > Blastocatellia > Pyrinomonadales > Pyrinomonadaceae > QHXM01. The sequence continues at coordinate 4,527 of QHXM01000072.1, forward strand.
CGCCTGCTCATTCTTGGAGACACGAACAGCGGGCTGACGGCGATAGTGGCAAAGCGTATGGGGATTCCCGTTTATCACATGGAGGCAGGCAACCGCTGCTATGATGACCGCGTGCCGGAAGAAGTCAACCGGCGCGCAATCGATCACAGCAGCGATATTCTGATGCCTTATACGGAGCGCAGCCGAGCGAACCTCCTGCGCGAAGGCATAGAAAGCAGGCGCATCTTTGTAACAGGCAATCCCATCCTCGAAGTTCTGCGTTACCATGAATCGGAGATCATTAAATCGGATGTCTTAACGCGCTTGCAGATCAAGCCGCAGGGCTATTTTTTGGTGACGATGCACCGGGCCGAAAATGTTGACGTAGAGGAGCGCCTGCGCGCTTTAACCAGCGCTCTTGAGATGCTCGAAAAGGAGTATAGTCTTCCGGTCATTTGCAGCCTGCACCCTCGAACCCGTAGCAAGATGGAGCGCTTCGGCGTCACATCCTCAAAGATTCAGTTTCATGCTCCCTTCGGTCTCTTCGACTTCATACAGCTTGAGCGCAACACCTTCTGCGCGCTGAGCGATAGCGGAACTGTTCAGGAAGAGTGCTCTATCTTTCGTGTGGCTAATGTGACGATTCGTGATGTGACGGAAAGGCCGGAGACCGTTGAGTGCGGCAGCAACATGCTGAGCGGGGCAGAGCCTGAAATGATACTGCGCTCGGTCCGCACGGTTCTTAATCAAAAGGGAGAGTGGAAACCGCCCGCAGAATACATGGTCGAGAACGTGAGCAATGTGGTCGCCAAGATCGTGCTCGGCTATCGTCATGCTTCAATCTAGTCTGTCAGCCGGACGAGATGATTCTAATGAACCTGGGGTACTGTTGATTCGAGATGAAGTTCGCTCTGATTTCGCAAGCCTTGCCGCCCGGAGGCTCTGGGCAGGCTATGGTCATCTATCGCCTGCTAAGCCCGCTTAGCCCGGACACCTACTGCCTGATCTCACAGCAAGATCACAATCCTCAAAAGGGTGGGCCGGACTATTTCGGTCGTCTTCCGGGAAAATATTTTCACCTGCCGCCGGAATATCCTATCGCTCCTGAGGCGGCGCGCTGGCGCAGGCGTGCGCGCATTCTGCAAGGCTTGCTCTTCGGACTCTTCCTGCGCGCTCGAAGGATTGCGAAGATCGTAAGAGACGAGAGGTGCGAAGCTATTGTTGCCTGCACGGGCGGCGACATGCTGAATCTTCCTGCCGGTTATCTAGCCAGTCGTAAACTGCGCGTTCCCTTCTACGCCTACATCTTTGACGACTACGCTAACCAGTTGCCCACCTTGCGAATGATTGCCAAGAGACTTGAGCCGCTCATGCTGAAAAGAGCCGCAGGCATCATCACGCCTAACGAGTTCATGCGCGACACGCTCAGGAAACGTTACGGGGTCGAAGCGACTATCATACGCAATCCTTGTGACATCTCTCAGTATAAATGGTCGCCGGACGAGGAGGATGCGGCGAAGAATGGCGCGGGCGAAATTAAGATAGTTTATACGGGCGGCGTTTACGGCGCGCATTTCGATGCCTTCCGGCGATTGATAGCCGCCATGCAGATGCTCGAGCGACCCAATCTGAAGTTGCACATCTATACGCTCGACCCCGTAGAGGAACTCCAGGCCGAAGGCATCTCAGGGCCATCTGTGGTTTTCAACGAGTATCAGAAACTATCTTCCATCGCACGCGTGCAGCAGGAAGCTGATCTGCTCTTTCTGCCGCTCGCGTTCTCGTCGCCTTTTCCAGAGTTGATTAAAACCTCTGCTCCGGGCAAGACCGGAGAGTTGCTGGCTGCGCGCCGCCCCATCCTTGTTCACGCGCCGCCGGACTCTTTCATCAGTTGGTATTTTCGTTACCACGAGTGCGGTCTTGTAGTTGATGAAAGCGACACCTCAAAGTTGGCCGAAGCGATTGACCGCATACTGACCGACAAAGATTTAAGAAGAGTTTTGAGCGATCACGCATGGGAGCGCGCCTGCACTGACTTTAGCTCAACCCATGCTCAAGCCGAGTTTGCACACCTGCTGAATCTGGATATACTGAATCGAAATCCTGCTATCAAAAGCTGAAAGGTCAACTATTCTTGGCTACTTTTCGAGAGCGAATGTTGGAGATTTTTGATTGGTACGCGCGGCGAATGCCCGCGCCGCTTCTGCTGCCCTTGAGCCTTCCGCTGGGGCGGCAGATGAAGACCGAGCAGTTCTTTCTATACGAGAACGCGCGCATGATAGAAACCGCCTTCGGGTTCATTCACAATAACGAGATTAAGGGCGATTACGTAGAGTTCGGCGTCTTCCGTGGCAGAACATTTGTAGAGGCTTGTAACGCAGCGCGTCGTTACGGGACGAAAGAGATGCGCTTCTTCGCCTTCGACTCTTTTGCCGGACTGCCGGAAATCTCCGAAAAGGATGCCGGGGGCGCATTCAAGACAGGGCAGTTCAGTGCTGCACGCAACGTCTTCGAGCAGGCTTTAAGACGTAACCGCGTGGACAGATCACGCGTTCACGTCGTAGAGGGTTTTTATGACGAGACATTGAAGGCGGAGCGCCGCAAAGAGCTTGGAATAGAAAGAGTGGCAATCGCCTGGATTGATTGCGACCTGTATGCCTCGACTGTGCCGGTTCTAAATTTTCTTTCAGAGGTTCTGGTTGACGGAGCGTTGTTGATCTTCGACGACTGGTACTGCTTTAACGGCCACGCAGACCGAGGCGAACAGCGCGCCTGCGCCGAATGGCTCGCGGCCAACCCGCAGATAAAACTTGTCGAGTACCAGAATTTTCACTGGGCCGGTCGCTCCTTTATAGTTAACCGGCTTGACAGCCTTGATAGCGAGCGCGCCGCCTCTTAAAGCTTAAATCCTGGAGATTCTCTTTTTTGTCTTCGCTCAAATCCATGCACATTTGCCAGTTATCTTCGACGACCCTGGACTCTCACTACTTCGGTAGTCTTGGGCTGGGTTTCTCTGCGAGCGGCGCAACACAGGTCTGCGGCAGTCTGATGGAGAAGAATCCGCCGACGTGGTTAACGGAAGCTGAAAGGATAAGCTATTTCTGTCTGAACGCACGAGGCCGTCTGCATTACCCGCAAGCAGTCCTTCGACTCGCACGCCTTCTGCGCCGTGAGCGCATAGAGATTTTGCAGACGCACCTTTATGATGCCGGTGTTGTAGGCATCCTGGCCGCGCGCATGGCGCGCACGCCCGTTGTGGTCGTCGCACGTCATCACCTGGACGAGCCGCAACTATTAGGGACGCGCTGGCACGTCAAGACAGATGGTTGGATGGCGCGCAGGGCAAGTTGTGTGGTCGTTCCTTCGGACGCCGTGCGTCGTCACATGATCGCGCGTGAGGGACTTTCGGGCGACAACATAGAGGTCATACACTACGGCTTCGACTTCGACGAATTCCTGGCGACTGAAGAGGACGGAAAGCGCGTTCGCCGCGAGTTCGGACTGGAAAACGCGTTCGTGCTCGGCAATGTCGGAAGATTCTTTAAGAACAAAGGTCACGCCTATTTGATAGAAGCGCTCAAAGAGTTGGCACTAGAGATTCCGAACATCAAGCTGCTACTGCTGGGCAGCGGCGACCGCGCTTCGATTGAAGAGATGGCGCGGCGTGAAGACGTCGAAGATAGAGTCGTCTTCGCAGGCTTTCGCAAAGATGTGTCGGCCTGTATGCGCGCATTTGACTTGCTGGTTCATCCGTCTTTGAGCGAAAGCTTCGGGCAGGTGCTTGTCGAAGCGATGGCTGTCGGGACTGTTGTTGTGGCGAGCCGAGTCGGGGGCGTGCCGGAGATTGTCTCAGACGGCGAGACGGGACGGCTTGTTCCGCCTATGGATTCGGGCGCGATTGTCAGCGCGGTGCTTGACCTTTATCGCAATGCGGACAGGCGCGAGCAGTTGGGCCTGGCCGGACAAAAGAGCGTGCGCGAGCGTTTCACGGATGCGCAGATGGTCAACGGCTATCTGGACTGTTACCGACGTTATTTAGAGAAATCTTTCAAGGGGCAGAAGAACTATGTCGCGGCCCAGACTTGAGCCATCCTTAGAAAGCCCGCCCGGCTCGCCCTGGTACGTCGTACACATGGCGCGTTATCTCTTCGCGCAACAGCGCGTCGAGAGCGGCCTAACGCTGGACATCGCTTGCGGGACTGGCTACGGGCTTCCAGTCTTGCAGGCGCGTGCGCGTAAAGTTATCGGCGTCGAACTGGACCCGCGTGCTGCGCGCGAGGCGCTCAGGTATGTTGAAGGAAGTCCGGCTGCGGTGATTATGGCCGACGGCTGCGTTCTGCCCTTTGCAGACGAGACATTCGATTGCATCACATCGTTCGAGACGATAGAGCATCTGGAAGAGCGTCGCAGTTTCGTAGCCGAGTTGCGGCGTGTCCTCAAGCGCGAAGGCATCTGCATTCTCTCTACGCCGAACGCTTATCACACGAAGCCCGTCAATGGAAAGCCCAGACATCCCGACCATGTTCATGAATACACGCCGGAAGAGCTAGAGGCGGAATTGCGTGATTACTTCAAGGAAGTAGAACTGCTCGGTCAGTCTTTGGATGAGCGTTACAGGATTCCGCCTTTCTGGGACGAGCAGGAGGAGTTGAAGACAAAATCTGCGAGCCTGCGAATGCAGGTCGGTCTCTGGCGAGTTTTGAACAAAGTGCCATGGCGTGCGCGCGAGCGCTTGAGCCGCGCATTTCTGGGGCACTCCTTGATTCCAGCGGAGAACGATTACCGGTTCACTCAAGCGACTATCAAGACTGCTCCTGTTACAGTGGCAATCTGCCGAGGACGTTTACACGAATAAGAAACTCATGCACAAGCCTCTGGTCAGCGTCATCATTCCGAGCTACAACTACGCGCGCTACATAGGCGAGGCGATTGATAGCGTTCTAGCGCAGACTTACGCGAACGTGGAAGTCGTAGTCGTTGACAATAGTTCTACTGATAACACGCTCGAAGTCTTGCGCGGCTACGGCGACTCCATAAGATGGTTTCAGCAGCCCAATCAGGGAGTGTCAGGATCGCGCAATCGTGGGATAGTGGAGAGTGGCGGTGAGCTTGTGGCCTTTCTGGATGCAGACGACGTGTGGCTGCCGGAAAAGCTCGCACGCCAAGTGGAATTTTTTAACGACCCGTGCATTGGAATGGTCTATTGCGGATTGCAGTTCATAGATGCGCTGGGCAATCCGCTTGAACGAAGCGTTGAAGGTTTGCGCGGGCAGGTGCTTAAACGGATGGCTCTGCTTGAAGCGCCGGGAATTCCTGCTTGCGGCAGTTCTGCGATTGTGAGGCGCGAGGCACTGGAGAAAGCTGGAGGGTTCGACCGAGAGCTTTCAATATCAGCAGACTGGGACATGTGGCGGCGAATCAGTTGCCACTACGACGTGGAGTTTCTGCCAGAACCGCTCGTACTCTATCGCCAGCACGATTCAGCTATGCATCTGAAGGTCGATGTCTTCGCGCATGACATGTTGCACGCCTTCGAGAGCATGTTCTCGGATGCGGCGGCGCGTGAAGTTCATCCTCTGCGAAGACGATGCTATGCGAACCTTTACGCGCAATTGTCCGGCTCATACCATTATGCTGGACAATGGAGAAAGAGCATTCGTTACGGAATCAAGAGCGCACTCCTTTGGCCGCCGCGTCTCGCTTACTTGCTCGCATTCCCGTACAGAAGATGGCAAAGGCGCGCGGCGGCAAAGAATAGTTCGACTCTCCCTGCGACCGGGATGAAAGATGGATGACGGCACTTTTGATAAAGTGTGGTTTCATGTTACGTTAACGTCTTTGAATCGCGCCCGGAAAATCCTAATCTCAGTTAACGACGAAGAAGCTAAATGAAAGTAGTTATTCTATGCGGCGGTCAGGGCACACGCCTACGCGAAGAGACTGAATATAGGCCAAAGCCTCTGGTCGATGTCGGAGGCCGCCCCATACTCTGGCACATCATGAAGCTCTACGCTCATCACGGGTTTCGTGATTTTGTACTCTGCCTTGGCTATCGCGGCAACATGATTAAGGAATATTTTCTTAACTACGAGGCCATGAACAACGACTTCATGATCTGCTTAGGTCAGAAGCATCACATCAATTATTTCGGCGCGCACGAGGAGCAGGATTTTCGCGTCACACTGGCCGACACAGGCCTTGATACCATGACGGGCGGGCGCGTGAAGATGATTGAGCGCTACATAACGGAAGACCTTTTCATGGTCACTTACGGCGACGGCCTGAGTGATGTGGACATCACAAAGCTCCTGGAGTTTCATAAATCTCACGGGCGTCTTGCTACTGTGACGACCATGCGACCCATCTCGCGCTACGGCATCCTGGAGTTGGACGAGCAGGGCAACGTCACAGACTTTGCCGAGAAGCCGCAGATTGACGGCTGGGCTAACACAGGGTTCTTCGTCTTCAACCGCGCGGTCTTCGATTACATAAGCTGCGAGGCTGAATGCATTCTGGAGCGCGAACCGTTAGAAAGACTCGCGCGAGTCGGACAACTGATGGCTTACAGGCACGAGGGCTTGGCTTGTCGGCAGTTGGCTGGTTAAAAGCCTGGTTGACGCTCGCGCGGATGTCGTCTGCTTAGTCCGCGACTGGGTCCCGCAATCGGAACTGGTGCGCGGGTCTGTGATAGAGAATGTGAAGGTCGTTCGCGGAGACGTGTGCGACCAGCCGCTCTTGGAGCGCACGCTTGGTGAGTACGAGATTGACACTGTAATTCATCTGGCGGCGCAAACCATCGTGGGCATTGCGAACCGCAACCCTTCGTCAACCTTCGAGAGCAACATCAAGGGGACGTGGACGCTTCTCGAAGCTTGTCGCAGAAGCCCTCAAGTCCGGCAAGTCGTCATCGCATCATCAGACAAAGCCTACGGCGATCAGGAGCAACTGCCTTATGACGAGCAGACGCCTTTGCAGGGACGCCACCCTTACGATGTCAGTAAGTCCTGCGCCGATCTAATCACGCACGCCTACGCGGTCACTTACAAGCTGCCCGTCGCCATCACACGCTGCGGAAATTTTTACGGAGGCGGCGACCTGAACTGGAATCGGATTGTGCCGGGAACGATTCGTTCCATCCTGCGCGGGCAGCCGCCCGTCATACGCTCCGATGGCGACTACATACGCGACTATTTTTACGTCAAGGATGGCGCAGCCGCTTACATGCTGCTTGCAGAGGCTCTAGCCGCACGGCCAGAACTTCGCGGCGAGGCTTTCAATTTCTCTAACGAGTTGCAGATAACGGTGCGTGAATTGGTTGATCGCATCCTTCTGCTTATGAATTCCGAACTCGTGCCTGAAATTAGAAATGAAGCTACGAACGAGATTCGCCGCCAGTATCTTTGTGCGGAGAAGGCGCGGACCTGTCTCAACTGGTCTCCCGTTTATAATCTTGATGCGGGCTTGAAAGAGACGATTGACTGGTATCGACAGTTTTTCTCTGTGGAGAGTCTCTATGATTGACGGAGTCGAGGTGATTCCCTTAAAGCAGATTCCTGACGAGCGCGGGAAGATCATGCACATGCTCAGAAGCGACGACCCGCACTTCGAGCAGTTCGGCGAGATATATTTTTCAGTCGTCTATCCGGGCGTCATTAAGGGTTGGCACATACACCGCGTGATGACTCTCAACTACGCCTGCGTACACGGCACGATCAAGCTGGTGCTCTATGATGACCGCGAAGGCTCACGGACGCGCGGACGTTTGCAGGAGCTTTTCATAGGCGAGTCTAACTACGCTCTGGTTAAGATACCGCACGGCGTGTGGAACGGGTTTAAGGGCGTGGGCGTGGCCGCTGCGATTGTCGCCAACTGTTCGACCATCCCGCACGACCCTCACGAGATAGACCGCTTAGACCCTTTTGATCCAGGCATCCCTTACGATTGGTCGTTGAAGCACAGATAGGGAGAAGTCAACGGGTGAAGATTCTTGTCACAGGCGCGGGCGGGATGCTCGGCTCGGATTTGTGTCGGGTACTCGAAGGATACGGGCACGAGGTTGCAGCCTACGCGCGCGAGCGCCTGGACGTGCGTGAGTTGAAGCAGGCCAGAGAGCTAATCTCACTTGAGCGTCCGCGTTGTGTCATTCACGCTGCGGCATTCACCAACGTTGACGAGAGCGAAAGGAATCCTGACACGGCTTACGCTGCGAACACTCTGGGCGCTTGGAACGTAGCCCTGGCTTGCGCGCAGTTCGATGCCACGCTCGTTTACGTCAGCAGTTGCGGCATCTTCGACGGGCAGAAGGAAACGCCCTACACAGAATTTGACGAGCCGCGTCCGCTGACGCATTACCATCGAAGCAAATACCTGGGCGAGCAATTGGTCGCACGCCACTCGGCACGCCACTTCATAGTGCGCCCCGGTTGGCTCTACGGCGGAAGCCTCACGCACCGGCGCAATTTCGTAGAGGCTCGCCGCCGCGAGGCTTTAACCAAGCCTGAGATTGTAAGCGCCAAAGATAAGTTCGGGTCTCCGACCTACACTGTGGATTTCGCGCGCCAGATTATGGAATTGATAGAGACCGAAGCTTACGGCACTTACCACGTCGCCAATCTGGGCTTCGGCTCTCGTTTCGATTACGTCAGAGAGATCATCAAACACTTAGGGTTGCCGAATGAGGTGAAGCCCGTCGGCTCGGACCACTTCCAGCGCGCAGCGCCCGTCCCGGACTCTGAAGCGCTTGAAGATTGTTGCTTGAGGTTAAGAGGCATACTCAGGATGCGCCCTTGGCAGGAGGCTCTGGAAGATTATGTGAAGAACAGATTTCTACCGGAGTTGAATCAATAGTTCTGTCTAATTCAATTTGTTAGATAAATTGCCTACAGCTTTAGCTGTAGGAATGAGTAAGAAAAAAGATTTTGGCTTTAGCCGAACCACGCGGCGCATGACACTCAAAGACAAGCGCGTTCTCTTCATCTCCTACAACGGGATGCTTGACCCTTTAGGGCAGAGCCAGGTCATTCCTTATTTACGCGAGTTGAGTCGCATTGGATTGCGTTTCACTTTGCTGAGCTTTGAGCGCGATGCAGCCTGGGATTCGGAAGGCGTTGCAAAGTGCGAGGAATTAAAAGAGCAGTTGAACGCATACGATATTGAGTGGCATCGCCTTCGTTATCACAGGCGGCCTTCGCTGCCCGCGACCCTTTACGATGTGATGGCGGGCACGCGCTTCGCAAGCCAGCTTGTTCGGAAGAATCGAATCGAGGTAGTTCACGCGCGAAGTCACGTCCCGGCCACCATCGCACTCAACTTAAAAAGAAGGTTTCCGTTAAAGATGATCTTTGACGTGCGCGGGCTGATGGCCGAAGAGTATATGGACGCGGGACACTGGCGTGAAGGAAGCCTTAAATACCGTTTGACGAAACGAACCGAGCGGCGCTTGTTTGCGGCGTCGGACGGAGTGGTCACGCTGACAGAAGCCATCTGGCCTCTGATAAAGAATTGGGATGGTCTGGGCGGGCGCAATGTCTCGCACGCGGTCGTTCCCTGCTGCGCCGACCTTGAAAGGTTCAGGTTTGATGCGGAAGCAAGAGCGCGACGGCGTGCGGAGTTGCAGGTCGAAGATAAGTTCGTAGTGGTTTACAGCGGCTCAATCGGCGGCTGGTACATGACAGGCGAGATGATGGATTTCTTCGCGTCGCTCAGAGCCGCCGACTCGCGCGCTCACTTTCTATGGCTGACGACGGGCGCGCACGATGTGGTTAAAAGTATGATGCAGGCGCGAGGGATAGCCGAGGCGGATTACACTGTGCGCTCTGCTTCGCCTGCGGACGTTTCGTCGTACCTATCCGCGAGCGACGCAGGAATGGCTTTCATCAAACCCTGCTTCTCTAAGCTCGCTTCGTCGCCCACGAAGACCGCTGAATATCTGGCCTGTGGGTTGCCGCTCATACTCAATGCCGGAGTCGGTGATTCAGACGTGCTCGCAACGCGCGAACGAGTCGGCACGCTGGTCCATGATTTCACTTCGGAAGAGTATGAGCGCGCCGCTTCGGAAATCTTGAAGATGGCGGAAGACGTGGAAGCGAAGCGTGCGCGGACGCGCGAGGTCGCGGAGAGATTGTTTGACGTGCGCGGCGTGGGGCTTGAGCGATACGCTCGCCTTTACGAAGAGGTGAGTCGTAGTTAAGACAAAGCTTTTGCTTTTATTGACAAGTGAAGCGCGAGGCGATGCAAGACCTTTGTCGGCTGCGAGAACGTTATTGTAAGGCTTGTCAATGACATTTACATGCCTGACAACGCCATTTACACGCCATACAGAGACGTTTACATGCATGTAAACGTCTCTGTATGGCGTGTAAACTTCAATTACATGCGTGTAAACGTTCTTGTATAGCTTGTAAACGTCATTTACATGCGTGACAACGGCGTTGCATGGCTTGTAAATGGCGTTGTCGGGCATGTAAATGGCGAAGTTGAGGCTGTAAACAACGATCTTTTATTCAATTAATTGCTGGCCTCACGCTGCAATGGAGTTCTTAGACCCTCTATGAAAGTTCTGGCCTTAGCCTCGTATCCCGTACAGGCTGCCGCGACGCGCTACCGTCTTGAGCAGTTTGTAGAGCCTCTGGCCGAACGCGGCATAGAGTTGGACGTGCGCCCGTTTCTCAACTCCAATCTTTTCACTTCGCTCTACCGTCGCTCGGAATTGGCGCGCACGTCCTTCGGTCTTCTAAAGGCTGCGCTCAGGCGCGGCGATGATCTATTTGATGTGCGGGGCGCAGATGTAATCCTGGTGCAGCGCGAGGCTATGATGTTCGGTCCGCCCGTCTTTGAGTGGCTCTCGACGCGCGCCCTGCGACGCCCGATGGTTCTGGACTTGGACGATGCTACCTACGTCTCATATACTAGCCCGACTTATGGACGCCTTGCGAGCGCCCTAAAATGGTTTAGAAAAACAGACGACCTGATTCGATGGGCGCGGGTTGTGACCTGCGGCAATCGCTATATAGCCGACTATGTGTCGAGTAAGAATGCGAGCGCCGTCATCATCCCGACTGTCGTTGACACGGACCGCTTTCGCCCTGTCGAAAGAGAGAGGGAGAACGACCCGCCGATCCTGGGTTGGATAGGTACGCATTCAACGTTTCCCTTTCTTGAGATGATCTTTCCAGCGCTCAGTGATCTTGCGCGCACGCATCGCTTCAAACTGAAGGTGGTCGGAGCGGGTAAGCATGATGTTGAGATTCCGGGCGTAGAGGTAGAGAGCCTTGATTGGAAAATGGAACGTGATATAGAGGATTTTCAATCTTTCGACATTGGCCTTTATCCGATTGACCTTGAGCGTTACGGTGCGGAATGGGTGATTGGCAAGTCAGGCTTTAAGGCCATACAGTACATGTCTGTTGGCATCCCCTATGTCGTCACACCCGTCGCCGCCTGCGCTGAAATCGGCGAAGCTGGCGTCACACATTTTTGTGCCGACACGCAAGGTGAGTGGCGCGAGTCTCTTGCGAGATTGATCTCGGACAGAGAGATGCGCCGGCGCATGGGCGAGGCCGGACGCCGCAACGCACTTCAGCATTACACGGTAGCAAAGCAGGCCGACACGCTCGCAGAAGTTTTGCGCGAAGCAGCCCGAAAGAATTTATGATGCATGGAGAGAACGATGCCGCCGCAGTAGCCACGAACCGGAATGCTCAGACGGCTTCGACAGAAAAGAGGAGGCGGTGGCGAGAGTTGCGACCGAGCGTGTTCGTTCGTCAAGCCGTGTTTCACGCGCGCGTCTTGTTAGCCTGGCTTTCATCGCTCTGCTTCCGTCATTCCTGAAGAGGTTCTGTTACAGGCTCTTCTTCGGCTACCGCATTGGCAAGCGCGTTTCGATAGGCTTGAGTATCCTGGATGCAGCCGAATGCGAGATTGCGGATGATGTCAGCATAGGCCACCTGAATCTAGTCATCGGCGTAAAGAGATTAAGCATGGGAGATCACGTTCGCATAGGGCATCTGAATATTTTGCGGGGCGGCGACGAGATTCAGATAGGACGATACGCCGAGATTATTAGAATGAATGAGATCAATTCGATTCCAGAACCCGATGCGGTCAATCCTGTGAACCCAAGGTTTCTGCTCGGAGCGGGCAGCATCGTCACCACAGGCCACAAGATAGATTTCACTGATCGAGTGGAGATTGGTCGTCGCACCATTCTGGGCGGGCGCAACTCTTCACTGTGGACGCACAATCGCCAGCGCACGCTGCCCATAGAGATAGGCTCATTTACTTACATAGGCTCTGAGATTCGCGTCGCTCCCGGAGGAGCAATACCCTCTCGTTGCATAGTAGGCATCGGAGCGGTCATCACGAAAAAGCTAAAAGAGGAGAACTATTTAATCGGAGGAGTCCCTGCCAAACCGATCAAGCCGCTCGACGCGGAGGACATCTTCCTTATAGAACAGAAAACGCGACCGGACCTGCCTGATAACATCTGATCGAACGGAAGCGCAAGGGTAGAATAGTTTGCGTATAACAGCTTCCGCCCAGGATGCTCTACAAGTTTTTGCGCGCTCGCCCTTTTGTAATTAAGCAGGAACGCCCGAAGCCAGTTTTCATCCGTCCGTTTCCTAAAAAGCCTATGGGAGCAAAAATACTGAGCAGGGTCTCAGCATGGTTTGGTATCAAGAAGCAAAGGGATTTCTGGCGGTTGATTGCTATTGCTGCTTGCCTGCATGTTGCGCTGGTTCTAATAATCTATCTGGTGGGACGCGTTCATCTTCTTTCCGATACATTCGACGAGCACGGAATCGGAATATCGTTTGCCATTGACTCCGCGAGCTACAGAATCGAGGCGAGCAAGTTGGCCGGGCTTTTAGGCAACTGGGACATTGCGGGTTGGATAGCGCTTGGCTCGCAGTTTCACGTCAAGCTCTATTCAATTTGCTTTGCAACATTCGGGCGCGTTCTGGGCTTCAACATTTTAAGCAACGAGCCGCTGAACCTTTTCTATTACCTTATTACTTTGTCGCTGGTCTTCGCTCTGACGAAAGAGGTGTTTGATAGGCGAAGTGCGCTCGTTGCGATGAGCATAGTGGGCGTGTGGCCTTCGTTTTTACTGCACACAACACAGATGCTGCGCGATCCCCTGTTCATCGCAGCACTTCTGTTACTCTTTCTTATCCTCGTCAGGTGGTTGACGAGAACGCTCTCATTGCATCTTGGCGCGATTGCCGGAACAATCGGCGGCTTTGCGTGCCTTTTTTTGTGGCTGAGCCGTGGCGACATGTGGGAAGTGATATTCGTGAGCGTGCTCGTCGGTTGCCTTTTCTTTATAATCAGGCAGATACGCGAGCAGCGATTGCTTGCGGGCAATATGATAGGCGTTGCCTTGCTGCTGGCAATCGCGCTCTTCATGCCACGGCTCGTGCCCGCCTACAGACAGACGACGGAGTCGCTGACCTTCAAGAACGCGCAGCCCACTAAATTAGAAGGGCAACGCGCAAGCGTATGGTCGCAGATTCCTATTAGAATCACTTTATTGAGGCACAATTTTATAGCGGCATATCCGCAGGCAGGCTCAAACATAGATACGGAAGTCGAGTTGGTCGGGATCAAGGATATTATCCGATACTTTCCGCGAGCAGTCTTAATCGGACTCATGTCCCCGTTTCCGAATATGTGGTTCGTTGCGGGTGCTAACGTTGGGCTGAAAGGTAGAATCCTGAGCGGGGCGGAGGCGCTCATCATGTACCTGTTTATAGCGTTGGCAGCGTTGACCGTTTGGCGAAGGCGGGCGCAATTGTCTGTCTGGATGCTCTCCGTAATCATACTGGTGGGAGCGACTGCGCTCGGCTACGTGGTCGTCAACATCAGCACGCTGTATCGTATGCGATATGCTTTCTGGATGCTGGTTATAATATTAGGCACGGACGCGCTGGTTAATCTACGCTGTTTAAGTTTCTCAAGGTTAGAAGGGGCGGCTAAAGACTCTCCTTCTAACCTTTGATTAAGATACTGAATTCGGCAAGGATGCCGAGTCCTCTTTCGTCGTCGTCCTCTGGTTGAAGCAACCTGATGTCAACTCTGCGATTATCGCTGGTCAATTTTGGAATGAGGGTGGCCCTGCTGCTGATTGTCACGGCCAACGCTCTCATACTTGCGCGCACGCTTGGGCCTGACGGCTTCGGTCAATATTTCCTCTTCTTAAGAGTGGCGTCGGTGCTGGCGGTCCTGGCAGATTTGGGGCTATCGCAAAGTGCAAACGCTTTCTTCGGACGTTACAGCGAGTGGCGTGGCTCTCTGCACCGCATCATACTGCGGCTTGTCCCGCTCTTTTGGCTGGGGATGATTCTCGTCGGCGGGATAACGATCTGGAGCGTGGGCGATGCTCTGCTGCCACACTTCCCGCTTCTATTAACTGTGCTGGCCTTCGCTATTCTCCCCTTACTGCTCTACGCGAATCTATGGAACAGCATGATGATCGGAATGGGATACATCGTGCGCGTCAATCTTGTGCAGCTAGTGATGTGCACTCTCTCGCTGACATTAACGATTGTCTTCGTTGTTGGTCTTTCAGGTCGGGTGGTCGCGGCGGCCATTATTTATCTCTTCACAATGTTCATTCAGTTTCTAGCTATGTTCATCATAGCGTTTCGCGTGAGCGCGGATGATGCGGCCAACGAGCCGCCGGAGAAATTATCTCGCCAGGTTCTGAATTTCGGCCTGCGAGGTTACATAGGTTCGCTCTCATCTCTTCTATGGACGCGCGTTCTGGTTTTCATCCTGAACGCCACACACGGCGTCGTGGCCGTAGGCATCTTCTCCATAGCACAGCAGGTGATAGAGAAGATGTTACTGCCCGTGCAGGCGATTCAGGATGTTATATATCAGAAGATGTCCGTGCTCTCGCCTGAGCGCGCCACGGTGGCAATGAACCGCTATCTGAGACTAACCTGGTGGAGTATGCTGGTAATCGTACTCGCCGGAGCGTTGCTAGCGCCCTGGGTGGTTGTGATGATTCTCGGAGAGAGCTATGTGAAGACTGTAACGGTCGCACGCATTCTCTTAATCGGTTCCGCTTTCATGGGCGTTTCGATGCTGCTCGACACTTACTTCATCAACCAGATGCACAGGCCCGGTCTGGTTTCTATCCTGGCCTGGGTGAACATGCTTGTGGGAGTTATCCTGGCTCTGCTTTTCATTCCCAGACTCGGAGAAACGGGGACGGCCTGGGCGCAGGCGTTGACCTACATTGCGGGCACATTGATTTACTTGGGCATCTATTTACGAATCAGTGGGACGAAGCTCAAGCAGTTGCTCTTTATACACAACGGAGATGTTGTGCTGATTCGAGAACAGGTTGCTTCCATGTTAAGATGGAGGGAAAGCAGAGGATAACGATCAACCTCCTCATGGCTGTCGTCACTATAAACTCGGCACTCTTAGTCTGATCAGATATGAATGCGCTACTTACGGCTCTGGCTCTGTTACTGAGCGCCGCTATCTTATTCATCGTCCCAGCAGCGGGCGGCTCGGCGCTGGTCGTGTGCATACTGTTCGCCGTCCCTGCCGGGCTATTCATTTCGCGTACAGGCAGCGACAAGAATTTCCTGTTGCAGTTGTTTTTCGGCGCACTGTTGGTCAGAATCGCGGTCGGGACAACGATCTACTTTCTAAACTTGCAAGAGTTCTTCGGCGGAGACGCCTATACCTACGACATATTTGGCAATGCTCTGCTTAAAGTTTGGCAGGGAGATAAGTCTTACAATTATCTGGTTAATATGTTTGTCGGCAGCGCCGCAGGCAGTGGCTGGGGGATGCTCTACATGGTCGCCTCCGTCTATGGAATAGCCGGACGCAACATGTTAGCCGTACAGTTTTTCAACTCGGTGCTGGGCGCTGCCACCGCGCCAGTGATTTTTCTCTGCGCGCAGCACATCTATAGAAACCATAGAGTCTCGAGAATAGCCGCACTGGCTGCCGCCTTTTACCCGTCACTCGTGCTATGGTCCTCGCAAGGTTTGAAGGACGGCCCTATCGTTTTCTGTCTGGCAATCTCTATCCTGGCTACGCTTCACCTTAGCGAGAAGGTCACTATAAGCTCTCTGTTGATGCTGCTCGGCGCGCTCTTAGCTTTACTCAGTCTGCGGTTTTATATCTTTTATATGATGGTGGCGGCAAACGTCGGAGCATTTTTAATCGGAATGCGTCAGGCTTCTGCTCGAAGTATCGCCCAACAGTTTGTCGTGATTTTGACGCTTGGCCTGGCCCTGACTTATTTGGGAGTGCTGCGGACCGCCGGCTTGCAGTTTGAAACATACGGCAACCTTGAGATGCTACAGAACAGCCGTCTTGATCTACAGCAGACGGCTAATTCGGGCTTCGGCAAGGACGTTGATCTCTCGACGACTTCGGGAGCACTCAGCACAATTCCCTCCGGTCTTGCTTATCTGCTGTTTGCGCCGTTTCCGTGGCAATTGGGCAGCCTGCGGCAGAGCATCACCCTGCCGGAGATGGTCATCTGGTGGGTCTCTTTTCCGCTTCTTGTGCTCGGGCTTTGGTTCACCATTAAGTACAGGCTGCGGCAGACGCTCCCCATCCTGATCTTTACAATAATGCTGACGCTTGCTTATTCAATGTTTCAGGGTAACGTGGGGACAGCTTACCGCCAGCGTTCGCAACTTCTGGTCTTCTACTTTATCTTTGCAGGGGTTGGCTATGTGATACTGAAAGAGCGGCGAGAAGACCGCAGACAGCAGGCTCTCATCTCAAAGCGTTCGGCGATGCTGGCGGGGCGTCGCCCGGTTTCCTGAGAGGCGCGCAGACCTTTATGTGTGGAATCGTAGGAATAGTTAATCGTAATGGGCGCGCCGTGGACCGCGACGTGCTCGCGCGTATGTGCGAAGCCATACGGCACAGAGGCCCGGACGAAGATGGATTCTACCGTAAGGATCGGGTCGGGCTTGGGATGCGACGGCTCGCCATCATTGATCTCAAGAGCGGACAGCAGCCCATTCATAATGCGGACCGAACGGCGTGGATAGTCTTCAACGGTGAAATCTACAACTATCGTGAGCTTCGCGCGAAACTGGAAAAGCTAGGCCACCGCTTTTACACAAACAGCGACACCGAAGCCATAGTCCTCGCCTACGAACAGTACGGCGCGGATTGCCCGAAGCATCTGCGCGGCATGTTCGCCTTCGCAATCTGGGACGAGCGCACAGAGGAACTATTTTTAGCGCGCGACCGCGTTGGCAAGAAGCCCCTGCTCTACTCTCTCGTCAATAATCAATTCATCTTCGGCTCAGAGTTCAGCGCGCTCCTCTTGCATCCTGAGATAAGCCGCGAGATTGCGCCCGAAGCGATTCACTACTACCTCTCTTTCATGTGCGTGCCCGCACCCTTAACCGCCTATCGCGCCATAAAGAAGCTTGAGCCGGGGCACTCTCTTCGTCTCACGCGCGAAGGCGAAGTGAAGATAGAGCGTTACTGGCAGCCGGATTTTTCGCACAAAGTTAAGCTGAGCGAAGAGGAAGCAGGCGAGCGAGCAATTGAGACCTTGCGCGAAGCGGTTCGCGTGCGCTTGATGTCGGAAGTTCCGCTCGGAGCTTTTCTTTCCGGCGGAGTTGACTCTTCGGCTGTGGTCGCATTGATGAGCGAGGAATCGAGCGAGCCTGTTAAGACCTTCTCCATAGGATTTGAAGAGCAGGATTTCAGCGAACTACATCACGCGCGCCGCGTCGCAGAACATGTCGGAGCGGACCACCACGAGTTCATAGTCCGACCCGATGCTCTGGAAATTCTTCCCCTCCTCGTCGAGCATTACGGCGAGCCTTATGCCGACTCGTCCGCCATTCCAACCTACTACGTTTCGCGCGAGACTCGTCGTCATGTGACTGTGGCGTTGAACGGCGACGGTGGCGATGAGTGCTTCGCAGGTTACGAGCGCTACGCTGCTATGCGATTGGCGGAGCGTTACGGGAGACTTCCGGGCGTTATGCGCGAAGGTTTAATTAAGCAGGCGGTCAATCTTCTTCCTTCATCGGAGTTGCGTCGTGGTCGCGTGCGAAGTCTTAAGCGTTTTCTGCAATCGGCCTTGCTGCCTCCGGTTGAGCGTTACCTGCGCTGGGTGAGCGTGCTCGACAGCGCCGCGAAGGATGAGCTTTACACGAACGAGTTTCGCAGCGAGATGGCTGGCTATGATCCTGGCAGTTGGATAGCTCCCTGGTTTGCTAAGGCCAACGGCGCAGGCGTTGTTGACGCGAGCCTTCTTGCGGACACGATGACCTATTTGCCGAACGACCTGCTGGTCAAGGTGGACATTGCCAGCATGGCCGTCTCTTTGGAAGCCCGCTCGCCTTTTCTGGATCATCACGTTATAGAGTTCGCCGCGAGCCTTCCTGAAAAATTTAAGCTGCGCGGTTTGACTACTAAGTATCTCTTAAAGCGCGTTCTCAAAAAACTTGTGCCCGTAGAGAATCTCAATCGAGCAAAGATGGGCTTCGGCGTCCCCATAGGCTACTGGTTTCGCGGGCGTATGAAAAAATTCTTAGGCGAAACGATTTTAAGCGAAAAGGCATTAAAGCGCGGCCTCTTCAAACCTCTTGAGATCAGGCGAATGTTTGAACTTCACACGAGCGGCGAACGAGACTACGCGCATCAGCTCTGGACTTTGCTGATGTTAGAATTATGGTTTGAGAGATTTATTGATTGATTTATCAGAAGCTAAAGGCCAGCGCACTCGAAGGCCCGGCAGATACTCTCAAGATGAAAGACGAAGAACAATATCGGTGGCTGCCGCAGAATTGCCCCATCTGTGAGAAGCCACCTTCAAAGTTCGTGGGAATGCGGGGTGGGCGGGCGCATCGTCAACATCTGGGCGTGGAATGTAGTATCTCGCGCTGCGGAAGTTGCGGCCTGCTCTTTCCCAACCCGATGCCAATTCCCCTTAACGGGCCGGATCAGCACTACGGGGTGCTCCCGGAAGACTACTTCCAGCATCATGATATGAACGTCAAAGGCGGGTCGGCTCTTAAGCTCTTACATCAAGCCCAGGAGTTAACAGGCGGAAAGGGACGTTTGTTGGATATAGGAACGGGAAGGGGTGAGCTGTTACGCGCTGCGATTCAGGAAGGGTGGACAGTGAAAGGTATTGAACCGTCCAACGCCTTCGCGGATTTTGCGGTTCAATATACCGGAGCGGAAATCAAGCGCGAACCTGTCGAGCGCTGCGGTTTCGATGCCGAATCATTTGATGTAGTAATGCTGGCCGCTGTCCTGGAACATTTATACAACCCGGATGAGACCATAAGGGAGATAGCGCGTATCCTGCGACCTGGTGGCGCACTTTTCGTTGACGTGCCAAATGAAAAGGGTCTTTATTTCAGAGTGGGTAATCTCTACCAAAAATTGCGTGGGCGCGACTGGGTCGTTAATCTTGCGCCCACATTCTCGCCATTTCACGTCTTCGGATTCAGCCCCCGCTCATTGCGCGCCCTGCTTAAGAAATATAAGTTGAAGCCCGAATATTGGCACGTCTATGCAGGAAAGGCTATGGTTCCTAATCGCGGTGGAATTCTCGGCGGTCTGGAACGCTTTGCGGCGAATGCCATCACGACCCTCAGTAATTTCGGGGAGTTAGGAACATATATTGAGACTTGGGCGATTAAAGTTTAGAAGCCGCATTAGGCACGATTCTATTTTAGAATCCAACAGGTGTGCCGGGTAAAATCCAGATTAGTATCGGATAAAGAAAAGAAGCACTGAAGGAGGCCGGGTTGATGAAAGGTGTTGTTTTAGCTGGTGGGCTTGGGACAAGGTTGATGCCGCTCACGGCTGTGACGAACAAGCATCTGCTCCCAGTCTATAACCAGCCGATGGTCTATTACCCGATTCAGACGCTTGTGAACGCCGGAATCAGTGAGATTATGATCGTCACGGGCGGCAACTCTGCCGGTGACTTTCTAAAACTTCTTAAGAACGGCAGGGCGTTCGGCCTCAAGCATCTCAACTACACTTATCAGGAAGGCGAAGGCGGGATTGCCGCCGCATTGTCGCTCGTCGAAGACTTTTCCGACGGCGAGCCTATCTGCGTAGTCCTCGGCGACAACATAATAGAAGGCAACATCTGCAAGGCCGTGCGCGCATACCGGCATCAGGGCAGCGGCGCGAAGATCATATTGAAGAAAGTTTCGGACCCGCAGCGCTTCGGCGTGCCTGAACTTGAAGGTCGCAGCGTCCTGCGAATTGAAGAGAAGCCCGCCGAGCCGAAATCCGATTACGCCGTCATAGGCATCTATATGTACGATGCGGAAGTCTTCCGTATCATACGCACGCTCAAGCCTTCGGGTCGCGGAGAGCTTGAGATAACGGACGTGAACAATGCCTATATCGAGCGCGACGAGATGACGTGGGATGAACTCGAAGGCTGGTGGACCGATGCCGGAACGTTCGACAGCCTGCTTCACGCCTCAAATCTGGTTGCAGAGACAGGCGCAAACAAGATGGAAGTTAAAGAGGCGTCTGCGGTAGGGAATGGTCAGTACCGCCTGCGCTAGCGAGCGGGTAAGATAAACGATGAACTATGAACTGAAAAGCTTTTTACTTCCGCGTTCATCGTTCCGACTTCCGCGTTTCCTTTTATGAAGGTCGTTCGCATCATCGCAAGGCTTAATGTCGGAGGGCCTGCGCGTCATGTCGTTTGGCTCACGGCGGGACTGCGCGAAAAGTGCGAGACGCTGCTGGTCGCTGGCCGCGTGCCGCCGGGCGAGGATGACATGGGCTACTTCGCAACCGCAAATCGGGTTGTGCCCCTCATCATCCCGCAGATGAGCCGTGAGATTTCATCGAAAGATTTATGGACGATCTGGAAACTCTATCGTCTGTTTGTGAGAGAGCGACCAGACCTTGTTCACACGCACACGGCGAAAGCAGGAACTGTTGGCCGCGTCGCTGGCCTTCTTTATAGATGGCTGACGCCTCGCGCGCTCATAGGCCGCCCGCGCCCGTGCCGCTTCGTTCACACTTATCACGGCCACATCTTTCATAGCTATTACGGAAAGCTCAAGACGCGCATCTTTCTCTTGATTGAAAAAGCTCTTGCGCGTCTAGCGACGGATCGCATAATAGTTATCAGCCCGCAGCAGTACAGAGAGATTCACGAAGAGTTCGGCGTCGGGCGCTCCCGGCAGTTTGCAATCATCCCGCTAGGTCTGGACACAAGCGCTTTCACAGATTGGTCCGCTCGTCGCCACCTTATGCGCGATGAGTTGGGTGTAAGTGAGAGCGATTTGCTCATAGGCATCGTAGGGAGACTGACGGAGATTAAGAACCACTCGCTCTTTCTACGGGCCGCGGCGCTTTATAAAGAGAGATTCGGAACTCGGAAAGATGGACGGCGCGTGCGATTCCTTATTTTGGGAGACGGGCAGTTGCGCGAGCGACTTGAGGGGCAGGCGCGCGAGCTAGGGCTTGAGACGGACGTAGAGTTTATGGGTACGCGCAACGACCCGGAAAATTTTTATCCTGCGCTAGACATAGTCGCTCTAACGTCGCTGAACGAAGGAACGCCCTTAACGCTCATAGAAGCTATGGCGAATGCGCGCCCAATAGTTGCAACGGCTGTTGGCGGCGTTGTCGATCTCTTAGGCGAAGAGGTTGATTCATCTCAAGACTTGGAAGCCCGTGGCTACATTCTCGGCAAGCGCGGCGTTCGTGTTCGCGCAGGCGACGCCGCTAGTTTCTGTGATGGGCTTCGACGATTGATTGAAGATGAAGAGTTGCGACACGCTTTGGGCGAGCGCGGTCGTGGGTTTGTTGAAGAGAACTATTCAAAAGAGAGATTGCTAACAGACATAATGAACCTTTACGATGACTTGGCGCAGGAAAAATCCGTTGAGTCTGTCTCGTCAAAAGCGCGTCTGAAGTCAAAGACAATGGGTAGTTCTTCGGCTTCGGACTCCAGACTCTGAGATTATTTGAGAGGATATAAAGTTTGCGAGTATTGATTACAGGCGGTGCGGGCTTTATCGGATCGCATCTTTCGGACGCGTACATTGATCGCGGCGACGAGGTCTTCGTGATTGACGACCTCTCGACGGGCAGCATAGAAAACATAGCGCACTTGAAGTCGCACCCGCGCTTCCGCTACACGATTGATTCGGTAACAAACCAACCCGTGCTGGCAGAACTCGTTGACCAGTGCGACGTGATTTTTCATCTGGCTGCGGCTGTCGGCGTCAAGCTCATCGTCGAAAGCCCTGTCAGAACGATTGAGACAAACGTTCACGGCACTGAGGTCGTGCTCTCTTTAGCGAACAAGAAGAAGAAGAAGGTTCTGATCGCTTCGACTTCAGAAGTATATGGCCTGAGCACGGAAGTTCCTTTCCGTGAAGACGGCTCGCTCGTGATGGGAGCGACGACGAAGGGTCGCTGGTCTTACGCCTGCTCAAAAGCTATTGACGAATTCTTAGCTTTAGCCTACTGGCGCGAGAAGAAGTTGCCGACAATCGTCGTCCGTCTCTTCAACACGGTCGGCCCTCGACAGACTGGACAGTACGGAATGGTCATCCCGACCTTCGTCAAGCAGTCTCTTTCAGGAAGACAGATAACCGTCTATGGCGACGGGCGGCAGTCGCGCTGCTTCGGATACGTCGGCGATATCATTGGCGCGCTAATCAAGTTGATGGACCATCCCGATTCTGTGGGTCAAGTCTTCAACATTGGCTCGAACGAAGAGGTGACGATTCTTGAACTGGCAAAGCGCGTCAAGGAGTTGACTCACTCGGAATCCGAGATAACGTTCGTCCCGTATGATGAAGCTTATGAAGAAGGTTTCGAGGACATGCCGCGCCGCGTACCTGATATCGCGAAGGTTGGCGCGCTCGTCGGCTTTCGCCCTCGCATGTCGCTCAACGGAATCTTGCAGAGCGTAATAGATTTTCACAGCGGGCGACCGTAGGATTTTAATAGATGATGTTTGAGGAGAATGTTATGTCGAAAGAAAGTAACACTCTGATTCATAGATGGTTTGAAGAGGTCTGGAATAAGGGGCGCGAGGATGCGATTGATGAGATGTTCGCGGCGGACGGCATCGCGCACGGGCTTGCGGACGAGAAGGATCAGAAGCTTCGCGGTCCAGAAGGTTTCAAACCCTTCTTCAAAAAATTTCGTGATGCTTTTCCTGATATTCAGGTCGTGGTTGAAGACTGCATCACGGAAGGCGATCTTATAGCTGCTCGCTGCACGGTTCGAGCCAGTCACACGGGCGATGCTCTCGGAGTTGCCGCCACAAATAAGCCGGTCGAGTTCACAGGGATGACGATTGTTCGCGTGCGGGACGGAAAGATCGTCGAGGGATGGAACAACTTTGATTTCATGAGCCTCTACCGGCAAATTGGTTTGCTCTAGTTTTCTGCTATACTGTCCTCTCAAAACCGACCGAGACGATTAATTAGAGAAAAGGGATAGCCGCGCTTTGCTGTGGACGCTTGAAAGTTTCCGCGTCATCGAATAGGGTTTTCGAGGTTCTACGAACTTAAAAAGCGCTCTCTCGAAAGCGCGGCTTCCACGATCAATGCCTTTCCAGTTTTTACAACTCGTCGCTGTTGCCGTTGCGTTTGCGCTGGCGCTCGTCCTGACCCCTATAGTTCGCGCGCTTGCGCGGCGCTGGGGTGCGGTTGCGCGCCCGAAAACGGACCGCTGGCACAAGAAGCCTACGGCGATGCTCGGCGGCGTCGCAATCTTTCTATCGGTCGCGACGGTAATTCTCTTTTATCTACTCTTCGTTCCGGCACGAGCCGACGAGATAGCAAGGCACGAGCGCACCTTTCTATGGATTATCTTGGGCGCGAGCGCATTTCTCTTCGCGGTGGGACTCGTTGACGATCTCTTTCACGCTAAGCCTTATCAGAAATTGATAGGACAGGTGATGGGCGCGGCCTTCGTGGTCTATTACGGATTGACTCTGCCCTGGACAGGCTCTGCCCCGGTCAACATGGTGATAACGATCTTTTGGTTAATCGGAATCACTAACGCCGTCAATCTGCTGGACAACATGGATGGGCTTGCGCCAGGGATAGCAGCAATCTCGTCAATCTTTCTTGCTGTAAATTTTCTGGCAGGCTCTCAAGCGTCGGAGGCGATGGTGCTGGCCGTGTTCGCCGCCGCGCTCGTTGGCTTTCTAGTCTATAACTCGAACCCTGCATCCATCTTCATGGGCGACTGCGGCTCTATGTTCATAGGGTTCTTTCTGGCGAGCACGTCTTTGATGAGCGTGGCGGGCGGGCGCTCGCGTAGTTTCCTGCCCGTTCTGGCCGTGCCCATACTGATTCTTTTCATCCCTATATTCGACACGACCTTTGTCACGGTTCTAAGAAAACTTTCGGGCCGCTCGGCCTCGCAAGGCGGGCGCGACCACACGTCGCATCGCCTTGTAGCGTTAGGTATGTCCGAGCGGCGAGCCGTGTGGATGCTCTACGGGTTCGCGGCGCTCTCAGGGCTTCTGGCGATGATTGCGCGCGAGATGAAGACGGACGTGAGTATTGCTGCGATCCTTGGGTTCACTATCCTGCTCACGTTGCTGGGCGTCTATCTTGCGGGCGTCAAAGTCTATGACGAAGAGGAGGTGAAGGCGGCGCACGATAAACCGCTCTTTGCTTTCCTGATTGATCTATCCTACAAGCGCCGCGTCTTTGAAGTCCTGCTTGATCTGGTGTTGATAGTTCTCTCCTATTACGGGGCTTATGTTCTGCGATTCGGTCCGGTGGGAGAGGCCGGGACGCTCAGAATTTTTTTACGCACGCTGCCCGTGCTGTTGTTTGTAAAGATGGCCGCCTTTCTGGTGATGGGCGTTTATCGCGGCATCTGGCGTTATACGAGCGTTGACGATCTGGTGGTCTTTGTCAAAGCAGTAGTCGTAGGCTCGGTTGCAAGCGCGCTGGCGGTCCTCTTCGCTTTTCGATTTGAGAGCGTGTCGCGCACGGTCTTTGTGCTGGACGGGCTTCTGATGTTCATGCTGCTTGCCGGAAGCCGTATGGCTTTCCGTCTGTTCCGTCAGGTTCTGCCCACACCGAAGGCGCGCGACGGATGCCGCGTGCTTATCTACGGAGCGGGCGACGGGGGCGAACTGCTGTTGAGAGAAATCTTGAATAACCGCGAGTTGCAGTACGCGCCCGTCGGTTTCGTTGACGACGATCCTACGAAGAAGGGCAAAGTCATTCACGGCTTGCGCGTCTTTGGCGGCAACGGCATGTTGAGAAGCCTGTGCAGAGCGCAGCGCATTGACGAAGTGCTTATCTCAAGCTCACGCTTTACAGAAGAGCGAACAGCCGAAATCTTACGCGACTGCAAAGAGGAGCAGGTCACGCTCAAGCGAATGAGAATCAGAATCGAGGAAGTTAGTGATGAATAAATTATGAATTATGAGTTTTGAATTTTGAATTAAAGGAGACGGAATCGTTTTCAATTCAAAACTCAAAACTCAAAACTCATAATTCCTTTATGGCATATTCCGATCAATTAAAGCTGATAGATGTGCGCAAGCCTCTCGTGCGCATGTTGCTCTTTGTGCCCGTCGCGTTGGCGCTACTGTTTGCGTGGTATGCCGTGCGCTGGTACGTGGGTGATGTTGTAGCTGAGTTTGCGCCTCAGATGGACCAAGGCCAGCTTGATGCAGCGCAGGAGGCCATGCGCCTTGCGCCCGACGATCCATTGACGCATTGGATGGTAGCAGGGCTTAAGAAGCGAAGCTTCCTACCTGAAGATTTGGACGAGGCCGTGCGCCAATATGAAGAGGCTGCCAGGCTCTCGCCCTATGACTATCGCCTATGGATTGATCTGGGGCGCACCAGAGAAGAGGCGGGCGACATAGCTGGCGGCGAGAAGGCGCTTCGCCGCGCCGTAGAGCTTGCGCCAAATTATGCCTATCCTCACTGGTACTTGGGAAATCTACTGTTGCGCGCAGGGCATGGTGAAGAGGCTTTCGCGGAGTTGCGACGGGCAGCCGAAGCAAACTCCGATCTGCGTCCGCAGTTATTTAATGTCGCGTGGACGCTCTATGCGCAGGACGTTGATGCGATCAGGAAAGTTATAGGCGATGACCCGGATGCACGCGCAGGCTTTGCTCTTTATTTGATGAACCAGAAGCGTTTTGATGAAGCGCTGGGCGTATGGTCCAGCTTAAGCCCTACGGAGAAGAAGGCGCAGAGCGAGACCGGCAAGAGGCTTATCAATTCGCTTCTGGTAGAGAAACGTTATCGCGCAGCTTTATCTATTTTCAGCGATCTGAACACAGGGATTGATTCAAAGGGGCAGCAGTTTGTCAACGGCAGTTTTGAAGATGACATTGACGCCCGGACGGAAAAACCTTTCGGCTGGCACATTAAGAGTGATCCGCAGGCACAGATAGTTATTGATGGGGGCACGTGGCATAGCGGCGCACGCAGTCTGCTTATTCTTTTCAGATCACCGAATGGTCTCGCATTCAAAAACGTTTCGCAGCCAGTCGTCGTAGAGCCTTCGACGCAGTACCGCCTTGAGTTCTATGTTCGCGCAGAAGATTTGAAGAGCGCGGGCACAACGCTTGTACAGGTTACGGGTACTGTAGATGAAACAACTGTTCTGGGCGCGTCGCAGCCCGCTCCCCCCGGCACATACGATTGGCAGCCGGTTACTATTAACTTTAAGACGCCGCCGAAAACGGAGGCAGTCGTGGTGACGATTGTGCGCGCGCAATGCCTTGATGCTGTCTGCCCTATTTTCGGTAAGGTCTGGTATGACGACTTCAATCTACAAGCCGTCGGCGGAGCAACTGAGCCGCGAGACGCCAACAAAGAAAGTAAGAAAGGCAACTAAGCAAGCTGGCAGACCTCCTGCGGAATTGGTGCGGACGCTTGCCAGCCGATTCATCATCGTGATGCTTTGCATCGCAGTGGTGCTCTCCACACTTGCCTATGGCACTGTGCACTACTGGGCACTCGCACTCTTTCAACTGGGCGCAGTCGCAATCGTCATCCTCTGGGCTGTTGACGCCTGGCGCAGCCGAACGCTTCGATTCAGCCGAAGCTCGCTGCAACTGCCCGTCATTGGTCTTATACTGCTCGGACTCTTTCAGCTTCTACCGCTTAGAAGCACTGCGGGCGCAGCCGAAGCGCTCTCTTCTGCGCCTGTCAGCAGCCTTTCGCTCGACCCATATTCGACGCGCCTTGTTATTGTTCATTTATGCGCTCTTCTAATCTACTTCGCCGCCGCGCTCGCATTCATAGATAGCCCGAAACGCCTGCGGCTCGTCGCGCGCGTTGTAACCATCTTCGGTTTTCTGCTTGCGATCTTCGGTGTCATACAGTCCTTCACAAGCTCCGGCAAAATTTACTGGCTGAAGGAACTGCCGCAGAGTGTTCCCTTTGGACCTTTCTACAACCGGCATCATTTCGCGGCCTACATGGAGATGGCATTGGCTCTGCCGCTTGGACTTCTATTCTCGGGGGCAATCGAGAGCGACAAGCGACCGCTATACATCTTCGCCGTTGGGATGATGGGCATCGCGTTGATTATGACAGGCTCGCGCGGAGGAATGATTAGCCTTGCGGCTGAAATCGTCTTTCTGATTGTTGTAATGGGTGGCAGAGGAAAAGAGTCTGAATCGTCCGGCGAAGAGAAGGGGAAGCGTGCGGGGCGCGCTCGCTCCGCTCTAATGCGCGCAGGGCTGGCGCTAGCGCTCGTTCTGGCGATTATCGGAGGCGCTGTGCTATTCGGCGGCGAAGATGCTCTGAGCCGTTTTGTTGGGACGGTCAACTCTGACGATCCTACGACGGGGCGCGCACACTTCTGGGCTATGACCCTCAACATCATTCGCGCGCATCCCGTTTTGGGCACAGGGCTAGGCTCATACGGACTGGCCTTCACCGAGTATGATACGCACAACGGCCTCTTCCGTCTTGAGCAGGCGCACAACGATTTCGGCGCGGTGTTGCGACGGGCGCGCTAACGGGCTGCTTCGCCGTGCTGGTTCACAGCTTCTTTGACTTTACGCTGCACACTACGGCCAACACACTTCTGTTTCTTGTGCTGGTCGCGCTCGCAACACTTAACGGTCGCGTCGAGGAAGTTTCAAAACATCGCCGTCGTCATCGCAGGTCTGTGAGAGAGCCGGGCCTGACGGAAACAGAAGCTGAGGTAATCACAGCAGGACAGTCATAGAATTTCATTGATGAAGAAGAGCCTTCTACAACTCATCGTCTGTCCGATGTGCCATGGAACGCTCCGCTGCGAAAGCTTTTTGGAGACCGAAACCGGTGAGATTGAGAGCGGCTTGATCTCCTGCTCCTGCGGCGCAAGTTATCCGCTCATCGAAAGAATCCCGCGTCTGCTCCCGCCCGCGCTTCAAAATATGTTGTGGGAGATTCACCCGGAATTTTTCCGCGACTTTAGAGCGCGATTGCCTGAAGCGCTACTGCCCGGGGAAGAGAAGCAGGCGGCGCGAGCGAGCGAAGATAGGGCCATGAAGTTTCAGCGCGACACGGCGCGCAGTTTCGGTTACGAGTGGCAGGCATTTTCAGAGATGCTGCCCGACTATGAATCAAACTTTCGCTGGTACTTCGAGCGGTTCTCTAACAATTCATTCGCGGGCAAGCGAATCCTGGATGCGGGCTGCGGCACGGGCCGCCACACCTTTCACATGGCGCGAAGTGGCGCTCTGGAAGTCTTGGCGATGGATTTCAGTCAGGCCATAGAGGTCGCCGCACGCAACAACCTTGAGAACGCAAACACGCATTTTATTCAGGCAGACATTTATCACCCGCCTTTTGCGCCTGGCACTTTCGATTTCGTTTACAGTCTTGGCGTGCTACATCATCTGCCCGACCCGGAAAAAGGTTTTCGGCGGCTTCTGCCCCTCGTTCGCGCAGGCGGGTACATGAACATCTACCTCTACTGGAATCTTGAAGGCGAGGCCCGTTGGAGACGCGCCGCTCTCTCTGTAGTTACAACGGTGCGACGCTTGACAACGCGCCTGCCTCACTCGCTTCTAAAGAAACTCTCGTGGCTGATTGCCGCAGGCTTTGAAGTGGCATTCGTGTTGCCCGCCCGCGCGCTCGCGCATTTCAAACGCACACGATCTTTAGCCGACCGCGTTCCGCTCGGACATTATCGTAAATACTCTTTCCGCGTTCTTTACACGGACCAGTTCGACCGCTTTTCCGCGCCGATTGAGAACCGCTACAGTCGCAGCGATGTGGCCGGGTGGTTTGAGCGCGCGGGTCTTGAGGATGTCGTCATACTTGGCGGCGCAGGCTGGCGCGCTTCTGGAAAACGCACTTCACGAGTTGCAGAAAATGAGAAGACAACTTTGAACGAAGCTGTTCTTACAGAGAGCTTAAGATGACACTACTTGAAACAATGCGAAGCGGCGCGGACCGGACCGTGCTCAAAACGCTCAACATCGAGATTGAATCTGCCGAGCGTGATAGAGTCTTGCTCTCCATGCCTGTTGACGAGCGCGTGCATCAATACACTGGATTGCTGCACGGAGGCATCTCTGTTGTGCTTGCGGAAACAGCAGCGTCAATCGGCGCTGCTCTCAACACAGACCTTGAGCGGTACACGCCCGTAGGCGTTGAGATAAACGCAAATCACCTGCGCTCTGTAACGAGCGGCAGAATCAGAGCCGAAGCCGTGCCTGTTTACAAAGGCAGGCAGATGATGGTCTGGTCAATCGAGATACGCGACGAGCGCGACCGTCTTGTGTGTATCTCGCGCTGCACGCTGGCCTTAAAGCCCGGCAGCGCATTATCATCTGCGCAGTAATGAGCCTTGCGCATATTTACCGATGACAGATTCCACAAGCGAACCACACGGCAGTCTGAACACAGTTCCAAAATTCTGCCTCGCAGCGATTCAAAGGCACGCGAAAGCTGATGCGCTCAACACGAAGAAGAATGGCGAGTGGCAGCACATCGCCGCAGAAACTTTCGCAGAGCGCGTGCGCCGAGTTGCGCTAGGTCTCAGTCAACTGGGAATCAAAGCAGGAGACCGCGTTGCGCTGCTTTCTGAGAATCGCCCCGAATGGTCAATCGTTGATCTGGGCATCTTGAGTCTTGGCGCGATCAACGTTCCCATATACACCACGCAGGCTGTCGAACAGGTGCGCTACATTCTGGAGGATTCCGGCGCGCGGGCAATCTTCGTCTCAGGCCGCAGGGTCTTCAACCACGCGCGTCCCGGACTCGAAGGGGTCGAGAGTTTAGAAAATCTAATCTTCTTCGATGCTGATGCCGTTGATCTTGTCGAAGGCGCAATAACTTTAGAGGGCCTTGAGGCGCGCGGGGCGGCGCGCGAACGCGTTGAGCCTCACGCATTCGACGCACTGTTAGCTCCGGGTCGCGGCGATGAGCTTGCGACCGTTATCTACACGTCGGGCACGACGGGCGAGCCTAAAGGCGTGATGCTCACACACTCGAACTTTATCTCGAACGTGCTTTCGATTTCGAGCGCGCTTCCAATCTCCGCTGAAGACACAGCGCTTTCAGTTCTCCCGCTCTCGCACATCTTCGAGCGGACAGTTTTTTACGTCTTCTGCTCGATGGGAGTCTCCGTCTATTACGCCGCGTCGTTCGATGTCGTTGGCGAACACCTGCGCGAAGTGCGGCCCACGATTATGACAGCCGTGCCAAGGCTCTTTGAGAAGGTCTATCAACGCATCGTCAAGAAAGGAATGGCGGCGGGCGGCTGGAAAACAAAACTCTTCGCGTGGTCGCTCGCGGTCGGGCAAAGATATTCCGAACTCAAAGACAGGCACGAGCCACTGCCTCCGCTTCTTGAACTCAAGCACGACATAGCGAACCGTCTAGTCTTCTCTAAATGGCGTGAAGGCATAGGAGGCCGCCTTCGCTATTTCGTTTCCGGCGGCGCACCGCTCTCGCCCACGCTCTCGCACGCCTTCTGGTCCGCAGACATTCCAATCCTTCAAGGCTACGGCATGACGGAAACCTGCATAGTCTCTGCCAATCATCCCGACGACAACAAGGTCGGCTCTGTCGGTCTGGTCTTTCCCGGAATCGAAGTGAAGATAGCAATGGACGGCGAGATTCTTGTGCGCGGTCCGAATGTGATGCGCGGCTACTACAAGCATGATGATGCGACGCGCGCTGTGATTGACGAAGACGGATGGTTCCAGACGGGCGATGTAGGCCACATGGACGCGGAGAGACACCTTTACATCACGGACCGCAAGAAGGATTTGTTCAAGCTATCAAATGGCAAGTACGTCGCGCCGCAACTCGTAGAGAGCCTGATTAAGCAGAGCGAGCTTGTCAATCAGGTCGTCGTAATCGGCGCAGGCCGCAAACAGCCCGCAGCACTTATCGTCCCCGATTGGGAAGCACTCGCCAACGCAATGTCGGAAGCAGGCGGCTCGCGCCCGAAGTCAAAAATTGAATGGAGTCGTGACCCTGCGGCCACAAAGATTGTGCAGCGTGAAGTGGCAGAGTTAACGAAAGAACTTCACGACTACGAACGCGTCCGCCGCATAGCGCTTCTCCCCGACGAGTTTTCAATAGACTCAGGAGAACTCACGCCCACGCTCAAGGTCAAACGCCGCGTTGTTGATGAAAAGTATCATCAGCTAATCGAAGAACTTTACAGAGAGTAAGGCAAAAGGAAAAAGGCAAAAGTAAGGCGGAAGCCATCTTTAATCAAGTGGGTTTCCGCCTAGCTTTCCCTTTTACCTTTTTCCTTCTACCTTTTGCCTTCTTACGGCGTTGCCTTCTTCGTCATGGGCTGGCCTTCTGTGTCATAGACTTCGACGCTGCCGTATTTCGCAAGCACGTCGCGGGCTTTCGAGGCGTCGCCAACGGCTACGATTTGAAGGTTAGCAAGGTTCACGTAACGTTGTGCGGCGCGCTGAACGTCTTCGGCTGTGATCGAAGAGACCATCTGCGGGTACGTGTCCCAGTAATCCGCCGGAAGGTTGTAGAGCTTCTGCAAGACTATGTTCTGAAGAAGCGCGTTCGGCTGTTCAAGAGAGAGCGCGAAGCTTCCAACTATTGCGCGCTTTGCGTTCTCCAATTCCGTCGGACTCACCTTCTCATCGCGTATGCGTTTGAGTTCATACATGAACTCGTGCATTGCGCCTTCGGTCACGTCCGTTCTCACCTCAGAGCTTGAGATTACCGTGCCTCTGAACTTAGAGCCGCCGAACTGGCTGTACGCGCCGTAGGTATAGCCCTTGTCTTCGCGCAGGTTCAGAAAGAGACGCGCCGCCGGACCACCGCCCAGGATTTGGTTCATCACGAGCACGGCGAAGTAATCGGGGTTCGTGCGCTCTATTCCAAGATTGCCGAGTTGAAGAACAGTCTGCACCGAGCCTGGACGATCAATCAACTGAATGCGTGCCGTTCCCTGCTCAGGCGCAGCGGGAATCTTCGTCTCAGGCACGTCAGTCTTCTGCCAATCGCCAAACGCCTTTTCAAGTTTCGGCATGATCTCTTTCAGAGTCACGTCGCCGACGATTGCGAGCATGGCGTTGTTGGGTCGGTAGTAGGTTGAATGGAAGCGCGCTAAATCGGCGGAAGTTATCTTCTTGATTGATTCGACGGGCGGAACGATTAGCCCTGCCGGATGATTGCCGTAGATTGCGCGCTGGAAACGCTCGGCAGCGAGAAATTGCGGGATGGAGCGTTGAAACTGAAGCTGCGCAATCTGGCGCTGCTTGTACTTATCAATCTCCTCCTGCGCGAACTTCGGGTTGCGTATGACATCCGCGAAAATGTCCAGCGTCTGATCGAAATTTTCCACGAGGCCGGAGGTCGTAATGGTGCTGGTGAAAGTTGAAAGACCGGCGTTTGCTGCGAGCGTTGCGCCGATGGTGTCAACCTGCTCGGCTATATCTTTGCTCGTGCGCTTCTGCGTTCCTTCGCGCAAGATAGCTGCTGTGAACGATGCCAGCCCATGATAATCGTTAGGGTCTGAAAGTCCGCCGCTTAAGACCACCATCTGCATTGTGAATGTCGGAACGCGATGGCTCTCCAGTAGAATCACGCGCAGGCCGTTTGAGAGCGTGGCCTCTTCAGCCTTCGGCAGTTTGACTTTGAGAATCTCTTTGTTTACAGGCGCGCGACCCTTTATGTCTGCGCCTTTGACCGATTGGCCTTGCTGCGGCGGAGCGCCACCCTTCTGCGCCGCAATCGGCATGACGGCGAAGGCGAAGATGATTAGAACCGCTGACAATCTGTTTCTGAACTCTGTAAATTTCTTCATGGGTCTTTCTCCTTTACTTGGCGGAAGCCGTCGCAGGCTTCTTCGGCATGGTGATGACGACCGTGCGGTTCGTCTGCGTCAGATATTTGTTTGCGACTCGCGCAACGTCCTCTTTGGTAACAGCCGCGACCTTGTCCATGCGCGTGTTGATGAGGTTCGGGTCGTTGTAGTAAATGGTCCAGACGCTCATCTGTATGGCGCGCGACAGAGAGCTTTGAAGGCCGTTGATGAAATTGCGCCGCGTGCCGTTCTTAGCTTTCTCCAATTCCCAATCCGCAATTCCGTCTTTCTTTACACGCTCGATCTCAGCATATATGGCCGATTCAACATCTTCGGTCTTAACGCCGGGGCGCAAGTTAGCAGTGACGTAGAAAGCTCCCGTGCCGCGCTTCTCATCCTGGAAGCCGAAGATGTTTGTGACGAGTGGCTTGTCTTTAACCAGAGCCTGATAGAGGCGCGAACTCTGCCCGCCCGCAAGCGAGGCGGCGAGAACCTGGAGCGCATAGAAATCCGGCGTGTTGCCGGGCACGGCCTTGAAAGCTATATCAACTTGCGGCGAGCGGGCGAGCGCGTCGTCAATGTTTGTGCGGCGCTCGGCAGTCTGCTGCGGCTCTGTCATGTCAACGGGCGGCGGGTCTGGCTGGCGCGGTATCACTTCAAAATTCTGTTTGATCTTCTTGAGCGCGTCCGCGGTGTTGAAATCTCCGACTAGAGTGAGCACAGCGTTGTTGGGCGCGTAGTACATCTTGAAGAATGCGGCAACGTCTTCGACCGTAGCAGCGTTCAAGTCTTCCATAGAGCCTATGGTCGTGTGCTTATAGGCGAAGTTGTCGTAGAGCAGACCTTGCTGAATCTCGCCGCTCTTCCCATAAGGCACATTGTCAACGCCAAGCCGACGCTCTTCCTGCACGGCGCTGCGCTGGTTGTCCAGGTTCTTTTGGTTGATGGCGAGCGAGCGCATACGGTCCGCTTCCAGGTAGAGCGCAAGGTCTAGCTGATTTGCGGGCAGGGCCTCAAAATATGTTGTGCGATCTTCGTTGGTCGTTCCGTTCATCGTCCCGCCGTTGTTGAAGATCAGATAGAAATGCTCGCCCGTGCCCACGTTCTCCGAGCCTTTGAACATCATGTGCTCGAAAAGATGGGCAAACCCTGTGCGACCCTGCCGCTCGTTGCGCGAGCCTACGTTGTAGGTGATGTCAATGGCGATAACGGGCGTGCTATGGTCCTCGACCGTTATGACGCGCAGGCCGTTCTTTAGTTTCGTCTCTTTGTAATTAACGTGAACGTTGCGTTCACCTTTGGGCACTGCAAACACACTCGCCGAAAGACAGAGCGCACACATAAGCAGCGCGGTCAAAAATTTCTGCTTCGATCTCATAAACTGACTCCTTTTTTTGTGTAGGACAAAAGGTAATTAAAATGCCGTAACCGCGATCACCAGGGTTCTACCCTTCATTTGCGTCTTCGGCGAGGAAAGTTCCACGCTCTCTAGGCGCAAAGTAATCTCAGGCAATCGCACGCCGGAAACTTCTGCTGGGGAGACCTAATCTGTACGAAGAACGGATTTTGTTGGCTCGGACTCAAGAAGCTGGGACTCGCCAGAGTCTCTAATTGCGCGTGCGGAAACCCTGAGAGCCGCGTCAAAAGTAAGCCTGACTCTAATGTCTGGCTGAGGTCCTGTCAAGCAGAGCATCTTAGACCCGCAGAACAGACCCGCACAGCCAACCTACGCGCCCGCCAAAGTCATCAAAAACCTGACCGCACAGGAAGATATAAGACCTCCTCGCTCGGTCTCCGCCCGACCGTTAAAGCTAAAAGTCTCAGGCGGCGAAAAGTTTTGGATAAAGTTCTTGCGAGGGCTTCTCATTAAAGGCTCTCGCTCGAACAAGCAGACGACGTGTATAATTAACGTAAAATTTAAGAATTTGTTTCCGACGGACTTCTATTTATGACGAAAAAAGGCTATGGCGCTCTACGCGCTGCTGCCATATGGACAGCAACTCTCCTCTGCCTGTTAATTCCTGCCATGACGCAGGCTCAACAGACAGGCCGCGCACGCTTCGATGTCACGAATTACCGCATTGAGGCTCAACTCTTACCGGACCAACACCTGCTGCGCGCGGGCGCTGAAGTAACTTTTACGCCGCTCGACGCAACTCGTTCCGTTATTTTCGAGTTGAACGGCTCGCTCAAGGTCACAAAAATTGAGCGCAACGGGAAGCCCCTGACCAACTTCGTTCAGGACGCGGCTGGCGCTGACACATCAATCGGACCGAATGTGCGCGTTGATCTGGGCGAGGTTGTCCCGGCAGGTCAGCCCATAGTCCTCAGATTCCAGTGGGAGGGCGGCCTGACCTCTCCCGAAGGCGGACCGCTTGCGACCAAGCGCCTCGCTTACGTCGGACCGGAAGGCTCTTACCTGATGTACGCCGCGCGCTGGTTTCCCTTCCACGATTACGCAGCGGACCTTGCGACCTCAGATATTACAATCATCGTGCCCACAGGGATGCAGGTCGCAGGAACGAGTGATGACCCCGTCACGCCGCAAGTAAGCAAAGACGGCAACACGCGCTTTCGCTTCACTCATCACAAACCAGTATTGCCCGGCAATTTCGTCGCTGGTCAGTACATCACAAGGTCTCTTAAGTTCGGCAACTACGACATACAGTTCTACGCGAAAGTCGGAAGCGAGAATCGCGTGGAGAATTATGCAGAGTTGATGGGAACGGCCTTGCAGTTCTACACGCGCGAGTACGGCCAGCCCGCGTTCGGAACGCGCATGGTCGTTGCTCAGATTGACGACGAGAGCCTTGACACTTACAGCGGACTGGGCATGGTCTTTCTCGCCTCGAAACTTTTCGACCCGTCACGCCCCGTGCCTGAAGAGAAGTTGCAGCGCGAAGTAGCGTTTCAATGGTGGGGTCAGACCGTAGGCTTGAAATCTTTTGACGACGCATGGATTTCGCAGGGGCTTGCGGAATGGAGCGCGTTCGCCTTGCGTGAATCGAATCTTCAGGGCGGAGCGTTAGACGCAGCGCAACGTGAAGAGCAGGAGCGAGCATTAACATTCGAGCAGACTGCTTCGATTGCTCGCGCGCCTTCTGCTTTAGACGATCAATCGGCTGCATATCAGTCCATAGTCTTCTACAAAGGCGCTATGGTCTTTCGTATGCTGCGCGAAACTCTAGGCAAAGATAAGTTTCGCCAACTGCTTCGCACATTCTTGGATCAGTATCGCGGCAAGAACGCTTCGATTGATGACTTTGAAAAACTCACGACGCAGATTGCCGGTCAGAACATGCGCTACTTCTTCGCGCAATGGGTCGAAGGAACGGGCGTTCCTGAGTTCTCGTCTGACTATCAGATCATACGCACGCGCACCGGAAAATTCCGCACGCGCGGCACAATCAAACAGAACATTGATAACCTGAACATGCCCGTCGAAGTCATGCTCCGAAGTGAGGGTGGCGACAATCCTATGACCACTTTGCAGCTTCAGGAGAAGAGCGAGGACTTTGATTTCGAGTCAACCGGACAGCCCATAGAGGTGGTCGTTGACCCGAACGATAAAATCCTGCACATGTCGGACGACATCAAGGTTGCGGTCGTTGCGCGTCGCGGCATAGAGCAGTTTCATGAAGGTCAATACGCAGAAGCTCAACAGCAGTTGGAAGCCGCGCTCAAGATGGACAAGTCGAACGCGTGGGTCTATTACAACCTGGGGCTTCTATACATGGAGCAGCGCAACTGGCAACTCGCGCTCGACAATTTCCAGGCAGCGCTTGATAACAGCAGCGCCAAACCCGATTGGCTGGACACTTGGGCGCACATCAAGCGGGGCAACGCCTACGACGCGCGCGGTATGCGCCCGCAGGCCGTAAACGAATACAACAAGGCTCTGCAAACGGGAAGCAACTACGACAACGCGCAGGCTGCCGCGAAGAAGTTTCTGGCAACGCCTTACAACCCGCGAGAGACTACGGCGCAGTCATCTCTAAATTAAGAATTAAGAACTAAGAATTAAAGTTGGAAGACCAGAGAGAGCGCTTCCTGGTCTTCCATTTTTTACTTTTCAATTCTTAATTTCTAACTCTTAATTCTTAATTCTATTTGCTACACTAGAGAGAGACCCCAAGCGAATTCGGACGCAGGATTTATAAGAAGCGAGGAGAGTAAAGTGGCTGAAGAGAAACCGAAGGTAGAGAATGAGATTTCCGACGAGACCGGACAGCACGACGCGCGCTTTCTGCTGTGGCGAAGATTCTGCGCCGACAACAATATTCCTGTGGAGACAATGCCGGGCGACTTGAGCGGCGACGCGAAGCAGAAGTGGGAGAAGCTGAAAGAGAATCTACTGCCGAAAACTATTATTCCTAAATCGTAAACAGTGAATAGTGAATAATGAATAGTTAAGAACCGCTTCTCGCTATTCACTATCTCAGAAACGGATTTGTTAGCCGCTCGCGTCCGATGGTCGTCACGGGGCCGTGCCCCGAATAGACTTCAACATCATCGCCGAGCGGCAAGATTTTGTTCACGAGAGAATCCATCAATTGCTCGCTCGACCCACCGGGCAAATCAGTTCTTCCGATTGAACCCGCGAAAAGACAATCACCGACAAAGACCTTTTGCTCCGCTTCGCTGGCAGCGCCATGTAGAGCGATTCATCTTTCGCGTGAAGAATAATCTCCGCATCAGGCTTCAACCGCTTAAGCGCGGCGACGCCGCCGACGTGGTCCATGTGCGCGTGCGTCAAGGTGATTGCCTGTAGCTTCAATCCATTCCTCTCAAGCACATCAACAATGCGCTCAGCCTCGTCGCCCGGATCAATGCAGACGGCACGCCGCGTCTTCTCGCAACCGACGATGCGCGTGTGTTGCTGAAAGGCTGTGACGGTAATCTCTTCTATAATCATAAAACACTTCCCCAAAGGCAGCAGGTTATTATTAATTGAGCATCTAAAGAAGTATAATTCCCCTATAAAAATTACGCTATTAGAAGAGGTTTTTAAGACGCGATGCCTATGAGCGAACGCTCGGCCAGCTTAGCCGAAGTTTTAGACGAGATGACTGCGGAAGGCGCTCCCGAATTAACAGAGCATCTCGCAGACAACGCACTGCGCTGCTATGCCTGCGGCCACCGTTGCCTGATTAACGAAGGCAAGCGCGGCATCTGCAAAGTGCGCTTTAACGAAGGCGGCCACCTGCGCGTTCCCATGAACTACGTCGCCGCGCTCGCCTGCGATCCAACAGAGAAAAAGCCTTTCTTCCACGCGCTGCCCGGCTCAGACACGCTGACATTTGGAATGCTCGGATGCGACCTGCATTGCTCTTATTGTCAAAATTGGTTGACGAGCCAGGCACTGCGCGACGGCGCGGCGGGCGTTGCGCCGAATGTTGTCTCTGTTGATAGGCTCATTTCGATGGCGAAGGCTTACGGCGCGTCGCTGGTCGGGACGAGTTACAACGAGCCTTTGATTACGGCTGAGTGGGCTGTGGATGTTTTCAAACGTGCGAAGCCGGAAGGGTTCAGGACGGCTTTCATCTCGAACGGTAATGCAACGCCGCAGGTCTTGGATTACATACGCCCCTGGACCGATTGCTACAAGATTGATCTGAAGTCAATGAACGACCGCAACTACCGGCAACTCGGCGGCGTCGTGGATAATATTTTAGAGACTGTGAAGATGGTCCACGAGCGCGGGTTCTGGGAAGAGATTGTGACGCTCGTGATTCCGGGCTTTAACGATTCTGAGGATGAACTAAAACGCGCGGCTGATTTCATCGCTTCCGTGTCGGTTGATATTCCCTGGCACGTGACTGCGTTTCATCAGGACTATCACATGACGGAGAATGCTAACACGACGGCAGAGCAGTTGATACGCGCCTGCGAGATTGGGCGCGAGGCAGGGCTTCGTTACATCTACGCCGGAAATCTTCCGGGCAGAGTCGGACGCTGGGAGGACACTTACTGCCACGCGTGCGATGAACTTCTAATCGAGCGCTACGGCTACATCATACGGCAGATGAAAGTGACGCGCGCAGGCACTTGCCCGAAGTGCGCGACTGTGATTCCGGGAATTTGGTCTTAACGAAGAATAACCACAGAGTACACAGAGGAAATAATTTCAGACAGAAAAATTGAAAGCTTAAATCTGCTATCTGAAATCCTATTTCTTCTCTCTTCTCTGTGCCCTCTGTGTACTCTGTGGTTAAATCCTTCCTCGTCTAACTCCTACTTCTTAGCTGCTGGAGGCGCTGCCTGGACCGGAGTTCCCTGATGGAATTCGGCCTGCCAGTTTCCGTTGTGCTTGGCCCAGATGGTTGTATGTCGCTCGCCTTGCGGACCGGAGCCTGGAGACGGGCCTTTGACCATGTAGGTCACAAGCTGAGCGTCGCTATCAATATTGATGGTCTTGAAATCGCTCAACGTGAACTTTGAAAAATCGAACTGCGTGACCATTTTGACTGAGCCAGCTTTGTCATAAACGCCATCGGGTTCGACTTCAAGCGCATCGTCAGCCAGATAATTAGCGAAGCCGTTGGCGTCCTTCTTCTTCAGATCGTCCCAGACCATCTTCTCTCTTGCAGTAGCATCGTCGTTGCCGCACGCGGGCATTGACGCCATGCCGCCCGGACTTGCTTTCGCTTCAGGAGACTTAGCAGTAGAAGGCGGAGGAGTTGAAGCTGGTTTTACCTCGCATTCCTGATGATAAAGACCCAACCATTTGCCGCCGCGATTGACCCACAAACTGCTTGCGCGCAATGGCGTGTCGGGTGTTGGCTTGCCGTTGCTCATACCCTTAGCCTTGACCGTGTAGGTCACGACGGCTGCGTCCTTATCTAGCATCAGAACCTTCCAATCAGATAATGTTATTTCGGTTGGTTCAAAACCCTTAAGGCCGTTGAGAGTCCCGGCTTTGTCGTAGATGCCGTCGGGCGCTATGTAGATGAAATCATCGGTCAGCATGTCGCCGACGGCAGCGTTGTCCTTCGCTTTGATCTTGTCCCAAATCTCTTTCTCTCTTGCGGTGATTGCGTCGCTAGGTGTCGTTGCCTCCGCTTTCGGCGTGGCGCTCGTGTTAGCGTTTGTGTCCGCAGGCGTGTTCGATGTGTTCGCATTGTTAGACGACGGCGTCGTGCTGCAAGCTGAGAAGCTGAGCAAGACTGCCGCCAGCAAAATTAATCGCTTCATCTTTGAAGAACTCCTGGCAAAGGGATGTAAAAGGCATCTGTGCTTCTATGACAATCGGGCGCACAAGTCAAGGGCGGGAGGCAGGGCTGTTGGTTGGATTAAAAATTTGATGACCTACGCTCGCCGCCTTCGGGCGTGCCGAAAACGGGCGCGTACTCGCCCGTCAACTCTGCGGCCTTCAACGCGCGCTTCAGTTCCGCAAAGTCACGCGAGACCTGATTGAACTCATCCTGATCGAACTGTTCAGGCTCGCCAGCAAACTTCAATACGCGGTCAATTCTCTCTACTGCACAATCGAGCGCGTCAACCGACAGCTTATTCTGTTCGATGGCTTCGACGATCAGATCGCGCGCGGCAATGAAGTTTGCCTCCTGCTCGCAAATAAGAATCATGTCCGAGCCTGCCTGGATTGCGCGCAAAGTAGCTTCAGCAACCGAAAGAGTCTGCACGACCGCTCCCATCTCCATGTCGTCCGTGATGACCAGGCCATCGAATTTAAGAACTATTCGCAGGAGTCGCATGACGACGTTGCTGCTGATTGTCGCAGGAAGTTTATGAAAGCTTTCGAGCGCGGGCAGTTCGCCTGTGCGATGAAACCATGCCTGCAATAGCTCGGAGACTTCCGGGAAAGCGCCGTGGCTCACCATCAAGGCATGAAGGCGCTCGCCCGCGCTATGAAACATCAAGTCCATGAAGGGCACAAGATCATGCTCAAGAATCTCTCCCCACGAATGCTTAACAATGGGAAGCCTGCGATGCGAATCAATGTCGGAGCCTCCGAGTCCCGGAAAATGTTTTCCGCAGCCGATGACTTGATTCTTCTGAAGTCCGTCGAGGTAAGCTCCGGCGAGTCTTGAGACTTCCGCAGCGGTTCTGCCGAAGGTTCGCCCGCGAAGTCCGTTCTCCTGATTGTCGCCCGATAGGTCCAGCACGGGCGCAAAGTTTATGTTGAAGCCAAGAAGACGAAGCGCGCGTGCGGAAAGCTCTCCAAACTTTTCTGCCAATTCGGATGAGCCAGCATCGCGCACAGCCTTGGCCGAAGGCATAGGCTCACAGATTTTTCGGAAGCGATCAACGAGTCCGCCCTCCTGGTCAATGCCTATCAGGACAGGGTGGTCCACAGAGTCGCGTATCTGCGCGTTAAGGTTTGCGACCTGTTCAGCGGATTTAACGTTACGCCCGAATAGCACTACGCCTCCGGGCTGCACCTCGCCAAGCATAGCGCGCGTTCGCTTGGTCAACTCTGTGCCCGGCAACCCTATGAACAGCAATCGCCCGGCCTTGCGCTTGATCCCTTGCGCGTCCACCGCGCTCGTTCCCGCTTTTTTACTCTTCGGCATAAATTCGGTTTGTCGCAAGCTTAATGTTCAAGGCAGACTTTAGCAAGAAGACTGCGGCGCGCGTGAGCTTTCCTGCCCTGCCCAGTCTTTGATGCTCGCTTGAACGAGTAACACTTGCAGCCTTACTATTCTATTTAGATTGCAGCGGACAGGGTTTCTAAACGAGTGAGCAATAATTCAAACAACGACACACCCGCTTCACGCTCGCGCAAGATTAAGGAGAGAGCCTGCGCGGAAGGCTTCCACTTGGTGGGCATCGTTAAAGCAGATGCATTAGAGCTTGAGCGCGAGCGTTTGCAGGAATGGTTAGAGCGCAGGCTTCACGGCGAGATGCGTTGGATGGAACGCGAGCCGGAGAAGAGAACAGACCCGCGCCTAGTTCTGCCTTCGACTCGCTCGGTTGTGGCTGTTGCGCTCAACTACTACACGCCGCATAAACACACGGATGAGCCTTCGACCGGCAAGATTTCGCGCTACGCATGGGGAGACAATTATCATGATGTCGTAGGGGAAAAATTAAAGCGTCTTCTCGCATGGATCAAAGAGCAATGGCCTGAAACGGAAGGCAAGGTTTGCGTTGATATTCAACCCGTGATGGATAAGGTTTGGGCTGAGCGCGCAGGTCTTGGCTGGATTGGCAAACACTCTAACCTGATAACGCGCGAGCGCGGCTCCTGGGTTTTCCTGGGCGAGTTAATCTTAAACCTTGAGCTTGAACCGGACGCAGGTAG
Organism: Acidobacteriota bacterium; assembly: GCA_003222945.1. Lineage (GTDB taxonomy): Bacteria > Acidobacteriota > Blastocatellia > Pyrinomonadales > Pyrinomonadaceae > QHXM01. Next base: position 47,014 of record QHXM01000072.1, read on the forward strand.
GGTCGAAGATCACTGCGGAACTTGTACGCTCTGCATTGAAGCCTGCCCGACGAAAGCAATCGTAGAGCCTTACGTCGTTGACTCGAACCGCTGCATCTCACATGCTACGATTGAGCTTCGCGCGCCTGAAATTCCCGACGATGTTTCTTCAAATCTAAAAGGATGGCTCTACGGCTGCGACATCTGCCAGGACGTATGCCCATGGAATCGCTTCGAGCAACAGACAGACGAATCAAGGTTTGAGCCGCGTGATAATAACGTCAACGCAAACCTGTCAGACATTCTCGAACTGACTCCCGAAACTTACGCTGAACGCTTTCGCCGAAGCGCAATCAAACGCGCCAAGCTCACAGGTCTTCAACGCAACGCACGCACACTCGTTGAGCACAAGGCTTGATTGATAGAGACTCGGAATAGAACACCCCGGAGAATGCTTCTCATACTCTGCGGCCAAAACGATTGGCGTCGTCTGTTTTAGACTTGCGCGGATAAATCGCATTACTAAACAAACTTGCCGCACACCGCGCGCGGGCAATATCAGACCGGCATTCATTGGAACGTGATTCGCCTCCCTCTTTCACGGCTCGCAAAGGCCAGCAACACCGACGCGAGCCGACTAGGGTTAAGACTGAAGAGAAAGTTATTATGTAAGGTTGAGGCTCAAGGCGTTAACTATAATGCCTTGAGCCTTCTTTTTATCTCACATCAATCTTACAATCCACGCGGAAGAAACCTTATAGAACTCTTCAACGTAGTCCAGGAGACCAGAATTTACATAAAGGAGCAGGCGAGCGAAGTATGCGTATTCTCATCATCGGCGGCACGCGCTTCATAGGTCCATACGTTGTGCAGCGGCTTGCTAACGAAGGACACGACATCACAATCTTTCATCGCGGAGAAACAGAAGCTGACTCACGCGTTCGCGTCCAGGAGATTCACGGCGACCGCCGCGAGCTTTCGTCTTTCGTTGCAGAGTTCAAAACCGTGAAGCCTGACGTTGTGCTCGACATGATTGCTTACACAGAAGAAGATGCTCGCAATCTTTATCCACACCGCGCGCACGCCAAAGGCCAGGACGATTTCGCGTATAATTACGAGAAGATTCTTGTAGAGCGTGTTGTGATGAGCGATGCGGCGCTTCCCTTCACTATCTTAAGACTTCCGGCTGTTTATGGTCCGAATGATTCGCAGCATCGTCTGTTCGGTTATCTGAAACGTATGGACGACCGACGGCCTGCGATCCTGCTCGAAGAGGAGCAATCGCGCTGGCGCTGGACGCGCGGCTATGTTCAGAATGTGGCGGACGCTATCGCTCTGGCAGTAACAGATAATCGCGCAATGAATAGAATCTACAACGTGGGCGAACCGGAAGCATTGAGTGAAAGCGATTGGGTTCACGCCATAGGCCACGCAGCCGGCTGGGATGGCCGAATTGTAGTTCTCCCGAAAGATTCCATGCCCGCGCACATGACCACGAACGCAGACTACTCGCACCATCTGTTTACAGACACAAACCGCATACGCGCAGAGCTTGGGTTTAATGAACAGGTATCTCGTCAGGAATCTCTGCACAAAACGATTGACTGGGAGCGCGCGAATCCGCCAGCCGAACCCTTTCCGGCTGAGTCCGAATACGCAGCCGAAGATGCTATTCTCGCAAAGCTAAAAATAGATTGAAGGAGAAGAGATGAAACGCACACCCCTTTTGCCCCTATTGTTAATCACGCTCCTCGTTCTTGCTTTCACCACCGAGATGACAAACGCACAAACAAATTCGTCACCCGCGAGTTTACGCCAGATGGCACAAGATTATTACAACTGGCGCGACCGGAACTATCCGGTTGACAGCAGCAACGAAGGCTTACACACGTGGGACAATCGCATCACGGATTACAGCCTCGCATCCGTCATGTCTCGCCGCCAGCACATAAAAGACCTGCTTGCGCGCGTTAACTCGATGCAAACTACTTCATGGCAGAAGGATGATCGAATTGACTGGCTGCTGTTTCGCGCAGAGCTTGAGCGCGTGGCCTTCTTCGACCGCGTGCTGAATTTTGAAGCGACAAATCCGCAGGTCTATGTTGACGAATGCACAAACGCCATCTTCTCGCTTCTCAAGAAAGAGTACGACGCGCCGCGCACGCGCGCACTTTCGGCCACAGCGAGATTGAAGCAGATGCCCGCCCTGCTTGAAGAGGGAAAGAAGAATCTCACAAAACCGGTCCGCCTCTATGCGCAACTCGCCATAGAGGCCGCCCGCTCAATAGACTCTCTCTTTCAAGATAGCCTTATGACATTGGCGCGCGCGTCCTCGCCCGCAGAACGAGATGATCTTGTGAAGGCGCGTGACGCTGCGCTCAGTAGCATTCACGGCTTCGCAGACTGGTTGGAAGGTAGGCTTCAAGGCATGGTCGCCTTCGCGCCTATGGGCGAGGAGAACTACAACTATCTTTTGAAGCACGTCTATCTTCTCCCGCTCAACGCCGAACAGGTAGAGATGTTGGGTCAAGCTGAATTAGCGCGTTATCGTGCTCTCGAATCTCTCTTACCAGACCCCACGCTCGCAGACCCTAACCCTGCGCGAAGCAAGAGCATTCCGAAAGATCAGGAAGCTTTCTTAAAAGCTTACGAACAGCGGCAGGCCGAGATGATCAGTTTCCTGCGCGACAACAATCTAGTAACGCTTCCCTCTTACTTGGGCACGTTCTACATACGCCAGCTTCCAGAGGCATTCAAACCGACAAGTCCGGGCGGCTTTATGAATCCACCGGGTAGGTACGACAAAGACTCAAGCGGCTTCTACTTCATTCCGACCTACAATCCGCAGTCGAAGAACTTCTACATACGCGCAGCCATTGAAGACCCGCGCCCAATCTTAGGCCACGAAGGTATTCCGGGCCACTTTCTTCAACTCTCAATTGCAAACCATCTGATGGACGAGATACGCCGCCAACATTCTAACGGCATCTTCGTTGAAGGCTGGGCGCTCTACTGCGAAGAGATGTTGATGCGGACAGGGCTTTACCCTTTGAACTCCGCCTCGCAGGGCCAAATCCTACGCCTCTCTCGCTACCGCGCCGCGCGCATTGGCGTTGATGTCAACCTGCACACAGGACGCTGGACCTTTGAGCAGGCGGTCAAATATTTTATGGAAGCAGGCGGCCTTGACCGTGAAGCAGCAGAAGGCGAAGCAGCGGGCGCTGCATCCAGCCCCACGCAGAAGATTTACTACATCGTCGGCAAGTGGCAGATCATGCGCCTTCTTGGTCGCTACAGAGATCGTCAGGGAGCAAACTTTCGTCTGGGCGGGTTTCACGATGAACTGATAAGCCACGGAAGCCTGCCTGTTTCCGTTCTCGAATGGATAATGCTCGACGATCCATCATCTTTAGAACAAGCGCTTCACTAAATTCCATTTTCGTTATGTCGGAAGCGCGGTCTAATTATTCTTTAACCTCTAAAGCGTTTTTTCACCATAGAGGACACAGAGGAAATAATTTGAAATCAAAATCTGAAATCTCAAACCCTCTATCTCTAATTTCTAATCCCCCTCTGTGCCCTCTGTGGGAAAATTCATCTCGCCTGACACGCATAGATAGAGAAACCAATATGTGAAGCAATCAACTTAACGACTTGGAACGCGAACAGTAAGCAGCGTATGATTGTTGCTTAACATCTTATCGCCGCATATTCGGAGTAATTCAAAGAAGTAGATAATGTCTGGTTTGCTCAAAGATTCTTATAATCGTCAGATACGCGACCTGCGCGTGTCTTTAACGGATCGCTGTAACTTCCGCTGCTTTTACTGCCTGCCGCACGGCGAGCCGCCCGTAGCGCCGAAAGAGCAAATGCTCTCTTACGAAGAGATCGAATACGTCTCAGAGATTTTCGTCTCGCTCGGAATTGAAAAGATTAGATTGACGGGCGGCGAGCCTATGATGCGCCGCGACATAGAAACCGTCATACGAAAACTCTCGGCCTTGAAGCCGCGCCTGCACGACCTGGCCTTGACGACCAACGGATATTTTCTGCCCGACCGTGCCGAGGAGTTGAAAGAAGCGGGACTCGACCGCATCACTATTAGCCTCGACAGCTTGAAACGCGATGTGTTCAAAAGGATGACTGGCATTGATGTATTGGACCGAGTGTTGGAAGGAATCGAAGCGGCTAAGCGCGCAGGGTTGAAACCGATAAAGATCAACGCAGTCATAGTGCGCGGCCACAATGAATGCGAGGTCGCGGACTTCGCTCGGTTCGCGCGCGAGCATGACGTGTGGATGCGCTTCATAGAGTTCATGCCGCTCGATTCCGGCCACGAATGGTCGCGTGAGATGGTTGTGTCGGGGCGCGAGATTCGTGAAAGAATCGAAGAGCGATTTTCGCTCGTCCCTCTCAAAGTCCCGCGCGGTTCAGAGACATCTTCGCGCTATCGCTTCGCGGACAATGCTCCCGGCGAGATAGGCATCATCGCGCCCGTAACGGAACCCTTCTGCGGCGCTTGCTCGCGCATACGCTTGACCGCCGACGGGCAGATAAGAACCTGTCTCTTCTCAACAGTCGAACACAGTTTGCGCGATGTTGTGAGAAGCGGAGCGACGCGCGCTGAAGTCGTAGAGTTCATCGAATCAGTTGTCGAGAAGAAAGAGCCGCGCCACTACATCAACGATCCCGAGTTTCGCCAGCCCGCGCGAACAATGAGCTTTATCGGCGGATAGAATCTTCAAGGAAGAGGAGCACGAGTTTTAATGTTGACGAATGGACAAGAGGTGGCAACGCTCGCGGGCGGATGCTTCTGGTGTCTGGAAGCGGTCTTTGATGATCTGCGAGGAGTTGAGTCTGTCGAATCAGGATATGCTGGCGGTGATATTCCAAACCCAACTTACCAACAGGTCTGCACAGGAAAGACAGGACACGCCGAAGTCGTGCAGGTAACTTTCGACCCTGATGTTGTTTCGTTCCGAGAGATTTTGGAAGTCTTCTTCGCAATCCACGACCCCACGACTTTGAACCGTCAGGGCGCAGACATAGGCACGCAGTATCGCTCTGCCATCTTCTATCATTCGCCGGAGCAGAAAGAGGTTGCCGAAAAGTTAATCGCTGAATTGAACGCTGAAAACATTTGGGACGCACCCATCGTCACTGAGGTCGTTCCGTTCAAAGAACTCTACGTTGCCGAAGATTATCATCAGGAGTATTTCGCTAATAATCCTTCGCAACCTTACTGCCGCGCGGTCGTCGCGCCAAAGGTCGTAAAGTTTCGGCAGAAATTTTTAGGGAAACTGAAGAGCCGACAGCAGAACGCTTGAAGCAATCTGCTTTAACGGCTACGTTCGTCAAGTTGTTTGTAGTAAACTGCTACAAGAGCGAAAAGTTTTCGGGGGAGCTTCGATAAAGATCGAAGCTGAGAGTCCTTTGATTTTGGATTTTGGATTGAAGAAGCGGACTTTCGTCTTTTGAATCAAAAATCTAAAATCCAAAATCGGGAGACCCTTTGAACCTGATGCGGTTAGTACCGCCGAAGGGAGAAACAACTGAAGAGACCGTTCCATCCCTTTCGTCTAGTGGAGCGGTCTTTCTTTTTTCAGGTCAAGAGAACGACGCGGTGCGCGTCTATGATACGAGCGGCGCGTGGGGCGATCCATCTGTGCATTGCGATGTGCGCGAAGGGCTATCTGCGCTGAGGCGCGAGTGGATAACTTCGCGCGGCGATGTTGAAGAGTACGAAGGTCGCACAGTTAAGCCGGAGGATAACGGTTATCTGACTGCTGGCGCGGAAGAGTTTGCGCGCGTGCGTGATCGCGGAAGGCTCGAAGAGTTTCCAGGTCTTCGTCGCGCGCCGCTTCGCGCGAAAGCCGAAAGGCGGGTCACGCAGATGCACTACGCGCGGCGTGGGCTAATTACGCCCGAAATGGAGTTCATCGCAATACGCGAAAACCTTGGGCGCGAGGCAGCGTTTGAAGCGTTGGGCGATAGCGATAGAGATTCACTACTTCATCAACACAGGGGCGAGAGCTTCGGCGCTTCGATTCCCGCTTTCGTCACGCCCGAGTTTGTGCGCGACGAAGTTGCGCGTGGGCGTGCAATCATCCCCGCGAACATCAATCATCCTGAAAGTGAGCCAATGATTATTGGCCGCAACTTTCTGGTAAAAATCAACGCGAACATTGGAAACAGCGCGGTAGCCTCTTCGATTGAAGAGGAGGTCGAGAAGATGCGCTTGTGCTCGCGCTGGGGCGCGGACACCGTTATGGACCTCTCGACGGGCAAGAACATTCACGCCACGCGCGAGTGGATAATACGCAACTCGCCCGTGCCCATCGGCACAGTTCCCATCTATCAGGCGCTTGAAAAAGTCGGAGGCAAGGCGGAAGAACTAACGTGGGAGATTTACCGCGACACGATTCTTGAGCAGGCAGAGCAGGGCGTTGACTATTTCACGATTCACGCGGGCGTGCGCCTGCCTTACATTCCTTTAACGGCTAAGCGCACGACAGGGATTGTTTCGCGCGGCGGATCAATCATGGCTAAGTGGTGTCTTGCGCATCACGAAGAGAGTTTTCTATACACGCGCTTCCGTGAAATCTGCGAGATCATGGCGGCCTACGATGTCTCTTTCTCTTTGGGCGACGGCCTTCGCCCCGGCTCAATCGCGGATGCAAACGACGAAGCGCAGTTCGCAGAATTAGAGACGCTCGGAGAATTAACACGGATTGCGTGGGAACATGACTGTCAGGTGATGATAGAAGGGCCGGGCCACGTCCCCATGCATCTTATTAAAGAGAACATGGACCGCCAGCTTGAGGTTTGCGAGGAAGCTCCGTTTTATACTCTCGGACCACTGACCACAGACATCGCGCCCGGCTACGATCACATCACTTCGGCCATTGGCGCGGCGATGATCGGCTGGTTCGGCACTGCAATGCTCTGCTATGTCACGCCCAAAGAGCATCTTGGATTGCCAAATAAGAAGGATGTCAAAGACGGCGTAATCACATACAAGCTTGCGGCTCACGCGGCGGATTTAGCCAAAGGCCATCCGGGCGCGCAAGCCAGAGACAACGCTCTCTCGAAAGCGCGCTTCGAGTTTCGCTGGGAGGACCAATTCAACCTGGCGCTCGACCCGGAAGTCGCGCGCGAATACCACGACGAGACCTTGCCGCAGGAGGGCGCAAAGCTCGCACACTTCTGCTCGATGTGCGGCCCGCATTTCTGTTCCATGAAGATTACGCAGGATGTACGCGAGTACGCGGCGCAGAAAGAGTTGGACGAGCAGGCCGCGCTTCGTGAGGGAATGAAGGAGAAAGCAGCGGAGTTCGTCGCGGCAGGTGCTGAGATTTATCAGGGTAATCTGCCCGAAGGCGTGAGCCGCGAACACTAAAGAAGGTAAAAGGAAAAAGGGAAGAGAAAGAGCGCGCCTCTCATCTTCCCTTTTTCCTTTTACCTTTGCCTTTTGCCTTACTTCGTGCCTTCGACAATGCTCATAGGTGATTCCGTCGGAATAACTCTCGTCAACTTGAATCCGCCAGCAGCGAAGAGGTCTCTATACTCAGCCTCAGTCCGCTCGCGCCCGCCCGTCATGACGAGCATTTGCAGGTCCATCATCTTGGCAAACGATGGTTCGTTGCCTTCGGGCACAACTGTTTCTACAAGGAGCAAGCGGCCTCCATCCACCATTGCGCTGTGGCAGTTCTTCAGAATCAAACGAGCGCGCTCTTCATCCCAGTCGTGAATGATTAGCTTCATCACGTAGGCGTCGCCGCCCGTCGGCACTGAATCGAAGAAGTCGCCGCCCAAGACTTCCGCCCGGTCCGATACTCCTTCCGCAGCGAGCCGCTCTTTCGCGCCTTCGACGACCGTTGGAAGATCAAATAGGACTCCGCGCGTGCTCGGATTCGCTTTGAGAATAGCGGAGAGAAGTGCGCCGTGACCGCCGCCCACGTCAACCAGTTTTCTGATTGAAGAGAAATCGTATGCGGGGACGACCGCCTTGATGACAGCTTCCGAAAGGTTCGTCATCGCTTCGTTGAAAGGCTCGAACGATTCCTTGTGCTCCGCGTAGTAGGGGAAGACTTCCGCGCCGTTTGCGAGCGTGAAAGCGGTCTCGCCTGTTCTTACGCTTTCGAGAAGATTGCCCCATGCCTTCCAGGACGAATTTTCCGCGAGGTGAATCGCCATCGCGCGGAATGAGTTCGGGCCTGACTGCAAAGGTTCTGCAAGCGGCGTTAGCCCAAAACGCTTCTGCTCATCCTCTGCAAAGATTCCGAGTCCGGCCAGAGCGCGCAGAACGCGATAGAGCATGAAGGCATTCGTGTTCGTAGCTCGCGCAAGCTCTTCGCTTGTCTTCGGTCCGTCTTTCAGAAGGTCCGCTATGCCTAAGCGTGCCGCTACATAGATTGATTGCGTGGTCCAGAAGCCCGTAGCCATCTGAAATAGAGCCATCTGCGGCGGCACATCGGGCTGATTGGGTGCAGTTCCTTTTTCCGTTGCACTCACGAGTTAAATTCTCCTTAAAAGTAATTTTTAAGATTGCATTGAAGAATAGGTTTGAGTTGAAGAAGAGTGTAAGCGTCTTTCATTCTGGATTCTGATTGATGATCTTTGCTTCAATCCTTTCGATGCCTTCGTGCGCGATGGCGAACATTATGCAGTCCTCGCCTTCGAGCGCGATGGGGTTATGAGCCGAGCCTGCTTCGTTGATTATGTAATCGCCCGCGCGGTGCTCACCATTAGAATCGCGGTAGCCGCCCTGAAGAATTAAGACTTCCTCGACGCCTACGTGAAGATGCGCGGGGTATCCGCAGCCGGGCTGCATTCGTATGAAAACGGTCGCACCACATGTCTTTTCGTCACGACGCAGGATGTTCAGGAAAACTCCATTGTGCCGCGTCTCACGCCATTCAATTGTAGAAAAGTCGAACATCGCAGAAAAGCAGAAGTCAGAAGTCAGGAGCCAGAATAATAAAGCTGAAACCCGCTTTTATTTTATTCTGAATTCTGCCTTTCGTTGTGATCTACTATCTCTGTGATTGATGAGAAAGGTATTTTGATTATCTCGCCATCGCCGCGTTCTATTTTGACGCTGGGCGTTGTGAGCGCTTGCGTCATCTTCATGCTGCGGACTATGCCGCGTATGCGGATACCGTCCGAAGTAATAACCTCCACGTTGTCCTTGCCGTAGAGCGGACGCAGGGCTGCGAGGGCTTTTGTAACTTCCACTGTTTGTTCACCGCGCTTTCTTCATTTATTGATAGTCGCCTCTTGATCGAATACAAAGAAGACTCTGAACCTCTTTTAATCTTCAGCATTAAGCGTGCCGCAAAAGAGTTGATAAAGAGAGAGCAATCTTGCCGTACTCACCGATTGAAATCTTTCGACTAATATACCGCGACGTGATGATTAACGGCAATGAAATAAGTGGCTGGAATGTGCGGGCTTGAATCTCAGAGCGCGGGTAAACTTCTATTTCTGAGTTGAGATGTTAATCAAGTAAGAGATTGATCGTTTATCTATTAGGCGTGGAAAGCCAAGCAGAAGTCTCGGCTTCTTTTATTTCTGGATTTGCTGCAACTTGATAGCTACGTATGGCGTATAAAGGTTCGGAAATTGAGACGAGGATTCATCCTACCCTTCTTCTAAGTGTTAGAATGTTTGCCATGAAAACTGAAGCCCACAGGGAAACTTATGGCGCTAGCGTGCATGATGTGAGCGCCTGCCCGAATTGCCGAACGCTGATGCCGAGCGAGATGCGCTTTTGTCGCGCGTGCGGCTGTCGTCTTGGCGAAGGCGTCGAGGAATACACAGAGACCGTTCGGTTCGACAACGCCCCACATACTGCGCGTAACCAAAAGTCTAAGACAGCCGCGCCTGTGCCGCCCATTGTTCCGCCCTTTGGCGCAAGAAACTGGGCAACTTTCGCGCACAATACCAGAGAGCAAGCCATGAGCGCGACCGCTGGCTTGAGCCGCTTGCGCGTGGGGCGTGCGTGCAAGCGCGTGCCCAAGTGGATGATCTGGGTCTTTCTGCCTATCTTCGCGGTCACAATGTTAGGCAGCATGTCACAGCGCTCAAGCATTAGGTCCAGAGGACGCTCTGCGGCAATGGCGAGCACGACTGACGCAAGCCTGGGCGGTCATTACAAAACTGCTCAGGGCGCGGCTCTTGTTCAAGACGTTTCGCCTCCAGGCTCTGCTATGGATAAGGCAGGACTTCTGGGCGGCGATCTAATCACTAGCTTTGACGGCAAGCCCGTTAAAAGCGAGAGCGACCTGAACAATCTACTATCCAGCATGCCGGTCGGTAAAACTATCGATGTTACTTTCACGCGCGACGGCGAAACTAAGACCGTGAAGCTTACTACTGTGTCCGAGAAAGAGAACGACAGGCTCGCGGGCATTTTCGATGATGGTCCGAAAGGTTTCTTGGGCGTAGAGGATAACTTCAAGCGCGTGCAAGTGCCGGGCACGAACATCTACGGTATGCAATTGCAGGATGTCTATAAGAATCGTCCCGCATATCTAGCGGGTTTGCGCGACGGCGACATCGTGATTGAGTTTAACGGGACTCCGATTCGCACCAGTGAAGAATTCAACGCGCGTATTGATCGAGCAGCGCCCGGCAGTACGGTCAAGATCGTCGTTATGCGCGGCAGCGATCACCAAGAGTATATGGTTAAGATGGGCGAGGAATAATCACGAGGGGCGCGCCTTTGAATATTCAGAGAGGCGCGCTTCCATCTCTCGTCTTACTTCTTCACGATCCTCTTCTCTTTCATCAGCTTCAAAAGTTTCAAACAGAGCGTAAGGAGTCTCGGATAGGAGGCGCAACTCCCAAGCTTCGCGCCCGGCGTGTGAGGGGCGAGCGAACCAGAGCGCGTCAATTGCAGAGTCTTCGATGAGCGCGTCTTCAAAAACTTCCGCCTCTAGCTCTTTCAGAAGAGAGCGCGTCTCCGGCTTTAGCAGCGCGCGTCTTAATCGCCAACCGTGCCTGGCGTAGGTTGCAATGATTTCATGGATGCGCTCCATGCCTGTTTAGTCTCTAAGTGATAACGAAAGCCTTTCGTATCCTTCGCAGTTATTCGGGCAGCAGGAATTTACTCGGAGTCTAATTTCCACTCGCCGTCTTCTTTAACGAAGCTCAAAGGTTTCCAGCTATCGGCTCTGGTCTGGACCTCGAGCGTTGCGCGGTCGCCCTCGATCTTCTCATTTCGGACCGCTGGCATTGCATCTGGAAGATTGACGTTGACAAGGATTTCATCAAGCGGCTTGCTGCGCTGCTTCGCCATCTCGTCCAGTTTGCTCAAAAGATTTTTCGAGATTGTTTTCTTCATGGCCTCCGCGTCCTTTTTCTTCGCTGCGTCGTAGAAGGCTTTGAACGTATCGGTCGGAGTTGATTTCTTCCCGCACGCTGCTGCGCCCATGAGCGCGATTGCCAGAAGCGTGATGATTGCAACCAGTCCTCTTCTATCTCTTTTCACGACTTATCTCCTTTAAGTTTGCAGTAAGGCGAACGGCTGCCGAACGGCGTTCGCTTTTCGCTTTAGTTGAAGCGAGAATGCGCTCTCCACCCGGTTCACCTGAAATTTAAGGGCGGCGCAGTATATAACATTTTCCGCTCCAAAGCGCACGTCTAAACGCGCTCGTGCACACGCGCGCCGTCACCTGCAAGCTCGTCTGATGTGCGAGACGTTTGTTGACCTCAACAGCCGCCGCCAACTATCATCATCGCCGGAAACTGGCGCGCTTCGTCCCGATGTTCTAGTGTCGCGCGTGCGTGAGCCTTGCGACACTCGCCGGTAAAATCTCTATTCGTTTCGAGCGTTTCATGTTGCTAATGAAATTATCTTCCAGAGGGAAACCAGGAAGTCGCAAGTTGCGCGCGACCCTTTACAAAATTCGGCTGATAACTTTTGCCGCTCTCATCTCGCTCAACACGAGTTGCGCTTCCGTGAACAGCAACACCAACGGGCAGCAGCAGACGCGCGAGCGCAGAGTCGGGGCGAAAGATCAATCACAAAGTAATGCGAACTCTAAGGACGGAACAAATAGAACAGAGATGCAAGGTGAGAACCGAGAGACAGCATCCCCCTTCTACACTGCGCTGAAGAGGGCGCTCGATGCGCGTAAACTTAGGCTTGAGGACGTGTGCGACACTTCAGACCCGGTCTCGCGCAGAGTGTTGGAAGATTACGGCGCGATGTTTCTGGCCGATCAGAGCGTTATGCCTCCGCCCGTCTGCGTGTTCACGAGCGAGGCGGACGTTCTTGAGTTTCAAAGGCAGGCTAAGCCAACTGCCGCGCAAATCGGAGGCTCTCGCATTGAGCTTCAACCCGCAGCAATGAAGGCATTGCTTGCGGCGCGCGAAGAGGCGCGCGCCGCTGGTCTTGACATCACGCCGCGCGGAGGCACGGAGGCTGCGCGCCGAAGCTACGACGACACTGTGCGCCTCTGGAATACTCGTTTTTTTCCTGCGCTCGCGCACTGGAACAAGCTCGGACGATTATCCAAAGAGCAGGTAGAGCATCTCAGAAGCCTCGCTTTGCACGATCAGGTGGGCGAAGTTCTTGAGCTTGAAAAGACGGGCATCTACTTCAATACGGATTTCTCAAAATCAATTCTCTACTCAATAGCCGCGCCCGGCTCTTCGCAGCACATAGCAATGCTCGCCCTTGATGTAGAGCAGTTCTCGGACGAACGCGTGCGAAAAATTCTGGCTCGTCACGGATGGTTTCAAACCGTCAAGAGCGACATGCCGCATTTCACTTATCTTGGATTGGACGAGCGAGATTTGCCTGCGCGCGGGCTTCGCGCTCTTTTAATTGGAAAGCAACTGTTCTGGATTCCGAACGTCAGTGGGGAATGATTGATGAAACGCTGCCCGACATGCCAGCGCACTTATTCAGATAACACGCTCCGCTTCTGTCTTGAAGACGGAACACCGCTCGTCTCTGATTCTGCGCTTAGTTCTGACGCAACGCTTCTTATGGATTCGTCCAGCAACGAGCCTCCGCCGACAGAGATACTTCCTCTCGATTCAGCGCCGACCGTTCGCGCCTACGATATGGACGCGACCGAGCGCCGCAGGCAGCCCGCGCCGACGGCCAAACAGCAGGCGCGACCGACCATCAACGAGTTTCAGAATTCGGCTTCGCCCCTTGCGCCGAAGCAGCGCAGCACTTCGTCTGTCGTCGCCGTTACAGTAATTGGGACGATACTTCTTCTTGGCCTCGGCGGATTGGGCGCATGGTTGATCTTGAAGGACAGGAGCAATTCCGCGAGCGGCATCAATTCAAATGTTCTTGTGTCGAACAACAATCCCGGCTCGAACAGCAGCAACACGAACAGGCCGCCCGTGATCGTTTCAACTCCCAACGCCACTCCCAATGCCACTCCGTCGCAGACGGCGACTCCCTACGCCACGCCATCTTCTACGCCTACGGACACATCCACTGCGCGTAGAGAAGTGATGAATGCTCTGAACGGCTGGGTCGAGACGATGCGAGCGGGCAATCTGGATGCGCATATGGCCTACTACGCAGGCACGCTTCACACCTACTACCTGCAAAGCAACGTAAGCTCTATCCGCGTGCGAGCCTACATCGCTCCTGCGTTTGCTAAGTACACTTCGTTCGACGTGCGGCTCACAAACGTGCAGATAGATGTTGACCCATCGGGCGATAAGGCCACAGCAACGTTCGACAAGACTTTCACCTTCAGCGGTGACAGCACTTATTCAGGCTCAGGCTTGAACCGTTTCTGGTTTGAAAAGTTTGGCAGTCGCTGGCTCATCACAGGCGAGAAGGATTTGAAGACCTACTACATCAACAAATGAATGACGGACTGAACAATCCCGGCACGAAGACCCGCGACAATAACCCTCAAAATTTGTTATCTTCTCTGCCCATATTCAAAGAGGGAGTTTCGTGCATGAAATATCTAAAGCTTGCGCTTTTACTTTCGGCCTGCATGGTTTTTGTCAACTGCGGCAAAGGCGCTAACACGACCAACACTAATACTAAGATTTCTACGGCGACCACGAACACGACCACCGCTACAACGACAACGCCGAGTCCACAAGCAACACCGCAGGCGACCGCCTCGCCGTCCCGCACAATGTCTGCCGAAGACAAAAGCTCGACGCCTGAAGACGCCGCGCGCGGACTCTTCAACGCATTCGCAAGACACGACCGCGATGCTGCCGCGAGGTTCGCATCCGACACTGCTATTGCGAAGCTCTTCAAGGAGAGCACAGGAACAGAAGGTATGCAGTTTCAAGGTTGCAATGATGAAGGCGATCTTCATTGCGCCTACTCTTACGAAGGCGGCGCGCTCATTATGCACGTGAAGGGAAGCAAGGAGGCTGGCTACAAGGTCCAGTCAGTAGAGTTCATTGCTGATTAGAAAGGAAACAAAATGAAGAAGACAAATTTTGCCATGAAGTTTCGCGTTCTCTTCATCGCGACTCTTCTGCTTATAACAACCTGCGCTGCGGCGGGCGTGAGAGACCGCACGCGCCGCATACGATTCGAGCGTGGGCGCACGACGAAGGTCATAAAGGATGCGGTCGTGCGCGGCGACAGAGACCGCTTTATACTGCACGCGCGTGCAGGCCAAACTCTAATCGTCCACATAACTTCAGAAGAGAACAATGCCGTCTTCACCATCTATCGTCCGGGAGGCAGGCAGACTCTGGAAAATGCTCAAGAGAGTACAGACTGGAACGGCTCGCTGCCACGCACCGGAGACTACATCATAGAAGTCGGCGGCACCAGAGGAAACGCCAGCTACACGCTCGAAGTAACGGCCAGATAGGAAAGCGGTCAGTCGGGTTCAGCTTTATCAACTGACAACTGACTAATTCCTTCCCCTGTCTCGGTAAAAAGTGCTAGACTACGCACTCGCCCCGGTCGTAAAATTTCCCGGAGCGCGCCCCTTCTCCCCGTTACTGCACGGGCTAAAAACTAAAACTCCTTAAAAGTTAAGCGCCGTAAGACCTGCGCGCCTTCAAACTCCCTTGCATTGAGACGAGGTCTTGCGACCCTTTATCCCGAAAAGAGGGTCAAAGAAATGGATGTCCCCCAAATCATCGCCGGACGATTCCGCATTGAATGTGAAATCGGCACGGGCGGCATGGGCACTGTCTATCGCGCAAAGCATCTGGGATTGGACCGCCCCGTAGCCGTCAAGATTATCAAACCCGAATACGCTTCCGACCCGGACGTTGCGGACCGCTTTATGCGCGAAGCACGCACGATGGCGCGTCTTCGCCACCCGCACGCAGCAATGATCTTCGACGCGGGCAACCTGCCGGACGGTCGCCACTTCATCATAATGGAATATGTCGAAGGCCAGACGCTTTCAGAAACTCTTGAGCGCGAAGGACGCTTCACAGCAGAACGCGCCGTCCGCATAGCTTCAGACATCTGCGACGTGTTAGCCGAAGCTCATCAACTCGGCATAGTCCACCGCGACCTGAAGCCGTCGAATATAATGCTCAACGAGCGCGGCGTCTGCGTTCTGGATTTTGGCGTCGCTAAAGTTCTTGCGACATCTGCCGACGCGACGCACACGCACGCGACCACAGGTTCAGGCGTCATCGTAGGAACGCCGCGCTACATGTCGCCCGAACAATGTTTGGGTCAGCGCATCGGCGCGCGAAGCGATCTATATTCTCTTGGCGTTCTGCTCTACGAAATGCTTGCAGGGCAGCCGCCTTTCACAGACCCGCTCGCGTCGGCTGTGCTCGTCAGACAGGCGACAGCGCTTCCGCCTCCGCTTCCTAAAATGCGTGATGATCTGCCTCGCCCGCTCGTTCTTGCGGTCCACACGCTTCTTGCTAAGCGTCCCGATGATCGCCCGAAAGATGCACGCGCGGCGCAGAAGCTTCTGGAAAAGAGCATCATGAAGCGCCCGCGTCCCGTTCTGGATGAGCAACCTTTCTCTTCTACAGTCGCGGCGCTCAATACAAAGCGGAGCGCCGTCTTTCGCGCAGCGACGCCGATTGCTATGGTCGCAGTTCTCGGACTTGGCCTTCTTGCGTGGGGACGAAGCGCGCAGACGAAGCAGGCAATGGAAGCGAGCGAGACTGCTTCATCACAGCCTGCTGCCGCAACCGCTTCGCTCGATTCATCATTTTCAGGCGCGCCGCTTCAAAAGGTCGCCGCGTCAGAGCCGCTCTCAATGGACGTTGCGCGTCATCTGGTCACTTCCGCTTCGCACGGCGATGAGATTGGCGATGTGCGCGTGATCAATACGGACCGCAACCGAAATCAAGCCATCGTAGCAATTCACAATGAGCGCAAGGAAGGCACATCACATCTTTTTGTGATGGAGAATCAGGCGGGACACTATCGCGTAGTAAGCCGCGCTCCGCTCGATGCGCCCGGTTTTCGCGGAGCGACTTGGACGGCGGAGAGCCGGGATGTTGATGGCGACGGCCTTGACGAAGTTATCTGCACGGGCACGAACGCCAAGGGTCGCGCGCTTGATTATCGTTTTGTTCTATACGTTCCGCGCACTCGACAGACTTATGCCATGCGCGTTGAAAAGCAGGGACAAGGCTCGAAGGGAATGCGCGTGACCTATTCACAGAACGCTTCGTCGCCGGAAGCCGCAGCCTATCGCACAGCATTGCAACAACGTGCGCGCTTAGCCGTTGCGTCTCTTTGAGAGTCTAAATGAGATTCATAATGGATCAAAGGATGCCCGCAATAAAACTATAGAACAGATTACGGGCGCGGAAGAACAGGTAATTAGCGGAGTAAGGTGGGAATTTCAGCTCAGCAAAATATGACTTGACGTTCTTCCCTGCGCAGATGCCTTCAAGGGCTGCTGCAATAGCGCAGATAGCGAGTGAAATTAAGATTGCGGAACTTGCTGACATATCTCAATCTGCGGAAGAGCAAAATCTTTTCCTTTGGAATACGCGCGTCGTAATTGATGCCCTGTTGCTTAATCGCATCCTCGTCCACTCTATCCCGCGTCCGTTGCCTGCGCCCACACTTTTATCATATATTGCTCCGCACCCAAGCTAATAATTTCGAGAGACCACAAGGACGAAAGGCCAGGACTGTCATCATGCCGGAAAACGTATCCATAACTGTCGCACACGGCGACGGCATCGGCCCGGAGATAATGCAGGCCACGCTACACATTTTGAAAGAGGCCGGAGCGCGTATTGAGATTGAGACCATTGAGATAGGCGAGAAAGTTTATCTGGCGGGAAACTCCGCAGGCATCGAGCCTAGCGCGTGGGAGTCTCTACGTCGCACAAAAGTTTTCCTTAAAGCTCCGATTACCACTCCGCAGGGCGGAGGCTTCAAGAGCTTGAACGTGACTGTCAGAAAGACGCTTGGACTTTACGCGAACGTGCGCCCGTGCGTCTCCTATCATCCGTTCATTGAGACAAAACACCCGAACATGGATGTGGTCATCGTGCGCGAGAACGAAGAGGACCTGTACGCCGGAATCGAACATCGCCAGACCGAACAGGTCACTCAGTGCTTGAAACTCATCTCGCGGCCAGGCTCTGAAAAGATCGTGCGCTACGCCTTCGAGTACGCGCGGCGCAACAACCGCAGGAAGGTCACGTGCTTTACGAAAGACAACATAATGAAGTTGACGGACGGCCTCTTTCATAAAGTCTTCGATGAGATTGGCGCTGAGTATGAGGACATAGAAAAGGAGCACTGGATCGTTGACATTGGCGCTGCGAAATTAGCAGACACGCCAACAGCATTCGATGTACTGGTGATGCCGAATCTTTACGGCGATATTCTATCGGATGTTGCAGCGCAGATAGCAGGCTCTGTGGGCTTAGCGGGTTCTGCGAACATAGGCGAGAACGTTGCCATGTTCGAGGCTATTCACGGCTCTGCGCCGCGACGCGCCGGGCAGAATCTTGCTAACCCATCCGGCTTGCTGCTCGGAGCAGTGATGATGCTTGTTCACATTGGGCAGGTTGACGTTGCGGAGAAAGTTCACAACGCATGGCTTCGCACAATCGAGGACGGCGTTCATACATACGATATTTACGACGAGCAGGTGAGCAAGCAGAAGGTCGGGACAAAGGAGTTTGCAGAAGCTGTCGCCGCACGCGTTGGCGAGATGCCGCAGACATTGAAAGCCGTTAGCTACAATAAAGGCAGCAACGAAGCTTTCAAGACCGGGCAGGGTGCGAAAGAGAGAGTGCGCGCGAAGAAGGAGCTTGTGGGCGTTGATGTTTTTCTTGATTGGCGCGAGGGTTCGGCGAATCAGTTGGGCGAGGCGTTAGCGCCGCTCGCAGGCAATGAGTTGAAGCTTGCGATGATTAGTAATCGCGGCGTGAAGGTCTGGCCGGGCGGAAACCCTGAGACTTTCTGCTCCGATCACTGGCGCTGTCGCTTCATATCGCAAGGGGAAGGCCAGGCGGTCAGTCATGCGCAGATTGTTCAGCTTCTCAAGCGCGTCTCAGACGCAGGCTTAGACTTTATTAAGACTGAAAACCTCTGCAACTTCGACGGGCAACGTGGCTATTCGCTGGATCAGGGCGAATAGAGATGAAGGAGAAAGATTATGAATCAGGACGATAAACAGGATGAATCCGCGAACGAAGAGCAGTCAACTTCTGAGTTAAGCCCTTCGGAGAAATTCAAAGACGTTAAGCCTTCAGGCTCACTTATTCCGGGCGCTCAGAATCCAGAGAGCAAAGAGATTAAGAATGAGATCAATCCGAATACGGAATAGGAACTAACCACAGAGGGCACAGAGGACACAGAGAAGAATAATCTGAGATAAGAAATTTGAAATCTCAAATCTATTTTCGTAAATTTCTTAGCTTCCTCTGTGGTTAATTTTTAATTTACGGGTAAATGGAAATGGAAGATAACGAAAGAAACACTGATTCACCAACGAAGCCTCTCGTCGCCGTCATCATGGGGAGCACGTCGGATTGGGAGACGATGCAGCACGCGGACAAAACCTTGACCGAGTTCAACATTCCGCACGAATGCCGCGTGCTGTCTGCGCACCGCACGCCCACGCAGTCTGCCGAGTTTGCTGCGAGCGCAGAACGGCGCGGGATTGAAGTTATCATTGCGGCGGCGGGCGGCGCGGCGCACCTTGCTGGAGTGCTGGCCGCGCACACGCTTCTTCCGGTCCTTGGCGTGCCGATGGAGAGCAAATCTCTAAAAGGTCTCGACTCGCTTCTATCAATCGTGCAGATGCCCGCAGGCATTCCCGTCGGCACACTCGCAATAGGTCGCGCTGGCGCAACCAACGCCGCGCTCCTTTCCATCGCCATC